>QGVF01000164.1 GCA_003242705.1 Acidobacteriota bacterium
GCCCCCCTCCCCCCAATGGGGTGGGGCGCCAGGGCGGCGATGCGGGCGGCGCGCTGGGCGCGCCGTTCCTCGGCGCCATCCAGGACCGCAACCTCGACCTGGCCATGCAGCAGGCCCAGCCCGCCATCTACCAGCAGATCGCCGCCGAGCCCCAGACCTTCCCGGTCATCCGCGGCCTCGGCATCGGCCCGACCACCGTCGGCCCGTACCGGCCGCTTGATAAGGCCAGGCAGGACGCCCTGCCGCCAGCCGAGCGCGCCCTCGCCGAAGCCGTCGTCGGCGAGCACAAGCAGAAGACGCTGATGCAGTTCGCTTACCTGCCCATGGTCATGGCCGTCGCCTACGTCCTCCTGCTGCTCTACTACCGCAGCCAGGGCGGCTACAAGGCACAGACACTTGGAGGCGGAGGCGGACACTGATCCCCTCCGAACAAACCGGGGACCACGCAAGGTCCCGAACACCCGAAGGGGCTGCCGAACCACCGGCAGCCCCTTCGTCTTTACAATGGCGTGATGCCCCTCGTCGCGCTCACCGATGTCTCGATCGCCTTCGGGCACCTGCCGTTGCTCGATGGTGCCAGCCTGCAGATCGACAACGGCGAGCGCATCGCGATCATCGGCCGCAACGGCACCGGCAAGTCGACCCTGCTCCGCATCCTGAACGATGAGCTCGAACCGGACAGCGGCCGCATCTGGCGTTCGCCAGGCCTCCAGAGCGCCAGGCTCGACCAGGACGTCACGGACCTGCCGCCACGCACCGTCTTCGACCTGCTGGCCGACGGCCTCGGCCGCGACGGCGAGATCGTTCGCGCCTACCACCACGCCGCACGCCAGGTCGCCGACGGATCGGCCGACGCGCTCGACGAGCTCGCACGCCTCCAGCAACAGCTCGACGAACGTGACGCCTGGCACGTCGAGCGCCGCGTCGAGCTCGTCATCAACCGCCTGAAGCTGCCGGCCGATGCCCGCGTCGAGACCCTGTCAGGAGGTTGGCGTCGGCGGGTGCTGCTCGGCCGCGCACTGGTCGCCAGCCCCGATCTGCTGCTGCTCGACGAGCCGACCAACCACCTCGACATCGACGCCATCGCGTGGCTCGAAGACTTCCTCGCCGCATACGCCGGCGCGGTCGTCTTCGTCACCCACGACCGCTCCTTCCTCCGACGTCTCGCCACCCGTATCGTCGAGCTCGACCGCGGCCGCCTGACGTCATGGCCGGGCGACTACGACTCGTACCTGGCAAAGAAGGAAGCGCTGCTCGCCGCCGAGGCGCGCGAAGCCGAAAAGTTCGACCGGCGGCTGGCCGGAGAAGAAGCCTGGCTGCGGCGCGGCGTGAAGGCCCGCCGCACCCGCGACGAAGGACGCGTCCGCGCCCTGATGGCCATGCGCGACGAGCGCGCCCGGCGACGGGAGAGACAGGGACAGGTCAGGCTGGAGATTGGATCGGCCGACCGGTCGGGGCATGTCGTGTTCGAAGCCGAACACGTCAGCATCGCCTTCGATACCCGCACCGTCATCGACGACTTCTCCATCCGCATCATGCGCGGTGACCGCATCGGCCTCGTCGGCCCCAACGGCGCGGGCAAGAGCACGCTGCTGCGCCTGCTCACCGGACAGCTCACACCTGACTCGGGCGAAGTCCACCGCGGCACCGGCCTCGAGATCGCGTACTTCGACCAGCAGCGCGAACAGCTCGATCCCGAGCGAACCGTGTTCGACACGATCGCCGACGGCAACGACACCGTCCTCGTCCAGGGCCGCCCCCGCCACGTCGTCGGGTACCTGAAGGACTTCCTGTTCCCCCCGGAACGCGTCCAGTCGCGCGTGAAAACCCTCTCGGGCGGCGAGCGCAGCCGCCTGCTCCTCGCCCGCCTCTTCACCAGGCCGGCCAACGTGCTCATCCTCGACGAGCCGACCAACGACCTCGACCTCGAAACCCTCGAACTGCTCGAGGCACAACTCGCCGACTTCGATGGCACGGTCCTCCTCGTCAGCCACGACCGCACGTTCCTCGACAACGTCGTCACGAGCATCCTGGCCTTCGAGCCCGACGGCCGGGTCACCGAGTACGTCGGCGGCTACGACGATTGGCAGCGGCAGCGTCCGCAGCCCGTCACCCCGGAACCGCCGCCGGCACCCCGCGCGCCCGCACCGCAGCGCACGCGCCAGCCCAACCCCGCGAAGCTGTCCTACAAGGAAACGCGCGAGCTCGAAGCCCTGCCCGGGCGCATCGAAGAGCTCGAGCAGCAGATCGCCGACATCGAAACGAAGCTCGCCTCGCCCGACTTCTACCGCGAGGCCGCCGGTGACGTCCGCGAGACGGTCGCCAGGCTCGAATCACTGCAGGCCGAGCTCGAACAGGCCTACGCCCGCTGGGAAGAGCTCGAAACCAGACGCAGCGCCGCGAAGTAAGACGACGTCCTGCATACTGCGGCGGGCGCGCCGTTCGAGCGCTCGAATCGCCCGCGCTAGAGGTACCCGAACAGGCTCTGCAGCGCCTCGAAGAGAACGGCGCCAATCGCGCGCAGGAAGGGCGTGACGTCGCGCGACGTGATGGCCGACGAAATGACGTCAGCACCAGCGATCGGATCGGTGACGAGCAGCCAGACCGTGGCGCCAGCCACCGCGGCCGCGATGATCCCGATCATCGCAATCAGGCTGACACTCCAGCGAGCGAGACTGCTCATAAGGGGTCAAGTGTAGCACCGCCCCTGTCGGATCAGGTCACACCCGCGAAGCGCCTGCAGCCTTGCATGCAGTCTTCAGAACTCGGGTGTGACAGCTTCGATCGGTCGCCCGATCTGCTCGAGTGACGCACGGCAGTCCTCGGCATTTCCGACGACGACCACCGTGGCCTTCGCCGGATCGATCACCTCCCGCGCCGCACGCTGCACGTCGTCGCTCGTCACCGACCCGACGACAGGCACGAAGCGATCGAACGTATCGTCCGGCAGGTCGTACGTGACGAGCTGCACGGCGGCACGGCTGATCTGCCCCGCGGTCTCGAAGTTCCGCACGTAGCCGCGCGTGAGCGACGCCCGGGCCGCATCGAGTTCGTCGGCATCGACGGCTGCACCGCGAATCGCGTCGAACTGCGCGAGGATCTCACGGACCGCGTCGGCCGTGGCGTCCGTCTGGACGCTCGTGTCGCACGAAAACGATCCGGCCAGTCGGCGGAAGTCGAACGACGTGTGCGCGCCGTAGGTGATGCCCATCTCCTCGCGCAACCGCTGGTTGATCCGGCTGGTGAACTGTCCCCCGAGTACGGCGTTCGCCACGACGAGCGAGTGATAGAGCGGTGTCGATCGCGGCGGCGCGGCATGGCCGACGCGCAGTTCCGACTGCGCGGCCCCAGGGCGGTCGACCAGCAGGATGCGGGCATCCGGCGCCGTCGACGCAGGCGCTGCCACCGGCTCATCAGGCGTGACCGACCAGGCACCGAATGCCCGCTCGGCCGCAGTCGTCACGTCGTCCGGCTGCACGTCGCCCACCACAATCAGCGTCGCGACCGACGGCGCCAGGTGACGCTGCCAGTGCGTCCGCGCATCGTCGACACTCATCGCCGAAAGCGCCGCCGTCGTCCCCATCGCGCCGTGGCCGTACGGGTGATCCCGGAACACGGCCGTGACCCAGGCGCGATCGGCCATCGAACCGGCCGAGCGGCTGAGCTGCCGCAGCCGGTTGATGCGCAGTTCGCGCACGCGCTCGAAATCCTCCTCGCCGAGCCGAGGCCGAATCACGACGTCGGCCATGAGGTCGAGGATCCTGTCGAGCACGCGCGACAGGCCCGCGCACGACAGCGTCGTCGCGTCGGGACCCGTGTCGATGTTCAGGTGCGTGCCCGCGCGCGCGAACGCGTCGGCCAGCTCGATCGCGTCGAGACGCCCCGCACCCTCGTCGAGCAGATCGCCCGTCAGGCTCGCCAGACCGTGGCGGTCGGGCGGATCCTCTGCCGTCCCCCGGCCGATCACGAGCGTCGTCGTGGCAACCGGCAGGGCGCCGTACGGAATCGTCCAGACCGCCAGCCCGTTGTCGAGCGTATGGCGCACGATGGACGGAAAGCGGACGGGTGCCGGGGGGCCGGGCTCGGGCCGACGGAAGCGGGTGCTCATGCTCTCCCCCGCTCGACGAGCTCCGCATCGCGGAGCGCCCCGGCCGCCGTGCCGTGCGGCACGACCGCCAGCGTCGTGGCGCGATCGCGCGCGAGCCAGGCGCCGCAGGTCAGGCGCAGATCGTCGCGCGTGGCGTGCAGGTAGCGATCGAGATCGCTCTGGAACCAGTCGGGCACGCCCAGGTACGTCTGGTAGGCGTTGAGCTGATCCGCCTTGCCGCCGAAGCCGCCGAGCGCCTGGACGCGATAGACGAACGCCGTCTCCGCCTGCGCCCGTCCGCGCTCAACCTCGCCTTCCGACGGCCCCTCGTCGGCGAACCGCGCGATCTCGTCGTGAATCGCGTCCTCGAGCTCGTCGAGCGTGCGCCCCGGCGCGGCCGTCGCGACAATCTGAAACGTGCTCGCAATCTCACGCGACGTCTGGCCGGCCGCCAGCTCCACCGCGATGCGCCGGTCGTGGATGAGCCGGCTGTACAGGCGCGACGTCCGTCCGTTGCCGAGCAGGTCGGCAACCAGATCGAGCGCCGCATCGCCGTCGGCGAACAGCTGCGGCGTCGGCCAGGCCAGATACAGCCGCGGCAGCTCCACCCGATCCTCCATGACCATCCTCCGAGGCGCCGGCGGCGGCACCGCAGGCGCCATCCGCCCGACCGGCTCGCCCGCCGGGATGTCGCCGTAGAGTTCCTCCACCCGTCGGAGCACGTCGTCGGTCTCGACATCACCCGCGATGACCAGCGACGCGTTGCCCGGATGGTAGTAGCGCTGGAAGAACGCGCGCACGTCGTCGAGCGTCGCCGCTTCGAGATCGGCCGGCTCGCCGATCGTCGGCCAGTGGTACGGGTGATCGGGCGGGAAGATGGCCGCCATCAGCGTGAACGTCGCCAGGCCGTAGGGACGATTCTCGTAGCTCTGGCGGCGCTCGTTCAGCACGACCGATCGCTGGTTGTCGAGCCGCTCCTGGCTGAGCGCGGGCAGCAGCCAGCCCATGCGATCGGCCTCCATCCACAGCGCCAGGTCGAGCGCCCCGATGGGAACCAGCTCCCAGTAGTTCGTCCGGTCGGTGCTCGTCGAACCGTTGAGCGACGCGCCCGCCTGCTGCAGCGGCCCGAAATACCCGTCGCGCTGGTGCGCCGACCCTTCGAACATCAGGTGCTCGAACAGGTGCGCAAGGCCCGTTCGCCCGCGCTGCTCGTTCTTCGAACCGACGTGATACCAGACGTTCACCGCCGCGAGGGGCATCCGGTGATCCTCGTGAACGATGACGTCGAGGCCGTTCGACAACCGGGTGTGTGTGTACGGAATCGACAGCATGCCTCTCTCGTGGACACACGGGCCTGCCCGGACCGGCAGGCCGTCCGGTGTCGGTGCCGCGTGATCAGCGGACTTCGGTCAGGGGAATTGCTCGGGACGCGTACGACGCGATCGAGACCTGCTGGGCCACCCGCTCGGCCGCCGCGAACAGCGCACGCGCCGGCGCCGAGTCGGGATCGCTCAGCACGATCGGCCGCCCTTCGTCGCCACCGGTGCGGACCGGCCCGCCACCCGGCACCGGCCCGCGGCAGGCACACACCACCCCGTCGCCACCCCCCCCCC
>QGVF01000040.1 GCA_003242705.1 Acidobacteriota bacterium
CCACGACGGTCGCCAACGGCACGCACACGATCCGCGCCGTGGCGCGCGATGCGGCCGGCAACACGGCCACCTCGGCACCGGTCACCGTCACCGTCAACAACAGCACTGGCGGAAGTGGCGGTAGCGGCAGCGGGGGCAGTGGAAGCGGCAGCCGCTGGCGTGACACGGAGCGGCCGTCCGTCAGCTTCACCGCGCCGGCCGCCGGTGCGACGGTCAGCGGCACGGTGACCGTTTCCGTCAACGCGTCGGACAATGTTGGAGTCGTCTCGGTGCAGTTCACGCTCAATGGCGTGAACCTGGGGGCGCCCGACACGACGGCGCCGTACGCCATCGCGTGGAACACGCGCGGAGCCGGCAACGGCACACACGTGCTCGGCGCCATCGCGCGCGACGCGGCGGGCAACACCCGCACGACTACGCGGACGGTCGTCGTCAACAACCAGGCGACCACCCCGAGTACGCCCTCGGCGCCGAGTACACCGTCCGCGCCGAGCACACCGTCGACACCCAGCACGCCGTCGGTCCCGTGCGTGACGCCGCGGCCCGGCGCCAACTGGACCTGCTACAACGGCGGCTGGCTGCCGCCCGGCTTCCCGATCCCGTCGCAGTCGGTTGCACCGTCGGCACCGAGCGCCCCGTCGGTGCCGAGCACGCCGTCGACGCCGAGCACGCCGTCGACGCCGAGTGCGCCGTCGACGATCCCGTGCGTGACACCACGGCCCGGCGCCAACTGGACCTGCTACAACGGCGGCTGGCTGCCGCCCGGCTTCCCGATCCCGTCGGCGCCGCCCGCCTTCGTCCCCGCGCCGGTGCTGCCGGCGCCGTCGGCCGGCGGGTGCACCACGCCCAGGCCCGGAGCCAACTGGTTCTGCCGCAACGGCGGCTGGCTGCCGCCCGGATTTCCGATCTCATAGCCGCGTGATGCACGGCAAGGAGAAAGATCATGCGCCATTCCGTGATCGCGCTGCTCGTGTCCCTGATCCTGGGCGTTGCTGCCCCCGCGTTTGCCCAGTCGTCGCAGAGCTGGGTCCTCACCTGGTCTGACGAGTTCAACGGCTCCGGCCTCGACACGTCGGCCTGGAATGTCGAGGACAGCACGACCAGCAGCTACGGCGGCACCGAGCAGGCCTGGCGGCCCGCGAACGTCACGGTCAGCAACGGCGTTCTCCGGCTGACCGGCCGACGCGAATCGGCGGGCAACCGGCAGTACACGTCGGGTGCCGTCAATACGCGCGGCAAGCGTACGTTCGGCCCGGACTTCCGACTGGAGGTCCGGGCAAACATCCCCGCGTTCCGCGGCGGCTGGCCAGCCATCTGGACGCGCGAGGGCACCATGCCCAACCCGGACGTCGGCGTCGAAATCGACGTGATGGAGAACATCGGCGATCCGAACGTCGTCTACCAGGTCCAGCACAAGTGGAACCTCGACGGCCAGCCGCACCAGAAGGCGATCGAGTGCGCGCCGTTCCGCCAGAGCTTCGCGGGCCAGTGGCACGTCTACGCCGTCGAGGTCGTCGGCGGCCGTACCACGTGGTACATCGACGGCGTCCAGACCTGCGGGCCGTCGAACGCGGCACCGGCGAGCGCCAGTCACCTGCTGCTGAACCTCTCAATCGGCGGCTCGTGGCCGGGCAGTCCCGACGGCAGCGTCGCCTTCCCGCAGCACTTCGAGATCGACTACGTCCGTGTCTACGAACGGCGCAGCGGCGCGCCGGCGGCCGACACGACGGCGCCGTCGGTGACGCTCGCCTCGCCGTCGGCGGGCAGCACGCTGAGCGGCACGGTCACGCTCGCGGCGTCGGCCACCGACAACGTCGGCGTCAGCAGCGTCTGGTTCACCGTCGACGGCAACCCCGTCGGTAATGAAGACACGAGCGCGCCGTACCAGATCAGTTGGAACACGACGACGGTCGCCAACGGCACGCACACGATTCGCGCCGTGGCGCGCGATGCAGCGGGCAACACGGCCACCTCGGCGCCGGTCACCGTCACCGTCAACAACAGCACTGGCGGCAGCGGTAGCGGCGGCGGCAGTACCGACACGGTCGCTCCAAGCGTCAGTCTCACTGCCCCGGCGAACGGCGCCACCGTCAGCGGAACCGTTACCGTGTCGGCCACCGCGTCGGACAACGTCAGGGTCGCATCGGTGCAGTTCCAGCTCAACGGCGTGAACCTGGGCGCGCCCGACACGACGGCGCCCTACCAGATCAGCTGGAACACCACGAGCGCCGGCAATGGAACGCACGTACTGCGCGCCATCGCCCGCGATGCCGCCGGCAACGTCACCACGTCGGCCAGCCGCACCGTCACGGTCAGCAACGGCAGCAGTGGTGGCGGCAGTGGAAGCGGCAGCGGCAGCCGCGACACGCGGCGGCCCTCGATCAGCTTCACGGCGCCGGCCGCCGGCGCGACGGTCAGCGGCACGGTGACCGTCGCGGCCAACGCGTCGGACAACGTCGGCGTGACGTCCGTCCAGTTCACGCTCAACGGCGTCCCGCTCGGCGCGGCCGACACGACGCCGCCGTATGCCATCGCGTGGAACACGCGTGGTGCCGCCAACGGGACACACGTGCTGGGCGCCATCGCGCGCGACGCGGCGGGCAACACCCGCACGACCACGCGGACGGTCGTCGTCAACAACCGGACGACGGCCCCGAGTACGCCCTCGGCACCGAGTACGCCGTCGACGCCCAGCACCCCGTCGGTCCCGTGCGTGACGCCGCGGCCCGGCGCCAACTGGACCTGCTACAACGGCGGCTGGCTGCCGCCCGGCATGCCGATCCCGTCGCAGTCGGTTGTGCCCTCGACACCGAGTGCACCGTCGGTGCCGAGTGCGCCGTCGACGACCCCGTGCACGACGCCGCGGCCCGGCAGCAACTGGACCTGCTACAACGGCGGCTGGCTGCCGCCCGGCATGCCGGTGCCGTCGGCGCCGCCCGCTTTCGTCCCGGCGCCGGTGCTGCCGGCGCCGTCGGCCGGCGGGTGCACCACGCCCAGGCCCGGAGCCAACTGGACCTGCCTGAACGGTGGGTGGCTGCCGCCCAGCCACCCGGAGGTACAGCGCTGATGACTCGACCGCTGGCCTGGCTGGCGGCTGCCCTGACTCTCCTCGTCCTCCTCCCGGGATCGTGGGTCTCGCAGTCGACCCTCGCTCTCTCACCCGACTCGGCGCCGCCCCTCCCGGCGCCGAGCGGCACCGTCGTCAACGTCTCGAGCGTCCAGGCGCTGCAGAACGCCGTCAGCAGCGCGACGTCGAACACGACCATCGTGATCGCGCCGGGGACGTATCACCTGACCAGCACGCTGTGGGTCAACGGCAATAAGTCGAACGTCACGATCCGCGGCGCGACCAACAACCGCAACGACGTCGTCCTCGTCGGCCAGGGCATGAACGTGCCGAGCAGCAACGTGCCGTACGGCATCTGGGCCGGCAACGGCGCGACGAACCTGACGATCGCGAACCTGACGATCCGCGACATCTACCAGCACCCGATCATGCTGAACGCCGGAACCGAGGCGCCGCGCATCTACAACGTGCGGCTCGTCGACGGGGGTCAGCAGCTGATCAAGGCCAATCCCGACGGCTCGGGCGGTGGTGTCGACAACGGCATCGTCGAGTACTCGGTGTTCGAATACACGACCCACGCGCCGACCGACTACACGAACGCCATCGACGTGCACACCGGGCGCGACTGGATCATCCGGCACAACCTGTTCCGGCGGATCCGCGCGCCGCAGGGACAGCTGGCGGGACCGGCGGTGCTGATGTGGAACGGGTCGAGCGGCACGATTGTCGAGGGCAATACGTTCATCGACAACCACCGCGACATCAGCCTCGGCCTGGTCGATCGCACGCCGAACGACCACACGGGCGGCATCATCCGCAACAACTTCATCGTCCGCACCCCGGGCAGCGGCGGCGACGTGCCGATCGCGGTCTTCGACAGCCCGTCGACGAAGGTCGTGCACAACACGATCCTCACCAACGGGCAGTATCCGAACGCGATCGAAGTCCGCTTCCCGAACGCGAGTGGCGTGGTGGTCGTCAACAACCTGTCGGACCGCGGCTACCAGAACCGCGACGGCGCGTCGTCGACCGCAGCAGGCAACATCTGGAGCGCAGCGGCGAGCTGGTTCGTCAACCCGAACGCAGGCGACCTGCACCTGACGTCGAACGCGAGCGCAGCGATCAACGCGGGTGCGACGACGGCCGATGCGCCGGTCGACTGGGATGGCCAGGCACGACCGTCCGGCGGTGGCCCCGACGCCGGCGCCGACGAGTACAACGGCGGCTCGACGCCGCCGGCCGATACGACCGCCCCCTCCGTGAGCGTGACGTCGCCGTCGGCAGGCGCCGTCGTCAGCGGCACCACGACGCTCCAGGCCAGCGCGACGGACAACGTCGGCGTGACCGGCGTCTGGTTCACGGTCGACGGCACGACCGTCGGTACCGAAGACCAGAGCGCCCCGTTTCAGGTGTCCTGGAACAGTCGTACCGTCTCGAACGGCGCGCACACGATCCGGGCCGTGGCCAGGGACGCGGCCGGCAACACGGCCACGTCGGCCCCGGTGACCATCACGGTCAGCAACAGCACCGCCGACACGACCGCGCCCACCGTCAGCCTGACGGCGCCGGCCAACGGCGCCACCGTCAGCGGGACCGTCACCGTGTCGGCAAGCGCCTCCGACAACGTCGGCGTGACGTCGGTCCAGTTCACGCTCAACGGCGTGAACCTCGGTGCACCCGACACATCACCGCCGTACGCGATCAACTGGAACACGCGGACGGCGGCCAACGGCACGCACGTGCTGCGCGCCGTCGCCCGTGATGCGGCCGGCAACACACGGACGTCGACCGCACGGACGGTGACCGTGCGCAACGAGAGCGCCGACACAACGGCGCCCACCGTCACGCTGACCTCTCCTGCATCGGGAGCGACGGTCAGAGGCACTGTGACGGTAAGTGCTTCAGCAAGCGACAACGTCGGGGTGACGGCCGTGCAGTTCACGCTCGACGGCAACAATCTCGGCGCTCCCGACACGTCGCCGCCCTACAGTGTGAGCTGGAACACGACCGGCGTCGCCAACGGCGCCCACGTGCTGCGCGCCATCGCCCGCGACGCCGCCGGCAACACGCGGACGTCGAGCCCGATCACGGTCACGGTGAGCAACACGTCGGTACCGACGAACCCCGGCAGTGGATGCACCACCCCGCAGCCGGGAACGGGCTGGACGTGCGTCAACGGCGGCTGGCTGCCACCGGGGATGCCGGTTCCCTCGACGCCGCCGGCCGCGCCTGCGCCGACGCCGCCGAGCGCGCCAGGCACCCCGAGCACGCCAGCGCCGTCGATCCCGTGCACGACACCACGCCCCGGCGCCAGCTGGACCTGCTACAACGGCGGATGGCTGCCGCCCGGCATCGTCCCGCCGACGACGCCAGCGCCGCCATCAACGCCGCCCGCGTCACCGGCGCCGACGCCACAACCACCGTCTGCCGTGCCGTGCACGACGCCGCAGCCCGGTGCGAACTGGACCTGCTACAACGGTGGATGGCTGCCGCCCGGCATGCTGCCGCCGACGACGATCGCACCGCCTCCGCCGGTCGTACAGCCGTCGCCCGGACTGCCGACCGGATGCAGCACGCCGCGTCCAGGCGCCAACTGGACGTGCGTCAACGGCGGCTGGCTGCCGCCCGGCCACCCGGGCACCTGATGGCCTGAGTCTTCAGGAGCGGTGATGATCCCGCCGGGACGGTATCATCACCGCTCGTATGCCCGAGTCGCGGACGGTTTCCTTCACGCTGAACCCCGTCACACCACGTCGATATTCCGGAAACCGCCGCGGCGAACCTGTCCGACTCGGCGTCCCCCTCCCGCGCGGCGTCGTCGATCGAACCGCGCAGATTCAGCTCGCGACAACCGATGGTCGCCCGCTGCCCGTCCAGGCGCGGGCACTCGACGCCTGGCCCGACGGGTCAATCCGGTGGGCGCTGCTCGACTTCCGGATTGATTGTCCAGCTGGCTCCTCTCCCCCGCCTCTCGTCGTGTACGCCGGTGGCGACGCAGCACCGGCACAACCAACCGCAGGGGTCGTGGTCGAAGAGCGCGACGGTCAATTCAGGATCACGACCGGCAGAAGCACGTTCGAGATTCGGCCCGGCGGTCCCTTTCCGCTGACGGGCGCTTCCGTTGAAGGACGGCAGATGCTCGACGAGGCCCGATCGGGCCTCGCCGTGACGATCGATGGTCGTCGGATCAGCTGGACGGTTTCCGACGTGACCGTCGTTGAGGCGGGCCCGCTGCGCGCCGAGCTGGCAGTCGGCGCGCGGCACGATGGCGGATCCGATCTGCCGCTCGAGGCCTTTGCCACGGTCGAAATCTTCGCGGGAACGCCGGTCGTTCGCCTGTCGCTCACGCTCCGGAACCGGCGGCGCGCGGTGCATCCGGGCGGTCGCTGGCCGCTCGGCGATCCGGGCTCCGTGCTGCTCGACGCGGCGGACCTCACCATCGGTCTGAAGTCGACCGTGCGCGGCCTGCACATGTCGCTCGATCCGGAAGCGACACCGACGCCGATCGAGATGCCCGTCGATCTGCTGCAGGCCTCGAGCGGAGGACCGAACTGGAACGCCCGCACGCACGTGAACCGGGACGGCAAGGTGACGCTCCCCTTCTGCGGGTACCGGCTGCGCACGGGCACCCGCGAGGAAACGGGCGGCCGGGCTACGCCAAACTTCGCACTCGACACCGACGCTGGTCCGGCCGCGGTGGCAGTGCCGGCCTTCTGGGAAAACTTCCCGCGGTCGATTCGGGTCGATGCCGGCGAGCTGGTCGTGGGCCTCTTTCCCGCAGGTGCGGGAGACCTCCACGAGCTGCAGGGCGGCGAACAGAAGACCCACACGGTCGTGCTCGCCATCGGCCGCGACGCGGTGACAGAATCGCCACTGGCCTGGTGCCACGATCCGATCCTGTTCGTACCGGACGCTGTGCACGTCGCACGCACCGGCGCGATTCCAGGGCTGCCCGTCACCGACACGCCGCCGCGCGACGACTACATTGCCCTCGTCGACACGGGGCTCGACGCCGCGCTCGGCTTCTTCGCCAAGCGGGAACAGGCCGACGAGTACGGCTGGCGCCATTTTGGCGACATGCCGGCCGACCACGAATCAGCCTTCCAGCCGCCGGATCGTCCCTTCGTCTCGCACTACAACAACCAGTACGACCCGATCGCCGGCTTCGCGCTCCAGTTCCTGCGAACGGGCGACGCCCGGTGGTGGGCGCTGATGGACGATCTCGCGCGCCACGTGCGCGACATCGACGTCTACCACACGAGCGAGGACAAGGCCGCCTACAACGGGGGCCTGTTCTGGCACACGAACCACTACGTCGATGCCGGGACGTCGACACACCGTACGTATCCGAAGGATGGAGCGGCAGGTGGAGGACCGTCGGCCGAGCACAACTACAACCTCGGGCTGATGCTGCACTACTGCCTGACCGGCGATCGCCTGTCGAAGGACGCGGCCGTCGGGCTCGGCCAGTGGGTCATCGACATGGACGAGGGGCGGCTGACGCCGTTCCGCTGGCTGTCGCGCGCCGACACCGGGCTGGCGAGCCGGACGTTCAACCACCAGCGGCCCGGGCGCGGCGCGGGTCATTCGATCCTCGCCTGCCTCGTCGCGCACCGGCTCACCGACGACGACCGGTACCTCCGCAAGGCGGAAGCGATCATCGCGCGCTGCATACACCCCGATGAGCCGATTCCGACGGTCTACGTCGAGAACATCGAGGCCTGCTGGTCGTATACAGCGTTCCTCCAGAGCCTCGGCTTCTACGTCGAGCACAAGCTCGAGCGCGGTGAGCGCGATGCCGCCTGCAGTCACGCCCTCCGGTCGCTCCGTGCCTTCGCGGACTGGATGACGGTCCACGAGCGTCCCTACTTCGAACGCAGGGAGCTGCTGGAGTACCCCACCGAGACATGGGTGGCACAGGACCTGCGCAAGGCGGATGTGTTCTACTGGGCCGCGCGCTTCTCGGCCGGCGACGACCGCGCGCGCTTCGTCGCGCTTGCACACCGCTTCTTCGACTACGCCATGCGCACGCTGCCGACGATGAAGGGCTACTGGTACAGCCGGCCGCTGACGCTCGTCATGACACAGGGGCTGCGCGCCGCCGTGCTCGCCACCGACGCGGCCTGGCTCCCGCCCGCTCCGGCGGTCGAAGCCGTCGCGCTGCCACCACGCCGGCCGTTCCGCGAACAGCGTGCGATCGCGGTGCGGCGTGCGGCACTGATTGCGGCTGCCGGCCTGATCACCCTGCTGGCGTCGGCCGGATGGCTGCTGGCGAGCAGCCTATAATGTCGGCTCCGGCAGGGCCGGCCTGACGTGGCGACTTGAGAGTCCTGTTCCTCACCCATCGGCTCCCCTACGCGCCGAACCGGGGCGATCGCATCCGCGCGTTCTTCCTGCTCGAATCACTGGCCCGTATCGCGGCCGTCGACGTCCTCTCGCTCGTGCACGACGATGACGAAGCGGGACGGGTGAACGAGCTGAAGAACGCGGCATCGGTCCGGGTGGCACGTGTGCACCGCGCCCGCACCCTGGCGAGGAACCCGACCGCGCTGTTCTCGTCGCGTCCGCTGACGCACGTCCTGCTCGACTCCCCGGATCTCGGGCCCCTGCTGCACGAGACCGTCGCCGCACATCCGCCCCACGTGGTGCTTGCCTACTGTTCGGGCATGGCGCGACTGGTATTCGACACGCCGCTCGACCGGATCCCGTTCGTCCTCGACATGGTGGACGTCGATTCAGCCAAATGGCAGGCGCTCGGGCGCAGTGGTTCCGTGGCCCTGCGTCCCGTGTACCGGCGTGAGGCACGCGTGCTGCGCAGGTTCGAGGCACGTGCGGCTGCGGCCGCCTTCGCGACAACGGTCGTGACCGATCGCGAAGCCGAAACGCTGCGCGCGATTGCGCCCGGGGCGAGCATTTCGGTCGTCGGCAACGGCGTCGACGTTGCCTCGCTCGCGCCATCCGGCCCCCCCAGCGGCGAGCGCACGGTCGTCTTCTGCGGCGTGATGAACTACCCGCCCAACGTGGAAGCCGCACGTCTGCTCAGCCGCGCGATCTGGCCGGGCGTCAGGCGCACGTTTCCCGACGCCACGCTGATGCTCGTCGGCTCCAGTCCGACGAAAGAGGTGCAGGCCATGCACGCCCCGGCGCAGGGCATCGTTGTGACCGGCGCCGTGCCGGACGTGCGTCCCTACCTCTGGCGCGCGGCGGTTGCTGCGGCCCCGCTCTTCACCGCCCGCGGCATCCAGAACAAGGTGCTCGAAGCCGTCGCCGCCGGCCTGCCGACGGTAGTCACGCCCAATCTCATGGAGAGTCTCCCGCCCCCCGTCGCGCGCGCCTGTGTGTCGGCGCCCGACGTCCAGGGCCTCACCGACGCCATCGTTTCGCTGCTCGCGAAAACGCCCGAGGAGCGGCGCGCGATGACCATGCAGGCGGATCTGAGTGCGCTCACCTGGGAGCGACAGCTGGAACCGTTCGCAACGATCATCGAAGCGGCCGCGGCGAGCCGGAGATCACAGTTATGACGCACGTCGACGACGTCAGCTCGGTCGTTGCCGGCCCGCGGATGACCGCGCCGGAGGCATGGCATGCGTGACGCGCTCAAGGCGGTCGTGCGGGCAATGGCCACGATCGTCGTAGCGCCCGCCCTGCTGTCGTACTGCGTGAAGCGCCTCGCGATCGGCCCGGACCGGGCCCTCGAGGGGTCGACCCAGGCGCTTGCATGGCTGCCGGGAGTTCCCGGCACCTACCTGCGCGGCGCCTTTCTCGCACGGGTCCTCGCCTCGTTCGACAGGACTGCAAGCGTGCACTACGGCACGATCCTCAGCCAGGCCGGCGCGCGCATCGACGCCAACGTGTACGTCGGCCCCGACTGCCACCTGGGTCTGGTGCACCTGCAGCGCGACGTCCTGATCGCTTCCGGCGTCCAGATTCCGAGCGGTCCCGACACTCACGGCACAGAACGCGTCGACATTCCCATCCGCGAACAGCCGGGCAGGCTTCGCATGGTGACGATCGGCGAGGGCAGCTGGGTCGGCAGCGGAGCCATCGTGCTCGCTGACGTTGGCCGCCACGCCGTCGTGGCCGCGGGCAGCGTGGTCACGAAGCCGGTCCCCGACTACGCCATTGCCGCAGGTGTGCCGGCGCGCGTCATCCGCGACCGGCGTTCGGGCGACTGACGACGGCTCAGGGCAGGTGCCGGGCGACGAGCGGCCCGAGCACGTTGGCCAGACCGACCGGCAGCCGGCGCCAGACAGCGATCGCGGCATCGAAGCGGCCGCTCGACGGTCCCTGATCCGGCGCTTCGCGCCGCGTGAGCAGGACGTACTCCCAGCAGAGCGGCTGCTCGACGGCTCCCCACTGCAGCTTGAACTGGTGCGTCCCGCCGCCTGGCGACGATCGCCCGAAGTCGAACGACGTGGCGCCGCCGCGCACGGCGTCTTCGAGCATCGACCAGTAGAGCAGCATGTTCGCGCACAGGGGCCTGAACTCGCGCAGTGACGACGCCCACGGATTGACGACCGTGTCTTCAAAGCGCAGCACGACGCCGCCGGCGATGCACGTCGACCCGTGCCGGATCACGTACACGCGCGCGGCGTCCGCGAAGGCGTCGAGCGTCTCACGAAAGAGCGTTCTTGGGTACACGGGCGTACCGAGGTCGCGCATGTTGCGGGCGAACACGCCGTAGAACTCGTCGACCAGTTCGTGCGCGCCGCTTCGGACCTCGAGGCCCGACTTCTGTGCCTTCCGCACCTGGTTGCGGACCTTGCGATCGACGGCCGCCCACAGCTCCTCGGATGTCGGCGGCAGCGGCCGCTGCATCGCGAGCTTGTGCTGCCGGCACGGCAGGTCCGGCCGAATGCGTGTGCGGTGCCGAAACTCCACGTGACTCGCGCCGAATCGCCGCGCGATATCTGTGGCCGCGTCAGACAGCGCAGCGGCCACGGTCGCATCGTCGGCCAGCACACCGCCGTAGTTGAGGAACGGCATCGAGATGACGCTGCGACCGAAGACGCGCGAACGCACGAGCACCAGCGGCAGTACGCCCACGAGCGCACCGTCGCGACGCGCCTCAAGGTACTCGCCTTCGTGCCCGAGCGCGCGGGCGATGACGCTGCGCCAGCCCCAGAGGTGATCGACCGTGCCGTCGGGATGCGCGCGTACGTACGCATCCCACTCGGCATCACTGGCGGCCGTCGAGACGATGACGCGACCCGGCCGGATGTCGGCGGCCGGAGGAGCGGCGGCGGCCACGGGCGTCACCAGGAGTACGGCAGCGCCGGCGTCGCGGCCGGAGCGTGACGGAGCTCGCTGTGCGTGCGCAGCACGACGGCGTCGATGGCGTCGAAGCGGAAGTCGGTCAGCAGCTGTCGCAGGCGTGCCTCGGTGGTTTCAAGGTTTCGGTAGTGGCGGAAGCTGCCGAGTCGGCCGGCCGGCAGCCGAGGCTGTTCAGGATCGATCTCCCACGGGTGCAGGTAGAAGACAGCCGGAAGGCCTTCGACATTGTTGAGCCTCGCGATGCCCCATCGCGTCCACCAGTACGGCAGGAGCCGGAAGTAGCCGCCGCCGGCCACCGGCAGATTCAGCGGCCCGATCCGGACCGTCGATCCAGGCACTTCGACAAGGGAGCGGCCGCCGCGCTCGATGACGTACGGCGTCCGCGCCGACACGGGGATGCCGTAGCGGTCGTGGCGAATCGGAAAGATGCTCGCGTCGTAACGGTAACCTTCCTCGGCCAGGACGTCGATCGCCCAGAGCGATCGTGGCGTGATCGAGTAGCTCGGCGCGCGATATCCTTCGACAGCGCGGCCACACGCGTCCTCGAGCACGGCCTTCGCCCGGCGCACATCGTCGCGGAAGGCTGCGGGTGTCTGGTCGTAGATCAGCCGATGCGCGTAGCCGTGCGAAGCGACCTCGTGGCCGACCTCTGCAATCCGCTTCACCAGGCTCGGGAAGCGCTCGCCCACCCACCCGAGGACGAAGAACGTCGACCGGACGCCGTACTCCTCGAAGATCTCGAGCAGGCGCATCGTGTTCGCCTCGACGCGGCTCTCCATCGAGTCCCAGCTTGCACGCGGCACGAGCCCGTCGAAGACACTGACGTGGAAGTAGTCCTCGACGTCGATCGACATCGCGTTGACGACGGGGGCGTTCGTGGTGTTGCTCGACATAATCAGGCCCCCTTGCGCAGGATCACCGTCTTGATCGTCTCGAACATGATGTACAGGTCGAGGGCGATCGACAGGTTCTTGATGTAGTAGAGGTCGTACTGCAGCTTCTGCAGCGCGTCCTCGGCACTGGCGCCGTAGGTGTACCGGATCTGCGCCCATCCCGTCAGGCCCGGGCGCACGATGTGCCGCTGGCCGTAGTACGGGATCTGCTCGGTGAGCTGCGACACGAACTCCGGCCGCTCGGGCCTCGGCCCGACGAAGCTCATGTCGCCCTTCAGGATGTTCCACAGCTGCGGCAGCTCGTCGAGCCGGGTGCGGCGCAGGAAGAGCCCGATTGGCGTCACGCGCGGATCGCCGGTCGGCACCGCCCACACGGCGCCGGTGACCGCCTCGGCGTCCTGGCGCATGCTCCGGAACTTGTGCACCCAGAAAATCCGGCCGCGCAGACCGACGCGCTGCTGGTGATAGAACACCGGTCCCGACGACGTCAGCTTCACGGCCGCGGCCACCGCGAGGAAAACAGGAGCCCCGATCACCAGGCCCATGCCGGCCACGATGACGTCGACCGTGCGCTTGATGGCGGCGAGCGTGCGGCTCTTCTTGAAGCCCTCGGAGAAGATGAGCCAGCTCGGACGGAGGTTCTCCACCGCGATCTTGCCCGTGTACTCCTCGTACACCGACGGCAGATGATCGAACGTGACTCCCTCGAGCTTCATCTCGAGCAGCTTCTCCATCGGCAGCTTGCCCCGCGCGTCGACCAGGCTCACGACCACGCGATCGACGTGACGGGCCCGGACGATCGACGGAATGTCCTCGATGGTCCCGATGACTCCCGGATTGATGGCCGGCGCCCCGACCTTCGCCGGATCGGTGTCGACGAACCCGACGATCTCGACGCCGAGCTCGTGCCGGCGCTCGTGCAGTTCGCGCGCAAGATCGAGCGCACCCGGACTGGTCCCGACGAGCAGCAGCCGCTCGCGCGGCCCGATCCGGTGACTGACGAACTCCCACGCCAGGCGCCATCCGGTGACCGCCACGAGCGTGATCACCGCCGCAATCAGGAAGACGCCGCGGCCGATGACCGCGTCGGGGAACCAGTAGTAGATCACCGCCAGCACGAACGACGCAGCCGCCATCGCCTGAAAGAGACGGATGAACAGCTCGCGCCGGTCCCGCACCACGTACAGGTCGTACAGCTCGGCGTAGTACAGACAGCCCTGCGTGACGACAACGACCAGCAGGGTTCTCCAGACCCCAGAGTCGCTGAAGAGCAGGTCGGGTGCCCACTCGCCGAAGCGGAGGTAGGCCGCGATCGCCAGCGCCAGGACGATCAGGCCCGCCTCACAGACGACCAGTAGTGCAGTACGTGGCGTCAACCGTTGCATGGCTTCACGTCATGATCGAGCCGGGCTGTAGTAGTAGCTCTGGTATCGGTCCGCGAGTGAATCCGGCTCGGCCTGGTTCAGCACCACGCCGAGAATCCGATCCCGCCCCAGCAGCTCGACCGCCTTCTGCACGACGTCGTAGGGTGTCGTCCCGGCCTTGACGACCAGCACCATCCCGTCCGAGACATCGGCCAGCAGGTTCGCATCAGCCAGCAGGCCGATGGGCGGCGTATCGATCACCACCCAGTCGTAGTCCTCGCGGACGTCGGCCAGCAGATCGCGCATCCGCTCCGACGCCAGGACGGCCATCGGATCGGTCGTCGGCCGGCCGGCGGTCAGGACGGTGAGATGCGGCGTGATGCGGTGCAGGCGGATCCGGTGATCGCTCCTCGGCGCAAAGGCTGCCGTCAGCCCGCCCTCTCCGGGCAGGCCGAAAATCTGCTGCAGCGACGGGCGCCGGAGATCGCCGTCGATGAGGAGCACCCTCTTCTGGTACGACTCGCTGAGCGTCATCGCCAGATTCGACGCGGTCAGCGACTTGCCTTCGTTCGCGAGTGCGCTCGAGACCGCAATCACCTTCACGCCGCCCGTCCCCTGCGCCGCGTGCAGCGCCATGGCCAGTCGGCGGTACTGCTCCCGGCTGACAGGATCGAGTTCGCGATCGATGACGACCTTGCGCTCGAGGGCGGGGGCGATGCGCCCCTCCAGCGGCGGCAGCGCAGGTTCCGGCTCGTCGTCGACGACGGGCGCATCCATTGCGGGCCGGGCGTGCCGTACGGGCCGCTCGGACGGCTCGGGCCGCTGTCCCGGCTCGGCCGGGAAGGCCTCAGTGGGCAGCTCGACCGGGACGGCCGGCTGCGCCGCCTCCTCGACAGTGGCCGAGGCTCCGCCCGCCCGCCTCATTGCTTCGTCAATACGCCCCATCGCACACTCCTCGTCTCGTCAGCTCCAGAAGAACGAAAACCGCTTGCGGCGGGCTCCGAAGGCCTGGAACATCTCCTGGGTTCGATCGCTGTCGGTCCGGCCGGTCGTCGCCGGCTCGGCGTCCCCACTGTGGTCGGCGCGCGGCGCGCCGCCCGTGGCGACCGGTGTCTGCGACATCGACCGCGACGCGGTCGTCGCCGGCAGCAGATCGAAGTCGCGGCACACCTCGGCCACGATGGCACGGTTGACCGGCCGGACGTTGGCGGCAAACCCGCCAATCAGCGCGTTGTCGGCGATGACGTTGATCGTCCGCGGCAGCCCCCGCGCCGCCTCGTGCATGAGCGCCACGGCCTCGCGCGTGAATACGTTCACGGCCGTACCGCCGGCCGCACGGATGCGCCCGGCCACGTAGGCCTCGGTCTCGGCAAGCGTCAGCGGGCGCAGCTCGCACCGCAGCGCCACGCGCTGCTTCAGCTGCCGCAGCTCGCGTGCGTTCAGTCGATCGGCCAGCTCGGGCTGGCCCGCGACGATGACCGACAGCAGCTTCTCGTCGCTGGTTTCCATGTTGGCGAGCAGCCGGATCTCCTCGAGCAGCTCGAGCGGCAGGCTCTGCGCCTCGTCGACGATCAGCACCGTGGTCTCGCCGTGCTCGCGCCGCTGCTCGAGCAGCGCCTCGAGCTCGATGAGCAGGCGGGCCTTCGACTGGAGCGCCTCGGGCGACAGCGCGAACTTGGTTGCCAGCAGCTGAACGAACTCGTCCCTGGTAAGCGTCGGGTTGTTGAGGTGCACGCAGTGCACGCGCACCGGCTGGCTTTCGACCGCGGCCCGGATCACGGTGGTCTTGCCCGCACCGGCCTCGCCCACGAGCAGCGTGACGCCCTTCCGGCTCGCGATGCCGTACTCGAGGTTCCGGAGCGCCTCGCGATGCGACTCGGTCAGCACCAGGAATTTGGGATTCGGCGTCAGATCGAACGGCCGAACCGACAGATCGAAGAAGGACTCGTACATCGCTACGTGCTCAAGTACAGATAGGCGCACACCAGGGCACAGCCGGCGACGACCACCGATAAGCCGGCATTGACCGCGACCCGTCGCCAGAGGCGGCGCCGCTGCTCGGCCTCCGACCGCATGATCGGGATGACCGCCAGTACCGGCAGGCCCATGACGGCTTCAACTTCCTCATCGTTCCGGAATCCGCGGTCGCGGTACTCGAGAACGGCGACCAGGACCATCCCGAGCACCAGGCCGACGAAAGCGCCGGCTGCGTTGATGCGACGGCGGTCCGGGCTGTAGGGACGCTCGGGCACGCGGGCCGGGTCGATGATGCTGAACTGCTCGCCGACCTGCCGCCGCTCGAGGTTCGCCGAGATTCTCGCTTCCTCGCGCTTCTGGAGCAGGCCGCGGTACTTGTCGGCGATGATGTCGTAATCGCGCATGAGCGCGATCATTTCCGTCTCCCGCGTCGGAGCCGCGTCGATGCGCGCCTGAGCTGCATCGGCCATCGCCTGGAACCGCTGCTGGGCGACGCGCGCGTCGGCCACCTGCCGGTCGATCTCCGCAATCTGCTCGGCGAGCGAATCAATGCGCGCCTGACGGGCGACTTCACCCGGCGACCGGACCGTGCTGCTGTCCGACGACCGCCCCGCGTACCGCGCCTCGGCCTCGCGCAGGTTCCGCAGCGCCGCATCGAGATCCGGATGCCCGGGTCGCAGGCCGCGGGCGCGCAGCTCGTCGACCGCGGCCTGCGCCGCCAGCAGTTCCCTCGCCTCGCCGGCGTCGGCCAGCGCACCCGACGACGTCGGCAGCGCGTCGAGGCTGCGCTGCCGCAGATCGTTCAGCTCCTGCTCGAGCACGAGGCGCCGCGCGAGCGCCTGGTTGATGTTGTTCGCCAGCTGCTGAATCTGCGTGTTCGCCGTGTTCAGCTGCTGCAGGTTCGCCTCGACCTGGGTCGGCAGCTCACCGGCGTACGTCCGCCGGTAGGCTTCGAGCCGCCGCTCCTGCGCCTCGAGCTCGCGCCGCGTCTCGTCGAGCTGCGACTCGAGGAACTCGTCGGTAACCTCGGTCAGGTTGTGCCGGTAGCTGAGGCTCTGCTCGATGAACAGGTTGCCGAGCCGCTCGGTCACGCGCATCACCTTCACCGGATCGGTCCCCGTGAAGGCAACCCCGAACGCGTCCTGCCGGATGATCCAGGTGTCGATGTGGTCGTACATCATGCCGACCACATCCTCCATCACCATGTACTTGCGCTCTTCGGGATAGAGGTCGAACTCGAGAATCATCGACTCGAGACGCGTGCGACTGAGGATCGCCTCACGGATCGCCGGGAGCCGGTCTTCAATCCGCGTCTCGATGGTCGAGCGCACCAGCGTCGGCGATATCCGCTGCGGAACCACCTGCACGATCGTCTGGGACCGATAGAGGTCCGGCAGCGTGCGCGACCACAGAGCGGTCGCCGCCGCGGCAACCGCCAGCGGCACCAGCAGGAACCACGCCCGCTTGCGCAGGATGCCCAGAATGACCTCTGGCGTGTACTGCTTGCCCGGCAACATTTACGGTCTCCTCGCTCGGTGATAAATCGGCAGGAACAGGTCGATCCCTACCCGGAAGGCATGGCCCGACAGCTCACGGTGGCGGATGGCATCGGGCAGCTCGGCCGTCTGGTCGAAGCGGTAATTGAAGAAGGAATAGAACAGGCTGACGCCCAGATCCCGCGTCAGTCCCAGCGTCATGCCCGTGCCGGCCCGATACAGGACGTAGCCGTTGTCCTCGTCCTCGATGCCGAGCCGGCCGTGCGAGGCCCCGGCATTCGCATTGACGTTCACGCGGCGTCCGATGAGCCCGGCCACCGTCGCCTGAACCGAATCTGTGAAGGTCGGCTGGCCCAGCGTGGTCACGAAAACGGCATCGCGCGTGTAGCCGACCGAGCTGTACCACGTGCGCCCGATCTCGCGGCGGAGCGTGGCCGTGCCGGTGAGGTCGTAGTGCCGGCGGCCATCCTGACTGTACATGACCGTCCCGGTGTTGAGCGCCAGCGTCGTCCGCCGCGAGAGCGACAGGTTCTGCTGGAAGTCGAGACCGGCATCGATCCGCTCGCCGGTAAACTGCGAGTCGGGCTCATCGGCCGACTCCAGCCCGGCGAGCTCGCCCCGGTCGATGCGCACCGCGTCGCGACCGTAGCCGACGCGGGCCGACAGGTGCCGCGTCAGCTGGTAGCGGAGGCGGCCCACCGCTCCGACGCTCTCACTGGCACTGCCCGCGGTGTACTCCGCGAAGCTCCGGTAGACACCGACCTCGACCGCCAGGCGACGGGTCAGGGTCTGTTCAATACCGATTTCGGCCTGATAGCGCAGCAGCCGGTTGGCATCGAAGCCGAGCCCGTAGTCGAGTGCACCCGACACGCCGGCTCCCTCGTCGAGCCCGGGCAGCAGCGACAGCGCCGACAGCGGCTCGAGCGCGGCGGTGGCATGGCCCTGAATCGTCGTCCGCCGCGTCACCGCGACACGCAGCATGCTGTGCGCCGACGTCGCGGTCGTGAACCGACCGCCGTCCGACGGGGTGTAGTGCGTGGCCCCTCCGATACCCGCGCTGGCAGCCAGGCGCTCCCGGTCGAAGTTGTAATCGAGGCTGCCGAGCGCGTGCCCGAAGGTCGACGTCGCACGCATCGAATCCGTCCCGTTGCCCCGACCGGTCACCTCGACCGTACGTCCCGCGCCGACACCGAGCGCGCCGGTGGCAATCAGGCTCTGCTCGGCCGTGCCGTAGCCGCCCTGAAAGATGGCGCGGTTCGGGCGCTCGGGGCGATACGCCCCGACCTGGGCCTGAGCGGCTGCCGGTCGCGGCAGCAGGCACAGCAGCCACAGCAGCAGCCCGCCTGCCGCCAGGCGCCCGTGTCGATCGAGGGAGCAGGTCGTCAAGGAACGATCACCGTGTCGCCCGGCTTGAGCAGGATGTTCTGCGACAGATTCCTGCCCTGCCGCACGTCGTTGTAGTTGAACCGGTAAGCCACCTGGCGGCCGTTCTCCGTCCGGACGATGCGGATGTCCTTCGTCTTCGCGTACTCGAGCAGGCCGCCAGCCGTCGCGATCAACTGCAGCACGGTGGTCGGTCCGAGCAGCGGGTAATGCGCCGGGTTGGCGACCATGCCCGTGATGTAGACCTTGCGGCTGTTGATTTCGCGGACCCGGACGGTCACGTTCGGGTTCTCGAACAGCTTGCTGGCCGCTTCGGTAATCTGCTGACGCAGCTCCTCGGGCGTCAGCCCGGCCGCCTGGATGTCGTTCAGCAGGGGCAGCGTGATGCGCCCGTCGGGCCGGACGATGACATCGGCCGTCATGTCCTCGTCGCGCCAGAAGACGATCGACAGGACGTCCTCGGGCCCGATGACATAGTCGACCGGCAGCACCGGATCGCCGGCCTGCTGTCCGGTGCCCGTCGCGGCAGACGGCGTCGGTGTCTGGGCCCGCAGCGTCGGCGCCCCCGCAATCAGGACGGCGGCGAGCACCACGGCGATCGTGCGCACAGCTTTCTCCCCCTTCGGCATCATTCCCCCTCGTCTCAGCGGTATTCCCGGTATTCCTTGAAGGGCAACTGGCAGTCGTGCTTCCGCAGGAAGTTCAGGAAGCGCTTGTAGTCGCCCGGCTCCATGTTGAACAGCCGGAGAACGATCTTGTAGTTGCCGCGCGCCTCTTCGAGTCCCTTGTGAATGAGATCGCGCACGTTGCCCCGCGTGATCTCGCGGTTCATATAGAGCGGATAGACCGCCGTCCAGAACGACTCGCCGTCCTCGCGGAGCTTCCTGAACAGTTCGTCGGCGACGGTCTTGCGGCGCTCGCGCCGCGGCCGCATGTGGAACTGCCCCGGCGTGCGAATCTCGGGCGACAGGTCGTCGATCTGGATCACCTCGCGGCGCCCCGTCACGACCAGGCGCTCGACGACGTTTTCGACCTGCCGGACGTTGCCGGGCCAGTGGTACTCGCACAGCGCGGCCATGGCCTCGGGCGAGATCGCCCGCACCGGGCTGTACTCGGCCACCGGGGCCAGCGCCTGCCCATCACTGGTGACCGCCGCGCCGTAACCGTTGCTCATCCGGTTCAGCGGCCGCGAGGTGAACTTCCGCAGGAAGTGCTCGACGAGCAGCGGCACGTCCTCGCGGCGCTCGCGCAGCGGCGGCACGACAATATGGATGACGTTGATCCGGTAGAAGAGGTCCTCCCGGAAGAGCCCCTGCTGAATCAGGTCGCGGAGGTTCCGGTTGGTGGCCGTAATGACGCGCACGTTGCGCACGCTGGCGGGCCGCTCGGCGCCGACCTTCTGGATCTCGCCGGTCTCGAGAAACCGCAGCAGCAGCCCCTGCATGCGCAGAGTCATCTCCCCGATCTCGTCGAGAAAGACCGTGCCGTTCTCCGACATCTCGAGCTTGCCCGGCTTGTCGCGGTACGCCCCGGTGAAGCTGCCCTTGACGTGGCCGAAGAGCTCCGACTCGAGCAGCGCTTCGGGAATGCCCGCGCAGTTGACCGGCACGAACGGCTGATGGGCACGGGGACTCTGGGCGTTGATGGCCCGCGCCACGACCTCCTTGCCGGTGCCGCTCTCGCCCGTGATGAGCACCTTGGCGTCGGAGCGGGCCACGCGCGCGATCTCATCCTTGAGTTCCGTGATCGCTCGGCTGACGCCGATGATTTCTGGAGAGCCTTTCTGTCGCATCGAAAACCACAGACTCTGAGTCGACCGAATCGGCGGACCAAGTTCCGCCTTGAGTCAGAACTGCAAGGCAGGGGCCGGGCCGGCCCGCAGCGGGCACCCGCGCCCTATCCCGTTCACTCCCACGGAGTTACGCGCTCAAGGTCGGCCGCAGGCCGCCGATTGTCCCGTGCGGGAAAACCTCGGGGCGAGCGGATGAGCACGGACTTAAGTCGTCCTGAAGGCAGACTTTTGGGATACGATGAAGACCGTGTGTCGGTGGACCGACAGTCGGCGGACCGACCTGCCGAACGCCGCAAGTCGCAGTGAAGCATCGAGTTCCTTCGACGCTTCTACGTTGACGCGGGCGTCCGGTTCCCGTAGGATCCGGAATTCTGGACAAAAGTCCACGCCGGCTCCGACCTTATAACCGCATCCGTTCGAAAGGACCTCCCCAGTGCCCCTCCCATCGCCATCGAGAGAGCCCCAATTCATCGCCGTCAGCAGCGTGATGAAGGCGCTCGAGGCCGAGGTCAACTGCGCCGCCCGATCGGACGCCAAGGTCCTGATCACCGGCGAGACCGGCGTCGGCAAGGAAGTCATCGCGCGCCTCATCCATCAGCGCAGCCACCGGGCCTCGGCCCGCATGGTCACGCTCAACTGCGCCGGGCTGCCCGACTCGCTGCTCGAGTCGGAACTGTTCGGGCACGTGCGCGGCAGCTTCACAGGGGCGTACCGCGACAAGCCGGGCCTGCTCGAAACCGCGCCCGGCGGAACGGTCTTCCTCGACGAAGTCGGCGAGATGAGCATGCGCATGCAGGCCGTCCTGCTGCGCTTCCTGGAAACCGGTGAGATTCAGCGCATCGGCGCCGACCGCCCGCACACCCGGGCCGACGTCCGCCTGATCACGGCAACGAACCGGGTGCTCGAGAACGAAGTCGCGGCGGGGACGTTCCGCGAGGACCTCTACTTCCGCCTCAACGTCGTCCGCATCGCCATCCCGCCGCTGCGCGAGCGCCGCGACGACATCGTGCCGCTCGCCACGCACTACCTGGCTCACTACGCTCACACGCATCGGCTGCCCGACGGCGGCCTGGCGCCCGACGCCATCGAGGCGCTGCTGCGCTATTCGTGGCCGGGCAACGTTCGCGAGCTGAAGAACGTCATCGAGCGGGCGCTGCTCAAGACGGGCGGTCGTACAATCACGCTGGCCGATCTGCCGGTGGAGGTCGTCCGCGGCCCGCAGGCGCCGGCGCAGGCGGGTGCCGCAGCACCGGCCGTCCAGAGCCGCGCCGAAGAGCTCGCGGCCCTCATGCTGCGACAGGGCCAGTCGTTCTGGACGGCGGTCTATCCGCTCTTCATGGCGCGCGACCTGACGCGCGCCGACCTGCGCCGGATCGTCGAGCTGGGACTCGAACAGACGCGCGGCAACTACCGCCTGCTGGTCGAGATGTTCAACATGCCGCCGACCGACTACAAGCGGTTCCTGGCATTCCTGCGGAAGTACGACTGCCAGCTGCCATTCCAGCAGTACCGGACGCCGGCTTCGGTGCGGACGGAACGCCCGCGCCTGCGCGCGGTCAACAGCTGAACGACGCAGCCCGTTCGCCTGAGCCGGCCGCGCGCCGGCCGGCGTCCGCGCATCCCTTTGAGACTCGACGCAGGTCAGGCCGCGAAGGCCTCGTCCACCATCTGCGCCCAGATGTGAACCACCATCGTGTGCACTTCCTGGATCCGGCAGGTCCGGTCCGACGGCACGCACACGACGATGACTCCCGGTACACGGGCAAGTCGCCCGCCGCCCCGACCGACGAGCACGATAGACGCCATGCCGAGCCGCTGCGCGGCCTCGACGGCACGGACCACGCTTTCGGACTCGCCGGACGTGGAGATGGCCACGAGGACATCGCCCCGGGCCCCGAGGGCCGTCACCTGGCGCTCGAACACGGCGTCGTAGCCGTGGTCGTTGGCGAGCGCGGTCAGCAGCGACGTGTCGGTCGTGAGCGCATGCGCGGCGACGCCGCGCCGGTCGCGCTCGAAGCGGCCGACGAGCTCGGCCGCGAAGTGCTGCGCATCGGCCGCCGATCCGCCGTTGCCGCACACGAAGATCCGGTTTCCGCGGCGGACCGCCTCGACGATTTCGCGGCCGGCGGCCTCGATGACGGGTGCCAGCGCCAGCGACGCCTGCTTCGTCGCGATCGCCTGCTCGATCTCTGCACGAATGTCGATCACGACCGCGCCCTCCCGGCGGCCTCCGACGCGCCCAGCTCGACGTGCAGGTCGGGCGCCACTTCTCCGACGAGCGCTGCCGGATCGGTCGAGATGTGGACGAGATCGACGTCCCGCAGCGCGAGCAGCATGCGGGCCCGCCCCGCCGTGTCGGGCTCATCGTCCTGCAGCGCCACGATCAGCACGTCGGCCTGGTCGCGTACCGCCTGAAGGCGCTCGAGCGTCTCGACGCCGAAGGCCAGGAATCGGCCGGTGACGAGCGCGATCCGCCGCCCGGCTTCCCGGGCGCTGCGCACCGCCATCGCCAGCGCGGCGGCATCAGCCAGCCGCCCGCCGCCGTTGGGCGCGTCGAGCAGCTCGCGCCGCGAAACCGTCGCTGTCCCGAGCTTCGCCACCACGATGCCGGCGGCAAGGTTCGCCAGCCGGAGGGCATCCTGCAGGCCGGCGCCCGAGGCGAGCGCGAGCGCGAACGTCGCCACGACGGTGTCGCCGGCGCCGCTCACGTCGAACACCTCGCGCGCCCGCGCCGGTTCGTCGAGCAGCTGCAGCCCGTCGCGCCCGAAGAAGCGCAGGCCGCCGGCGCCGAGTGTAAGCAGCACGTTCGCGTCGAACCGTTCCGCGACGCGTCGCCCGATGTCGGTGACGGCCTGCTCGTCGGGCGCCCGCTCGGGTTCGCCGAGCAGCGCCTGCGCCTCGCGCCAGTTCGGCGTGAGGTAGTCGAACCCGGCGTACGCCGCTGCGTTCTGCGGCCGCGGATCGACGATGACCGGCCGCCCCGCGGCACGCGCCAGCGCCAGCAGCCGCCGGGAGAATGCCGGGTCGATCAATCCCTTCGCGTAGTCCGACACGACGACGATGTCGACATCGGGCAGC
Organism: Acidobacteriota bacterium; assembly: GCA_003242705.1. Lineage (GTDB taxonomy): Bacteria > Acidobacteriota > Vicinamibacteria > Vicinamibacterales > SCN-69-37 > SCN-69-37. The sequence goes on from QGVF01000040.1 coordinate 23,325, forward strand.
CGCTCGGCGATTCGGTCAAGCGTCGCCCCGGCGGCCGCGGCCGCCACACGACCGTCGTCTTCATAGTCGAGTCGCAGCAGCTGCTGCTGCCCGCCGAGAGCGCGCACTTTGCGCGACGAAGGCCGGTCATCGTCGACGAGCAGGCACTCGACGCCGTGTTCGCTCACGAGCTGCCGCAGCCGCCGTCCGGCCTCGTCGCGTCCGACAACGCCCGCCAGCAGGGCCGTGCCACCCAGTGCTGCGATGTTGGCGGCGGTGTTCGCGGCGCCGCCGGGTACGGCCCGGATAGCACGTACCCTGAGGACGGGAATCGGGGCTTCGGGCGACAGCCGCGTGCAGTCGCCGGTGACGGACTCGTCGAGGATCGGATCCCCCACCACGAGCACGCGGATGCGCTCGAACCGTCCGACGAGTTCGCGGAGCGTCGTCGAGGTCATGACTGCCACCGGGGAAGTTCCGCCCTCAGGTCACCCAGGCGCGGAGCCCGCGCGTCCTTCGCGGACAGAATGGGCGTCGTCGTCGGCCAGTCGATACCGATGTCCGGGTCGTCCCAGGCGATCGTCAGCTCGCTCTCGGGGTGGTAGTAGTCCGTGCACTTGTAGGCCACGAGGGCCGACCGGCTCAGGACGCAGAATCCGTGCGCCATACCCGGCGCAATGTACAACTGATGGCGGTTCTCAGACGAGAGCCGGCACCCGATCCAGCGGCCGAACGTCGGCGAGCCCACCCGGACGTCGACCGCGACGTCGAAGACCTCCCCCTCGAGCACGTACACGAGCTTGCCCTGCGCGCGGGGAAACTGCAGGTGCAGCCCGCGCAGCACGTGCTGGCGCGACCACGAGACGTTGTCCTGCACGAAGTCGCCGGGCAGCCCCGCCGCCTCGTAACGCTCCCTGTGCCAGGCTTCGCAGAAAGCTCCGCGGTCGTCGACGAATACCCTCGGCTCGATCAGCCACACTCCGTCGAGCGCCGTCGGCCGGATCAGCAGATCGCTCATCGGCCGTGCCTGTGATGCGCCACGTCGAGCAGGTACTGTCCGTAGGCGGCGTTGCCGAGCGCCTCGGCCTGGACCACCAGCTCTTCGCGGCTAATCCAGCCGAGCCGGTACGCGATCTCCTCGGGACTCGCGATCTGCAGGCCCTGCCTCGACTGCAGCGTCTGCACGAAGTTGGCCGCCTGCAGCAGCGCATCGGGCGTGCCGGTGTCGAGCCAGGCCGTACCCCGGCTCAGCCGTTCGACCCGCAGCTGGCCGCGTTCGAGGTACGCCCGATTGAGATCGGTAATCTCGAGCTCGCCCCGCGCCGAGGGCTTCAGGCGCCGGGCGTGCTCGATCACGTGATGGTCGTAGAAGTACAGGCCGGTCACGGCCCAGTTCGATCGCGGCGTCGCCGGCTTCTCTTCGATACTCAGCGGCCGTCCGTCGGCGTCGAAATCGACAACACCGAAGGCCTCGGGATTGCGCACCCAGTACGCGAAGATTGTCGCCCCCTCGGGCCGTGATGCGGCCTCGGCGAGCGTCTTCGGCAGACCTTCTCCATAAAAGATGTTGTCGCCGAGGATCAGCGCGGCGCCTTCGCCGTCGATGAAACGCTCGCCAATGAGGAACGCCTGTGCGAGACCGTCGGGGCTCGGCTGCACTTCGTAGCAGATGCGCATGCCCCACGCGCCGCCGTCGCCAAGCAGCGCCTCGAACAGCGGTCGATCCTGCGGCGTGCTGATGACCAGGACCTCCCGGATGCCGGCGAGCATCAGCGTCGTCAGCGGGTAGTAGATCATCGGCTTGTCGTAGACCGCCATCAGCTGCTTCGAAATCGCCCGCGTGAGCGGATGCAGCCGCGTGCCCGTACCGCCGGCGAGGACGATGCCCTTCCGAATCACGTCCGCTCCGAATAGTTGCGCTCGATCCAGGAGCGGTACTCGCCCGTGCGCACCGAGTCGACCCACGCCCGGTTCTCGAGATAGAAGCGGACCGTCCGGCGCAGGCCCGATTCAAAGGTCTCGCGGGGCGCAAAGCCGCACTCCTCCTCGACCAGGCGCGGATCGATCGCGTACCGCAGGTCGTGCCCCGGCCGATCGGGCACGAACGTGATCAGGTCGCGCAGCTCGGCCGCGCTGCGTCCCGTCTCGTCCGCAACGATGTCGCAGATGGCGTGGACGACGTCGATGTTCCGTCGCTCGTTGCGCGCACCGATGTTGTAGGTAGCCCCGACCCGCCCGCGCTCGACGACGAGCCAGATGGCCTCACAGTGATCCTCGACGAACAGCCAGTCGCGCACATTCTCGCCCCGGCCGTACACCGGCAGCGGCCGGCCTTCGACCGCGTTGAGGATCATCAGCGGAATCAGCTTCTCAGGGAACTGGTACGGACCGTAGTTGTTCGAACAGTTCGTGATCCGTACGGGCAGGCCGTACGTCCGATGGTAAGCGCGCACGAGGTGATCGCTGGCGGCCTTCGACGCCGAGTACGGACTCGACGGATCGTAGGCCGTGCTCTCGGTGAACCAGCCGTCGGGCCCGAGCGAGCCGTACACCTCGTCGGTGCTGACATGGTGGAACATCCGCCGCGCGACGTCGGGCAGGGCGCGGAAGGCTTCGAGCAGGTTCAGCGTGCCGACGACGTTCGTCTGCACGAAGGTCTGCGGCGCGTGGATGCTGCGATCGACGTGACTCTCGGCGGCAAAGTGCACCACCAGATCCGGCTCGACCCGCGCGAACACATCGTCGACGGCCCCGCGATCGGTGATGTCGACGCGCTCGAACGCGTAGTTCGGCCGATCGGCCACCTGGATGCTCAGCAGGTTCGCCGCGTACGTCAGCGCATCGATATTGACGAACCGGTGCTCGGGGAAGCGCGGCACCATCAGATTGAGGAAGTTGGCGCCGATGAAGCCCGCCCCGCCGGTCACGATGATGTTCATGTTTCAGAGGCGCTCAGGCGACAGGCATCTTATCAGGAGCCTCGCCGCCGCCCGTCGCCCCGGTCGGTGTCGAGCGCCGCGAGCTTCCGCGCCAGGGTCGCCTGCTCCCGGGCCGCCGCATTCGTAAGCTTCCCCGTCAAGCAGGCATTTCAAAAGTAGAACTTCCGGCGACGCGTTGGCGGTACTCGGCCGGGGTCAGATCGCCGAGCGAATCGTGGGGACGCTCCTCGTTGTACTCGAGCATCCAC
>QGVF01000041.1 GCA_003242705.1 Acidobacteriota bacterium
GGCCCGCGGCCCCAACCCGGGCCCCACCTGTGCCGGGCGGCGGGTTGGAGGAGGGGGGGGGAAAGAAAAACCGGGGAGGGGGGGGGCGGCCCGCCGTTGATCAGCGCGGGGTGCTCGCCCTCGATCGTCTGGAACCCGCCGATGCCCGAGGCGATGAAGACGCCGACCATGTCGGCGTTCGCCGGGGTGATTTCCAGCCGCGCGTCGCGCACCGCGAACTCGGTGGCGGCGATCGCGTACTGGATGAAGACGTCCATCTTCTTGACGTCTTTCCGGTCGATGAACTGGAGCGGATCGAACCCCTTCACCTCGCCCGCAATCCGGGCGGCGTGCTTCGACGCGTCGAACCTGGTGATGGGGCCGATGCCGCTGCGTCCGGCGCAGAGCGCCTCCCAGTTCGCCTCCGTCCCGACGCCGACCGGCGACAGCAGGCCGACGCCGGTCACGACAACTCGCCTCGTCAAGTGGCCTCCGCGGTGCTTACTTCTTCTTCGCGTGGCCCTCGATGTAATCGACGGCTTCCTTCACGCGGGTGATCTTCTCGGCGTCCTCGTCGGGAATCTCGATCCCGAACTCCTCCTCGAACGCCATGACGAGCTCGACGATGTCGAGCGAGTCGGCGCCGAGATCGTCGACGAACGACGCGTCCGGCGTCACTTCGTCCTCGTCGACTCCGAGCTGCTCGACGATGATCTTCTTGACCTGATCCGCAACTGCCATTCAGTCCTCCTCCGAGGGCGGCGAGAGTGCCGCCGCTGACCGCCTCGTCCGCCCCGCGGATCGACGCGGATGAACTCCGGTCGTCACATGTACATGCCGCCGTTGACGGCCAGTACGTGCCCCGTAATATACGATGCTTCTTCCGACGCCAGGAACGCCACGGCCGCGGCCACGTCGTCCGGCGTGCCGAGACGCTGCATGGGAATCTTCGCGGCCCATTCGTCGTGCGCGGCGCCGGGAATGGCGCGCGTCATGTCGGTATCAATCAGTCCCGGCGTGACGGCATTGACGGTAATGCCGCGCGACGCGACCTCGAGCGCCACGGACTTCGTCAGGCCGATCAGCCCCGCCTTCGACGCCGCATAGTTGGCCTGGCCGGCATTGCCCGCCTGGCCGACGACCGACGACACGTTGACGATGCGCCCGCTCCGCTGCTTCACCATCGGCCGGAGCACGGCCTGAATGGCGGTGAAGGCCGCCGTGAGGTTGGTGGCCAGCACCGCGTCCCAGTCGTCGCGCTTCATGCGCAGGACGAGCTGGTCGCGCGTGATGCCGGCGTTGTTGACGAGGATGTCGATGCGGCCGTGCCGCTCGAGGATGCCGCCGACGGCGGCCGTGATGGCCTCCGTGTCGGTGACGTCGAGGGCAATGGCCTCGGCGCGGCCGCCCTCGGCCCTGATGGCGGCAACCGTCTCTTCGGCGTTGGCGCCGCGCGCCGCCGCCACGACCGTCGCGCCGCCGCGCGCCAGCCGCATCGCGATGGCGCGGCCGATTCCCCGGGACGCGCCGGTGACCAGGGCCACACGGCCCTCGAAACTGCTCATCACAGCCTGCCTACTTCAGCACAGCCGCGCGATTGCGCGCAACCATCCGTCGCCTTACCCGGCGGCCGGCGTCAATGCCGCGCCAAGCCGCGCCGGCAGCCGCGCACCGGCCAGCCGCACGGCCATGGCAATGCCACTCTTGACCGCCCGCGACGACGACCGTCCGTGACCGACGAGCGCCAGGCCGCGGACGCCGAGCAGCGGCGCCGCGCCGTACTCGGCGTAGTCGACGCGCTGCCGTACGCGGGCGAAAGCCCGTCGCATGACGAGCCCGCCAATCTGCGAGACGAGCGCCGCATCGAGCTCGCGTCGCAGCATCTCCTCGAGCGAGTCGACCAGTCCCTCGCCCACCTTGAGTGCGATGTTGCCCGTAAAGCCATCGCACACGACCACGTCGGCGCGCCCGGTGAACAGTTCCCGCGCGTCGACGTTGCCGATGAAGTTCAGCGCCTCATGCTGCAGCCGCTCGTGCGCCTCGCGGACGAGGTCGGGCCCCTTCCGGGCCTCCTCGCCAATCGACAGCAGCCCGACCTTCGGCGTCGGCAGGTCCATGGCCACCGACGCGTAGGCCGATCCGAGATGCGCGAATTGAACGAGGTGATCCACGCGGCAGTCGACGTTCGCGCCCGCATCGAGCAGCACGGCGGCGCCGCGCTGCGTGGGCACGGTGACGGCCAGCGCGGGCCGGCCGACGCCGGGCATCAGCCCCAGCGCGGCGTGCGCGGCCAGCAGTGTCGCCCCCGAGTGCCCGGCGCTGAAGAACGCCGCGGCTTCACCGGCCGCCACCAGGTCGGCCGCCACCCGCACCGAAGCGCGGCGGCGTCGCCGCAACGCGACGAGCGGCGGCTCGTCCATCGGGACGACATCGGGCGCGTCGACGACCGAAATGCGCAGCCCCGCCGTCTCGCGACGCGCCAGCTCCTCTTCGAGCCGCACGGCCGGCCCGACGAGCGCCAGGCCGACGTCGAGCGACCGGGCCGCGGCGATGGCGCCGTCGACCACGGCTTCCGGCGCGTGGTCGCCGCCCATCGCGTCGACGGCGACCGTCAGCTCGGCACCATCAGTCACGGGTTCGACGTCCGGCCGCCGGCCCGTCCGGGATCAGTCTTCCGGAACGGGACGGACCTGCCGGCCCCGGTAGTAGCCGCAGTTCGGGCAGACGACGTGCGGGAGCTTGGCCTCGCGGCACTGGGGGCAGACGCTGGTGCCCACCGGCTTGAGCGCGTCGTGCGTGCGGCGCTTCGCGGTGCGGCTCTTCGAATGGCGACGTTTCGGATTCGGCATGGTTCAGACTACTCGACAGTCAGGGGCGTCGGCCCCGGCTTTGATTCCGGCCGGATGTCAGTGATTCCCGCCGGCCTTCAGACGCCGCAGGGCGTCCATTCTGGGATCGACCCACTCCTGTTCGCATGAGCAGGTCGCCTCGTTCCGGTTGGTGCCGCACACAGGGCACAGGCCCCGGCAGTCCTCGCGGCACAGCGGCTTCATGGGCAGGGCCAGATAGAACTGCTCGCGCACGACCTCCGCCAAGTCGATCGCCTCGTCCTCATAGAACGACGCGTTGACCGCCGCCTCGTCGAGCTGCCGGTCGTCGTCGCCCTCGGCAGCCCCGGCCTCGGACGCGGGCAGGAAGAGCAGGTCGAACGCGTTGTCGACGGAGGTGCGGAACGGCTCGAGGCACCGGCAGCAGGGCACTTCGAGGACCGTCGCGACCCGGCCGACCAGCCGGACCTTCTCCCCGTCCCGGCGCACGTCGACCGTCAGCTGGACCGGCTCGACGACGCGGAAGTCCTCTGCCGGCGTCTCGAAGCTGTCCGGTGGAATCCGGCGGTCGATCCGCTCGCCTCCACCCTGCAACCGACTGAGGTCGAGGAGCATGCTCATGGAAGTCGCCCGCAGGGCAGGCCAAACGGAAATATTAGCAGAACCGGGGGATCCCCGCCTAGCCCGAAGGCGCCCCTAGACGCTCCAGGAGCGCGGGACGTACAGCTCCTGGAACAGGGCCACCGCGTAGCGGTCGGTCATGCCGGCCACGAAGTCGCGGACCGCGACGTCGATACCGTCCCTCTCGATGGTCTCTGCGTCGAGGTAGGGCTCGGGCCGCGCCCGCAGCCGGTCCCAGATGCCGCCGAGCACCCCCTCCGCCTTGCGGAACTCGGCCGTGGCCCGCGGGTTCTCGTAGACGGCCGTAAACAGGAAGCTCCGGAGCTCGAGCGTCGCTTCGAGAATCTCCGGGCTCATCCGCACTTCGGAGAGGCCGCCCTCGAGCGTCCGGTGCACGACGTCGGTGACCATCGCGTTGATGCGCTGCGACGAGGTCGCCCCCAGCAGCTCGGTCGCCGTCCGCGGCAGCGACGCCGGGTCGAGCACCCCGGCGCGCACCGCATCGTCGATGTCGTGGTTGACGTAGGCGATGATGTCGGCGACCCGGGCAATCTGCCCCTCGAGCGTGCTCGCGCGGGCCTCGGGCGGCGCCCCGACCGGCAGGCCGTGCTTCCCCTTGGAGTGCCGCGCGATGCCGTCGCGCACCTCCCAGCTCAGGTTCAGCCCGCGACCGCCGTTCTCGATGACATCGACGACGCGCAGGCTCTGCTCGTAGTGGCTGAAACCGCCCGGCGCCAGCCGGTCCAGGACGCGCTCGCCCGCATGGCCGAACGGCGGGTGGCCGAGATCGTGACCGAGCGCGATTGCCTCGGTGAGCTCCTCGTGGAGCCGCAGCACCTTGGCGATGCTGCGCGCAATCTGCGACACCTCGAGGGTGTGCGTGAGGCGCGTCCGGTAGTGGTCGCCCGCCGGCGCGAAGAAGACCTGCGTCTTGTGCTTCAGGCGCCGGAACGCCTTCGAGTGAATGATCCGGTCGCGGTCGCGCTGGAAGATCGGCCGGATCGGATCTTCGGGCTCCGGGCGCAGCCGGCCGCGGCTCGCCGCGCTGCGGGCGGCCTGCGGGGCCAGGTATTCGGCTTCGAGTCGTTCGAGCTGCTGACGGATGGTCGGCATAGGCGGGCCGGACGTGACGTTCCAGTCTATCGCACGATGTCGGCCAGGAAGCTCGTGCCGTGCGCCAGCGCCGGCACGCCGAACAGCTCTGCCAGCGTCTGGCCGAGATCGGCGTAGGTCTCGCGCGTCCCGAGCTCGACGCCCGGGCGGACGCGCTCCCCCGCCACGAGCACCGGCACATATTCCCGCGAATGGTCCGTCGACGGCGTCGTCGGATCGTTGCCGTGGTCGGCCGTCACGACCAGCACGTCGCCGGGCCCAAGTCGCCGGAGCACGTCGGCCAGCGCGCGGTCGAAGCGCTCGAGGTTTGCCGCGTACCCGTGTACGTCGTTGCGATGGCCGTACTGCGTGTCGAAGTCGACGAAGTTCGCGAAGATCAGTCCCCGCGACTCCTCCGCCATCGCCGCCGCGACGGCGGCAAAGCCCTCGGCGTCGGACCTGGTGTGGACCGCACGGCTGATGCCGCGGCCGGCGAACAGATCCTCGACCTTCCCGATCGCGACGACGGGCCAGCCGGCCTCCGCCAGCGCGTCGAGCAGCGTCCGCTCGACGGGCGGCATGGCGAAGTCGCGGCGATTGCCGGTCCGCCTGAAGCTGCCGGGCTCCCCCACGAAGGGCCGTGCGATGACGCGCCCGACGCCGAGCCCCTGCACGACGATGTCGTAGGCAGCCTCGCAGATGCGGTACAGCTCGTCGAGCGGCACGACCTCTTCGTGCGCGGCGATCTGGAAGACGGAATCGACCGAGGTGTAGAGGATCGGCGCCCCGGTCGCCAGATGCTCGGGGCCGAGGCGCTCGATGATCTCGGTGCCCGAGGCGGCCACGTTGCCGATGAACCGGTGGCCGGTGCGCTGCTCGACCGCCGCCACGACGTCGGCGGGGAATCCGGTTGGATAGGTCGGAAATGGCCGGTCGAGCACCAGGCCCGCAATCTCCCAGTGGCCGGTCACCGAATCCTTCCCCGCCGATCGCTCCGCCATCCGCCCGCACGCACCGGCCGGCGGCGGCGCCGGTTCCCCGATCGCCGCGACGCGCGCCAGGCCCAGCGTCCGCAGCGTCGGCACGGCGAGCGGCACGGCCGCGTGGAGGTTGCCGAGCGTATCGCTGCCGTCGTCGCCGTAGCGCGCCGCGTCGGGAAGCGCGCCGACGCCCACCGAATCCATCAGCAGCAGGATCACGCGCGTCGTTGCCCGGGCCGTCGTCACCGCTCACCTCCACGGTCTGCGCCGGCCGGCGCCGGCGTCCCGAGCCAGGCCGCCACGAGCGCCGATGCCTGACTGAACGCCTCGGTCGACTCACCGGGCAGCTCGATCCAGTGCACGTCAGGTTCACGCCGGAACCACATGAGCTGACGCCGCGCGTACCGCATGTTCTCGCGGACGATCAGCTCGCGTGTGGCGGCCAGGTCGCGCACGCCCTGCAGCATCTCGATCACCTGCCGGTAGACGAGCCCCGAAAAGGCGTGCGCGTCGGGCGGCACGCCCGCCGCCAGCAGCGCCTGCACCTCTTCGACGACGCCGGCGCGGAACTGCTGGTCGACGCGTCGGGCGACCCGCGGCAGCAGCCGTTCGCGCGCCAGGCGCAGGCCGAGCGTCAGCACCGCGAAGTCAGCGATGGGCGACCGCGTGGCGGCGAAGTGCGCGGTGAGCGGCTTGCGCGTGAGCAGGTACACCTCGAGCGCGCGCACGAGCCTCATGCGATCGCGCGGCAGAATCCGCTGTGCCGACGGCGGATCGACGCGTCCCAGCCAGCGGTGCAGGAACTCGGGTCCACGCCGGTCGGCGACGCGCTCGAGCCGCGCCCGCAGGGCCTCGTCGCGGGCCGGTCCCGGGAACAGCCCGCGTACGAGCGCGCGGTAGTAGAAGCCTGTGCCGCCGGCCAGGATCGGCAGCCGGCCCCGCGCCACGACCTCACGAGCGACACGAGCGGCATCCTCGGCGTAGCGCGCCGCCGAATACACCTCGGTCGGCTCGACCAGATCGACGAGGTGGTGCGGCACGCCCTGCTGCGCGTCGGGCGGCACCTTGTCGGTGCCGATATCGATGCCGCGATAGACCGCCGTCGAGTCGCAGGCCAGCACCTCGCCATCGAAGCGCCGCGCCAGCGCAATGGCCAGCGCGCTCTTGCCTGTGGCGGTCGGACCGACGATGGCGACGAGACGATTCACGGGGCCGTGCGGGGATCCTCGTTGTAGAAGAACGTGACAATGATCTGCATGCGATCGGCCGGGTACTCCGGAGGCAGCGCGGCCGTCGGGTTCGACAGGCGCAGCGCGTTGACCGCGGCGTTGGTGAGCGCCGGAATCGCCGCCGGCTGCAGGACCGTCAGGTCCGTGATGTAGCCGTTGCGCAGCACGAAGAACCGGATCACGACGCGCCCGCGGTACGTCATGGCCGCGGCGGGCACGATCCAGTTGCGCTCCACCTGGTGCTTGAACCGCAGCAGCCAGGGGCCGAAGTCGACGCCCATCGAGTCGAACTGGATGAACGCCGACTGCTGGGAGTTGCCCCCGAGCCGGTTGTCGTAGTTCTCCTCGCGGAGGTAGCGTGCCAGATTGCGCAGCGAGTCGCTGAGCGCGCGGGTGTCGTCGCGCGGCGATGGCGACGGGTTCGGGGACGGCACCTCGAGATCGGCGAGACCGCGATCGGCCAGCGACAGCACCGGCGCGTCGCCCTCATCGAGCGGCTCGGGCGATCCGGCATCGGCCCGCTCGACGGGCTCGGGCGCCGGCGGCGTCGGCGGCTCGGGCTCGGGCGGCAGCACCGGGCCGCCCTCGACCATTTCCGGCGTGTTGCCCAGCATGTACGGCCCCGGATCGATCGCGTTCTCGGGCCGCTCGATCGTGCTGCTCCGCCGATCCATGTCGGACGCATCGGCCGGCCGATCCGGCGCCTCCGGCCGATCGACGAGCGGCATCACTTCGACGAACCGGAGCAGCTGACGATCGTCGTCGTCCTGCCGCTCGGCCAGCAGCGTTTCGGCTTCGACCGGCTCGTCGCGGAACTGCAGCCAGCCTTCGGGCGTCAGCAGATACAGCAGCGCCATCAGCAGGTGCACGACCACCGACAGCAGCACGCCTTCGCGGAGCGACATCGCCTGCGGCATCCGCGGCGTGTCTGGTCGATGCGGGTCGAAGTCGAAGTACATCAGCGGGTTGTTCGCAGTATACGGCCCCCCGGATGCTTCAGGAAGCTGCCCCGGGCGTGCCGCATGTCCCATTCAGACGCCCGAAGCTTCCGGACGGATGGCCGATCATCGACGCGCGAGATAGAGGTACACGATGCCGAACGTCAGCCGGCGGAACTGCACGTCGTGGAAGCCGGCCTGCTGCAGGATGCGGGCGAACGCCGCACCTGACGGGAACGCATTTACGGATGCCGGCAGATAGCTGTAGGCCGCGTCGTGCTTCGAGACGAGGCGGCCGATGCGCGGCAGCACGTGCTGGAAGTACCAGGCGTACGCCTGCCGGAGTCCCGGCGCCGTCGGCGACCCGAACTCGAGGACCGCGAGCGTGCCGCCGGGTCGAAGGACCCGGTGGAACTCCCGGCAGGCCGCGAGCGGATCGACAACGTTCCGGATGCCGAAACCGACGGTCGCGGCATCGAACGACGCCTCGGGCAGCGGCATGGCCGTCGCGTCGCCGCGCGCCAGGCGGATACGCGACTCGAGCCCTGCCGCGCGAACCTTCTGCCGTGCAATGGTGAGCATTTCCGATGAGAAGTCGATGCCCACCACGTCCTTCGCCCGGTGCCGGTCCGTCACGGCTGCAATGGCGAGATCGGCCGTCCCGGTGCACATGTCGAGCAGGCGCTCGCGGCCGGTCAGCCCGAGACTGGCGACCGCGCGTGCGCGCCATCGCCGGTCGAGGCCGGCGCTGAGCAGGTGATTGAGCGTGTCGTAGCGACGCGCGATGGCGTCGAACATGCCCGCGATGACGGCGGGCTCGCGCGACGGGACGCTCACGTCTCGCCCCAGGGCGGAAAAAGGGCGTGCTCGATGCCGAGCGCGCCGAGGATCTTGCCGGCGATGAACGCGCCGAGGTCCTCGAGCGTTTCCGGCTTCTGGTAGAAGGCCGGCATCGCAGGCAGCACCATCGCGCCGGCCTCGGCGCAGGCGACCATGTTGCGCAGGTCGGGCAGGCTCATCGGCGTCTCGCGCGGCACGACGATCAGGCGTCGCCGCTCCTTCAGCATGACGTCGGCGGCGCGCTCGATGAGCGTCTGCGACAGGCCGTGCGCCACCCCGGCCAGCGTCTTCATCGAGCACGGAACAATCACCATCGCCTCGCAGCGGTTGCCGCCGCTGGCCAGGGTCGAACCCAGATCGCGGTTCGAATGCAGGGTGATCGAGCCGCTGCCGACGGACGTCCCGTAGCGCTCGACGAGATAGTCGTGCAGCCGCTCGGCCCGGGCCTCGGGGCCGAGCTCTTCGACGAGCAGCCGGCGGCCGTACTCGCTCACCACGACATCGAGCCGGCAGCCGCGCTCGAGCAGCGCGGCCATCGTCCGCGCCGCGTAGAGCGCGCCGCTGGCGCCCGTCACGGCAATCACGAAGCGGCGGGGTCGATCGGTCATGAGAAATACACGTCGGCAGCGGTCGCGAGCAGGTACAGCACGCCGACCCAGCCGTTGAGGTCGAAGGCGCGCCTGACCTGCGACAGATCCGAGGGACTGACGAGCGACTGCTCGTAGACGAGCAGCGTCGCAACGAGCACGAGGCCGGCCGCGTACACCGGCCCGAGGCCGGCCGCGATGCCGACCGCCGCGAGCGCAGCAACCGTGACCACATGCAGCGCCCGCGAGATGGCGATGGCTTTCGCGACGCCAAAGCGCACCGGAATCGACCGCAGACCTTCGCGCCGGTCGAAGTCCAGATCCTGGCAGGCGTACAGCACGTCGAAGCCGGCGACCCAGGTGCCGATGGCCACCGCGAGCAGCACCGGCTCGGGGCGCAGCGGTCCGCCGGCCGCGATCCAGCCGCCTGCCGGCGCCAGCGCCATCGCGAGGCCGAGAAACAGCTGCGTGTAGTCGGTATAGCGCTTGGCGAGCGAGTACCAGAAGACGACGGTCAGCGCGACCGGCGCGAGCAGCAGCGGCAGCCGTCCAAGCTGCGCCGCCGCGGCAATGAAGGCGGCGGCCATCACGACCACGAAGAGCGCCGCCTCGGCGCGCGTCATCGCCCCGCGCGGCAGCTCACGCCCCGCCGTACGCGGGTTGCGCGCATCGAAGGCATGATCGGCCAGGCGATTGAAGCCCATCGCCGCGCTGCGCGCCGTTACCATGCAGACGATGATCCACAGCACCCGCTCCCAGCCGAGCGGCACGAGCCGCGATGCGAGCAGCGCGCCCGCCAGCGCAAACGGCAGCGCGAAGATCGAATGGCTGAAACGGACGAACGAAGCGTAGGTGCGGAGCCGCGCGATCATGTCGGGACCGGACGGATCGCCTCCGGAGGCACTCCGCCGACCAGGTATTCTTCCACATCGCGCACGCCGGCCGGGACGTCGACCGCGACGAGCGCGGCGGCCTTGCCGGGCGCGAGGGTCCCGTACCGATCGCCGGCGCCGAGCGCTTCGGCGCCCGTCCGCGTCGCGCTCTCGAGCAGCGATGCGGCCGTCACGTCGGGCGCGACGCGGCGCAGTTCCGTCAGTTCGTCGAACATGTTCAGCGAGCCGACCGACGCGAGGCTGTCGGTCCCGATCGCGATGCGCGCGCCGGCCGCATAGAGGTGCGAGACGCGCGGCAGCCCGGTTCCCACCCAGACGTTGCTCCGCGCGCAGATCACCACGACGGCGTCGCGCTCGACAAGGCGATCGATGTCGGACTCGTCGAGGTGCACGGCGTGCACGGCCAGCGTGCCCGGCTGCAGGTAGCCGAGCGTATCGAGCCAGGCCACGGGTCCCGTGCCCGGTGGCTGCCAGCGATCGGTCCACACGCCGAGGTCCTCGAGCAGCGCACGCATGGGGCCGGTACCAACGCGCAGCAGTTCCAGCTCCTCTACCGACTCCCCCACGTGCACGGAGAGCGGCGCGTCGTCGTCCGACAGGCGGGCGATGCGGCGGAACAGATCGGGCGCCACTGAGTACGGAGCGTGTGCGACCACGCGACCGCGCAGGCCGACGCCGTCCGCGGCATGCGCGCGGGCATCGGCGAGCACGCGCCGCAGCCTGCTCCGCGCCTCGGCGACGACCGTCGTCGCGTCGACAACGTTGAAGCCGAGCAGCTCGTGGAAGACGACGGCGCTCATGCCGGCCGACGCGAGCAGTGCGGGCGTGACGAGTGTGTTGCTGATGTCGCCGACGAGCACCGTGCCCGTCGCGCGCGCCTCCTCGATGCCGGCGCGCATAGCCTGGAGCTGTTCCGGAAGGGCGGGCAGGGCCCCGCGGCCGCGCACGGCGAGCAGCGTCCGGAGCCACTCGATGAAGGACCCGGCCGGCGGGACGCGCCCCCGCAGCCAGCTCAGCTCGAGATGCGTATGGGCATTGACGAGTCCCGGCAGCAGCGCCGCGTTGCCGAGGTCGGTGGCCGGACCGGGCGGCGGTCCGGAGCCGAGCCGGACGATCGTGCCTCCGTCCGTCTCGATCCAGCCGCGCTCGAGCGGCGGGCGATCGATCGGCAGGAGCCACCGGCTCGCAAAGATCATGGCCTCACTGCGGGAGGGCGCGGCGCCGCCGGGCCTCCGGGCTCCGGGCCTCGTAGCGGCGGAGATCCTCAGCCTCGCCGCCGCGACCGTCCGCACGCGCCACGGCAAGCTGCAGCATACGGGGCACCTTCTGCAGCCGGAACATCGGCTCCCCGAGGATGTCGTAGTGCATGTTGCGCCGGCGGGCGATGAAGCCGGCGTTCTCGATGTTGCGGACGACCTCGTACTCGTCCATGCAGTACTCGGCGCCGGCCGCACGCACGACGTTCTCCTCGATCATCACGCTGCCCATGTCGTTGGCGCCGAACGCCAGGCTGAGCTGGCCGACCTTGCCGCCCTGCGTCACCCACGAGGCCTGCAGGTTCGGGAAGTTGTCGAGCACGAGCCGGGCGATGGCCAGCGTGCGCAGGTACTCGACGCCCGTCGCCTCGACGCCGCCGAGCTCGGTGTGGCTCGGCTGGAAGCTCCAGGCGATGAACGCGGTGAACCCGCCCGTCTCGTCCTGCAGATCCCGGAGACGGAACAGGTGCTCGAGCCGCTCGTCGATCGTCTCGACGTGGCCGTACATCATCGTGGCCGTCGTGCGCAGGCCCGCACGGTGCGCCAGCCGCATCACGTTGAGCCATTCGTCGGCCGTTGCCTTGTTGTAGCAGTTCAGCAGGCGGCGGACCCGATCGACGAGAATCTCGGCGCCGCCGCCGGGAATGCTGTCGAGGCCGGCGTCGACGAGCCGCGCGATGACGGTTTCGGGCGGCAGGTGCGACAGCCGCGAGATATGGATGATCTCGGGCGGCGAGAGCGCGTGCATGCGGAACGACGGGTAGCGCGCCTTGACCTGCCGGAACAGATCTTCGTACCACTCGAGCGGCACGTCGGGATTGTGACCGCCCTGCAGCAGCAGCTGTTCGCCGCCGAGCGCGATCGTCTCCTCGATCTTCCGGAAGATCTCGTCGAAGCCGAGCGTGTAGCCTTCGGGCGACCCGACGGGCCGGTAGAAGGCGCAGAACCGGCAGCGCGCGACGCAGACGTTCGTGTAGTTGACGTTCCGGTCGATGATGTAGGTGACGACGCCATCGGGATGGAGCCGCTGGCGGACGTCGTCGGCGAGCCGTCCAAGCAGCGACGTGGGCGCGTGCAGGTACAGCTCGCGCGCCTGCTCGAACGACAGGCGCCCGCCCTGCCTCACGACGTCGGCAATCCTCTCGACCTGCATGTCGCTCAATTCTACTGCGCGGCGCCCGACGGGCCGTCGAAGAACTCCGGCTCGCGCGGCTCGCCGGTCGTCAGCCCCAGCGCGGCGACCTCGCGATAGTAGGTCCGCAGCGCCTCGACCTCGCGCGGCCCGAGCTCGTAGTGCATGTTCCGCCGCAGATAGTCGCGCGCGACGGGACGTCGCTCCGGATGGTCGGCGCAGTACGCGTCGGCAATCGCATCGAGCGACCGGAGGCCATCCGCTGCCGCCCGGTGCAGGCGCGCCACCGTGGCCGGCGTGGCTGCATCGGCGCGTCCCGACCAGAAGGCCCAGACGAACGGCAGCCCGGTCATGCCCGTCCACAGTTCGCCGAGATCGATCTTCTGCAGCCCGATCGCCTCGTGATCGAGGAACAGCGCGGGATCACCGATCAGCAGCGCGGCGTCGGCCACGCCCAGCATCTCGTCGACGTCGGGCGGCCGCGTCAGGAACACCGGATCGATGGCGAAGTGCTGCCGGCAGAGAATCCGCACGAGGGCGGCCGACGTGCGCGACGACGCGTCGAGTGCGACGGTCCGGACCTCGCGCATGTCCTTCCTCGAGAAGAGCGCCACCGATCCGACCGGCCCGAACGATCCGATGCACACGCCCGGCACGATCCGGTCGCCGGGGCGATCGAGCCACGTGATCGACGGCACCATGCCCAGGTCGATGGCGCCCTCGCTCAGCAGGCGGGCACAGACCGCGGGAACGTCGAAGCGCAGCGAGATCCCGGGATCGTCGGCCAGACCGGCGACGAGCGGGCGGACGTTCAGGTAGCTGACCGCGCCGAGCCGCAGCACGTCACCCCCGCCTCCGGTAGAGACCATCGCGCTCGACCGGATCGCCGCCAGCCGCCCGAATCTGCCGATCGATGTCGGCCACCGCGCTCCGCCGTGGCCCGAGCGATGGATCGTCGACGGCGGCCACGGCATCGAGATCCCCGGCGCCGAAGGTCAGGGCCACCTGGGCCATCTTGGGACCGTAGAGCTGCCAGTCGACCTGAATCCGCTCGATCGACGGGCAGCCGGCCCGCGCCGCCGCCACCAGCTTCGCGTCGTCGTAACCGGTCGAAGGCACGTCGACGGGATCGACGCGCGGCAGCGGCGCAAACGCCCGGATGTCGCCGGCCTCGCGCGCGAGCTGCTCGGCGCGTTCAACGAAGTCGAGCCGGGTGCGTCCCTGCGGAGCGGCCGTGATCGTCAGCCGGTGGATCGCCAGGCCGCCCTCTCGCAGCGCCGCCACGACCTTCACCAGCCGGGAAACCTCCAGCGGCAGATCCAGCGGGACTTCCGCGAGCGCCGTGAGTCCCGCCCCGGCCAGCGCCGACGCGACCCGGGTCAGCGACGCATCGTCAGTCCCGACACGATCGACGAGCCAGGCAAGCGAAAACCCGGTCACGGGCGTCCCGTTCGCAGCCGACGCGGCCTGTCGGACGAGCGCCACTGCATCGTCGACAGACGCAGGGTCGCCGACGATCCGGATCTCCCCCGCCTGCAGCTCCGCCGGCACCCGACCGTCGCGTGTCTCGAGCACGCGGCAGAACGTTATTTCGCTCCCGGTACGCCGCCGCAGGGCCGCTTCGCCGACGACGCCGACCTCGATCAGGTCCGGACAATCGAACAGCCGCTCGAGGTCGCCGCGCGTCAGCGGCTCTCCAGCCGCAAGCCGCGCTTCGAGATCACCCAGGGCCAGCGCCGACGTCATCGTGAACCTTCCCCCACCATCTCCGACGGTACTCCAATTGCGGCCGCCACCTTCGTGGCGAGCGCGAGCGCCTCGCGTCCGGCCTCGCCCGTCACGCGCGGCGGACGGCCGGTGCGGATCGCGTCGACAAAGTCGACCAGCTCGCGGCGCAGCGGCTCATCCTGCTCCACCGGAACGGGCCCGCCCTCGATCACCGGGCGGCCGCCTTCGGGCCGCCGCAGCCGCCACACTTCCAGCTCGCGCGCGCCGGCGTCGACCGACACGTACATGTCGGGCTGGAAACAGCGCACTTTCCTGATGGCGTCGCGGCTGATCCGGCTTGCCGTCAGGTTCGCGATGCAGCCGGACGCGAACTTCACCCGTGCATTCGCGATGTCAACGCGCGGCGTCAGCACCGGTACGCCCACCGCCTCGACCGCTGCAACACCGCTGCGATCGATCGCCAGAATCAGGTCGAGGTCGTGAATCATCACGTCGAAGACGACGTCGATGTCGAGCGATCGCTCGGGGAACCCGCTCAGCCGATCGATCTCGATGAAACGCGGCTGCTGCACGACGGCCAGGGCCGCCTCGATGGCCGGATTGAAGCGCTCGGTATGGCCGACCGCGAGCACGGCGCCGCCGCGTGCGGCCGCCTCGAGCATCGTGTCGGCCTGCTCGAGCGACGCCGCCATGGGCTTCTCCACCAGCACGTGGACGCCGCGCTCGAGCAGCTCACGCGCGATCGTCAGGTGATCGACCGTCGGCACGGCCACGACGGCCGCGTCGATGCGGCCGAACAGCCCGCGGAAGTCGGTGAGCACATCCACCCCGGGACCGGCCGCCGCCTCGGCGCGGCTGCGGTCGAGATCGACGGCAGCCACGAGGCGCGCGCCGTCGAGTGCCGACGCGAGCCGCACATGGTGGCGGCCCAGGTGGCCGACGCCGATCACCGCCAGGCGAAGCGTGTCGCTCATGCCGGATGCTCCCGTCCGACCAGCACGATACCGGCCTCGTCGGCTGCGCGAATCACCTCGTCGCCCTCGATCATCAGCGTACGCCCGGCGTCGACCGACATCGCATCCACGCCCGCCTGCTTCATCACCTCGACGGTCCGGATTCCGATCACCGGCACGTCGAAGCGCATGTCCTGAATGGGCTTGAACACCTTCACCACGCGGGCCCCGGGACCGGCCAGCGCGCCGGCGCGCAGGATCGTCTCGTCGGTCCCTTCCATGCCCTCGACCGCAACGACGACGCGGTCCTTGACGACGATTGTCTGACCGATATCGAGCCGGCCGATGGCGTCCGCGATCGGGTAGCCGAACTCGAAGTCGCCGCGAATCGCCTCATCGGGCTGGCGGCGCGTCATGACGCCCGGACGCGCCATCAGGTCGCTCAGCAGCTCGGTGGAATTCAGCAGTGTGATGCCGTGGCTCTGAAGCTTGTCGGCGATCGCCTTGATGAGCGTGTCGGTGCTCTTCGTCGCGAGCCTGGCGAAGACCGACAGCATCGTCAGGTCGGGCATCACGTCGGTGAAGACCCTGACGTGCTTCACCTGACCCGCCATGACGGCCCGCGTCACGCCGTGCTGCCTGAGAATCGAGATGCACCGGCCGAGCTGGCCGAGCGAGATCCACTCGATGACCGTGCCGCCGAGCTCGGCGCCCAGCTGCTCGAGCTCGGGAAAGGCTTCGTCCCTGACAGCGACGACAACGACCTCGTGGCCGAGCCGGCGGGCGGCGCGCAGCACGAGGAACGGGAACTGCCCGTTGCCGGCTATCAGGCCGATCGGCACGGCGTCATTCCGCCTCGAGCTGGTCGTCGATCCGCTTCGAAGGCCGGCGCAGGATGACCCCCCGGCGGGCCGACGTGATGAAGTTCACCAGGTAGCTCACCTCGGCGGCGGCCAGCGTCGGGTCGCGCTCGATCAGTTCGAGCGCCCGGCTGGTGTTGTGCTGGACGAGGTGGCGGTACGCGCGGCGGAGCTTGTCGATGAGCTCCGGACTGAAGCCGCGGCGCGCGAGTCCGATCGTGTTCACGCCGTAGATGCGCGCACGGTTGCCGACCGTCTTCGCGTACGGCAGCGCATCGCGCGTGACGACCGTGTAGCCGCCGATAAACGCGTGCCGGCCGACGCGGCAGAACTGGTGCACGCCGGAATACGCGCTGATCGTCGCGTAGTCCTCCACCGTGACGTGCCCGCCGATCGTCGCGCCGTTGCCGAAGATCGTCGAGTCGCCCACGTGGCAGTCGTGCGCGACGTGCGCGTAGGCCATGAACAGATTCCCGTCGCCGATCGTCGTCACGCCGCCGCCGCCGGCCGTGCCGCGGTGGATCGTGACGAACTCGCGGAAGACGTTGTGCTGGCCGATGACGAGCCGCGTGCGCTCGCCCTTGAACTTCAGGTCCTGCGGCGCGAGCCCGATCGAGGCGAAGGGGTAGATCTCGGTGTGATCGCCGATCGTCGTGCAGCCGTCGACGATGGCCGAGGCCCCCACGCGGCAGTTGCGGCCGATCGTCACGTCGGGCCCGACGATGGCGTAGGGTCCGATGACCGAGCCTTCCCCGATGCGCGCGCCGTCGTGGACGATCGCCGTTTCGTGGATCGTGACGCCGGGATAGGTGTTGACGCGCACCGACGCCACGCGTGGCACGCGCTCCAGCGCGAGCACGATCTTCGCCTCGGCCACCACCTGTCCTTCGACCGAGGCCACCGCCCGCGTCCGCACGATCGCGCCGCGGCGCCGGCCCATCGTCACCTCGAGCTGGAGGCGATCGCCCGGGACGACCTGGCGGCGGAACTTCGCGTTGTAGACGCCCCGGAGCCGTGCCCGGCGCCCGTCGAGATCGGGCCCCGCCACGAGCAGCGTCGCCACCTGCGTCAGCGACTCGATCATGAGCACGCCGGGCATCAGCGGCGTGCCCGGAAAGTGCCCCTGAAAGAACTCCTCGCTGACCGTGACGTTCTTCACCGCGACGATGCGGTGGCCCGGCTCGTACTCCGTCACCGCATCAACCAGCACCGCCGGATAGCGATAGGCCAGGCGCTCGAGGATGGGTGGGATGCTGATCATCGGGGAGCGGGCAGCCTCGGCAGACGCCGGCGCCGGCGCGGGCGCCGCGGTGGGGACGATCGCCGGAGTCATGACAGCCGGACGTCCGCTCCTACTGCAGCGCGTCGAGCCGACGAACGACCTCGGCCGACAGATCGAGCGCGGAGTTGACCGCCAGCAGACCGGTGCCGTCGCCCGTGCTGAGGATGGCCCACAGGTTCCGCTCGGCGCGGATCTGCTCCACGATCGGCAGCACCTTCTGGCCGAATTCATCGAGCAGCTCGCTCTGCAGGGCGTCGACGTCGACCTGCGCCTGCTCCTGCATGAACTGCAGCTCGCGCGTCTTCCGATCCAGCTCGGCGTTCTTCTGCTGCAGGACCGCCGCCGCCAGCACGTTCTGCCCGCTCTGGATTTCCTGCTGCAGCGCCTGGATCTCCTTGTTCTTCTCGGCGATCTCGGCGCTCTTCTGATCGGTGAGCTCCTTGAGCCGCTGCTGCCCGGTACGGCCGAGCTGCGAGTTCTGCACGACCGCCTGCAGGTTGACGAACCCGATGCGGGCGTCGGCCGGGAACTGGGCGGCCGCCGGGGCCGCCGTCTGCGGCTGCGGCTCGGCGGTCGCCGGTGTCTGCGCCGCGGCGGCGCTCACCAGGAGAAACGAACTCAGTAACGTCGCGGTGATTACACGCTTCATCTTTGGCTGCACCTCTGCTGCCTGCGGCATCGCCGGAGTGACAGGTCTCCGGCACCGGGAAACACTGAATCCTACCAGAACTGCCGTCGGCCGTGCCCGACGACCGATGCGCGTCTTCCGTTTGACGATCCCCGGGGTCCGTCGGCCGCATCGGCCGATGCCTCCTTCTCCACGGTCTCGATCCGCCCCTCGACCACCCTTCCAGGGTCTGTCCGCCCGGTGTGGCAATTCCTTCCCCGACCGGAGACACGGTGTCATCGTCTGCAGTTTCGAGGCGCCGCGAGTACACTATCGGGGCCGTACAGCGTCCGGGGTACGAACGTTGCTTCGATCCGGGCGATTTCGAGGAGCAGGCATGCGCCGATCGTTGATCCGAGGAGCTCTGGTCGCCGTGCTCGCCGCCGCTGCGGCGTGCGGCGACGACCCGCAACCCATCGACCCCAGTCCGTCACCGAACCCGATTACCGAAACCTACACCGGCACGGTCACCGTCAACGGGGCCGTCACGTGGGGCAACATCATCGTGACGTCCGCCGGCTCGGCCAACGCCGTGCTCAGGGCCGTGCGGCCGCAGCTGACGATGCGCGTCTCGGACGGCAGCGGCAATTACGTGGCCGGCGAGACGGTCTACATCGGCAACAGCCTCGACGACCGCACGGGCATCGCCGTCGTCCACGGCTGGGACCCGGGCACCGGAACGCTGTTTCTGAACGACCGCGACGGCACGCTGCCGACCGGCGAATTCATCACCGGCGCGACCAGCGGCGCGCGGTGGGTCAACCGCGAGGTGGGCAACACCGTGCTCGGGCTCGCGCTCGGCACCTGGAGCGGCACCACCTGCAGCATCGTGCTGGCCAACGACATCGCCGGTGAGGGCGCCCAGGTAACCGGCGTCGTCCGCGACGCCGGCACGCTGTGCGTGCGTGTGTACGACGTCGGCCGGCTTCGGGGCCCCGCCGAGGTCACCGTCGAAGTCAGCCACTTCTAGTCCCCGAAACGCCGCAGGGCGCGCCACCACTGGCGCGCCCTGCGCAGATCCCCGGAACGTTGGGGTCGGAAGTCCGACCCCGCTCAGAACGTCGTTCCCACCGCGAACCGGAAGGTGAAGCGCTCGGTGAGCCGGCCCTGGTGGTTGTACACCTCGCCGCGATGCGGGTTGTACGCCCCGATCAGGCGGAACGGGACGTTGAGCACCGGCATCATGAACCGCACCTCGAGACCGGTCGACGTCTTGAAGGCGCTCGTCCGGCCGATGATCTCCGTGCGGCTCGAGCCTTCGGGCAGCAGCAGCGACGGATTGCCGAACAGGTCGCTCAGGTACGGCGGCTCCGGCTGAATGCGCCGGACGACGTCCTCGTACCAGCCGAACTTCTGCCCGATGTCGCGCACCTGCCCCGCGTCGAAGAACGCGACGAGGCGCAGCTGGCTCATGATGTCGAAGGCGTACTCGGCGTTGAACGTCAGCATCTTGTTCCCGCCGATGAGGACGCCCGTCTCGGGATCGCGCGGGCCGATCGTCCGCAGGTCGTAGCCGCGCACGGAGTACTCGCCGCCCGAGAACAGCTTCTCGAAGATCGGCAGCGTCGTGGTGCGCCCGTACGGGCGGACGTACTGCCCCTCGGCCCGGAACCCGAGCGAGTGGCGCATCGAGAGCGGGATGTACCAGATGCCCTCGAGCCGCCCCTGCATGTAGTCGGTGTTGCCGCCGAGTGCCGACCCCGCAAAGCTGAACGACGCCGTGTAGCGCGTGCCGGCCGTCGGGAAGATCGGCCGGTTCACCGTGTTGAAGACCACGCTCGGCGTGATGCGGCTGACCGTCCGGCGCCCGCCCTGGTTCTGGAGCAGCACGTCGGCCAGGTACGGGCTCCGGCTGAGGACCTCGGGCGAGTAGATCGGATTGACGTCCTTCACCTGAATCTCTTCGTAGGCGTAGGACATGAACATCCGCGTGTAGTCGGCCAGCGGGAACCCGAAGACGAAGTTGCCGCCCGTCGCCTGCTGCGTGTACTGCAGCGGGAAGATGTACTGGCGGCTGTAGAGATCGGCCCCGACGGTGATCGGTCGCTCGAACAGGTACGGCTCGGTGAACGAGATCTGGTAGTTCTGCGCCTGCGAGCCCTTCTGCAGCGACACGCCGACCGTCTCACCGCGGCCCAGGAAGTTCGACGTCTGGAACGCGAGCTGCCCGAAGAAGCCGTCGAACTGCGACACGCCGGCGCCGAAGGTGAGCTGGTTGCGGTTCTGCTCCTCGAACCGCAGCGTGATGTCGACCTTGTTGTCGGAGCCCGGCGTCTGCACGACGTCCATCTCGCCTTCCTTGCCCTCGAGCGGCTGGAAGTAGCCGAGCTGGTTGAGCCGGCGGACGCTTTCCTTGAGCGCCTCCGCGTTGAACAGGCCGCCTTCGGCCACGCGGAGCTCGCGGCGAATGACCGAGTCGTGCGTCGTGGTGTTGCCGGTGAAGGTGATGCGGTTCACGAAGAACTGCTCACCCGGCATCACCTCGATCTCGATGTCCATCACCGGCTCGGGCTCCTCGCCCTCGAGCGGCAGGCCGGTGACAGGGTCGAGACCACGCGGCATCAGCCGCGGCTCGTAGCTGAACTGCCAGTAGCCGAACGTGCCGTAGGCCTCGGTCGCCTTCTCGAGCCCCTTCCGCAGCTTCTCGCTGCTGTAGTAGTCGCCCGGCTCGATGTCGAACAGCGTCTTGACGGCCTCGAGGTTCAGCGCCGACTCACCCGTGAGCTCGAAGCTGCCGATCGTGTAGCGCGGCCCTTCGTCGACCGGGATCCGCAGCCGGATCCACCGCCGGGATCCGTCGTCCGACGTCCGGACGGTCTCGACCACCGGCTGCCCGATCTGCGCACCGGCATAACCGTTCTTCCGGTAGAACTCCGTGATGCGCTCGGCGTCCTCGGGGAAGAGCGACTCGTTGTAGGTGGCGTCGCCGAAGAAGCCGAAGAAGCCGTTCGGCTTGTTGTGCGCCATCTGGCGGCGCAGCTTGCCGTCGGAGAACGCCTCGTTGCCCTCGAAGACGACCTCGGCAATCTCGACCTTCGGCCCCGGATCGATGCGGAACGTAAGGTGGACGAGCTTCGGACCGCCGGGCAGCGGCGTGCGCTCGGTCGTGACCGTTGCGTCGTTGTAGCCCTTCTCGGCGTACAGCTGCCGGATGACGCCGATGACCTTGCGCAGCTGCGCCTCGTCGACGAACGAATCGAGCCGGACCGAGATGTCCTCCTCGCGGAGCCGGTTCTCGATGTCCGACACGTTCACCTTCAGCTTCTCGCCCTCCTCGGCCGGCACGTAGTCGACCACCTTGACGCGCGCCCGCTCCTCGTAATGGAAGACGACATGCTTGCCGACGACGCCGTTCTCGTAGGGCTCGTCGATGACCTCAATCCAGAGGTCCTCGAGGAAGTCGCTGCGCCAGAGCCGCCAGAAGTCGGCCAGGATGACGCTCTCGTCGTACGGCATCCAGCGGCCCGCGCTGCGCTGCGACCACGCGGGCGTGAGCAGCGCCGCGTAGGTGCGGGGGTCGATCATCGGCTCGACTTCGGTGATCCGGTCGCCCGGACCGTGCGCCATCAGCTGCGCGCAGCGGTACAGCGGACCGGAGTCGGCGGGCGGCAGGTTCGTGGACGTCTCGTTCGCGCTGCAGGGGGTGATGTGCGAAGCCGCCGGCGCGGCCGGCGCGACCTGCGCCCGGGCAGGGGCGACCGCGGCCAGCAGCCCGGCGGCGGCGGCGAACGTCACTCGGATCAGCGTGCGCACGGAACTCCTCCCGGAGGCCCACCCTGGACGCGAGGCCGCACGTCCGGGGAGCCGCCGGTCAAGCTTGGATACCAGTTAGACGGTCACCGCCAGACGGCGGCCGGCCTCGTCCTGCCCGGAGGAGCGCCAGGCGAGCGCACCCTGATCGAGGTAGATCTCGACCTCGCCGCCGTGCAGATCGCCGCGGATCAGCGCCTCGGACAGCGGGTCCTCGATGTAGCGCTGGATCGCACGGCGCAGCGGGCGCGCGCCGTACGAGCGATCCTGGCAGGTCGCTTCGATGATCCAGTCGATCGCCTCGGTCGTGGCCGAAATCTTCAGCTGCCGATCGGCCAGGTGCGCGTTGAGGTTGTCGATCAGGAGCCCGGCAATCTTCCGCAGGTCGTCGTCGGTCAGCGGCTCGAACACGATCAGCTCGTCGATCCGGTTGATGAACTCCGGGTTGAACGTCCGCTTCACCTCGCCGAGCACCAGCTCGGTGACCGACTTCTGCACTTCGCGGCTGTCGGGCGCCTGGAAGCCCAGCGTCGTCCGCTTCTGGATGAAGCGGGCGCCGATGTTGGACGTCATGATGATGATCGTGTTCTTGAAATTGACCCGGTTGCCCAGCCCGTCGGTCAGGTGCCCGTCCTCGAACACCTGCAGCAGGATGTTGAACAGATCCGGGTGTGCCTTCTCGATCTCGTCGAGCAGGACGACCGAGTAGGGATTCCGCTTGACCTTCTCGGTGAGCTGCCCGCCCTCCTCGTGCCCGACGTAGCCGGGCGGCGAGCCAATCAGCTTCGAGACCGAATGCTTCTCCATGTACTCCGACATGTCGAAGCGGATGAGCGCATGGTCGCTGCCGAACAAAAAGTTCGCGAGCGCACGCGCCAGCTCGGTCTTGCCGACGCCCGTCGGCCCGAGAAAAATGAAACTCCCCACCGGACGGTGCGGATTCTTCAGCCCGGCACGCGACCGCCGGATCGCCCGCGCCAGCGCCGAAATCGCCTTCTCCTGGCTGACGACGCGCCGGTGCAGCTCATCCTCCATCCGGAGCAGCTTCTGGCTCTCGTCCTCGGTGACCGACGTGAGCGGCACACCGGTCCACTTCGAGACGACCTCGTCGATGTCGGCCTTGCGGATCACGACGCGCGAACCGGTCGGCTTGACGTCGACACGCTCGCGGACCACGGCCATCTGATCGCCGCCGCCCAGACCGGCCTCGAGCGACCAGCTGCGCTCGGCCCCCTCGCCTTCGAGCTCGACCGGCGTACGGACGACGCGGCTGATCTCACCCAGCTCGGCATTCAGCTCGGCGTCACGCAGCTTCGCGCGCGAACCGGCTTCGTCGACCAGGTCGATCGCCTTGTCGGGCAGGAACCGATCCGTGATGTAACGGCTCGACTGGTAGACGGCCGCCTCGATCGCCTCGCGCGAGTACTCCACGTGGTGGAAGCTCTCGTAGCGATCCTTGATGCCCATGAGCACCTGGATCGTCTCGGCTTCGGTCGGCGGATCGACCTTCACCGCCTGGAAGCGGCGCTCGAGCGAGCGGTCCTTCTCGATGTACCGCCGGTACTCGGCGGGCGTCGTGGCGCCGATGCAGCGGATCTCGCCGCGCGAGAGCGCCGGCTTGAGGATGTTGGCGGCGTCGAGCGACCCTTCGGCCGAGCCGGCGCCCACGAGCGTGTGGAGCTCGTCGATGAACACGATGATGTTCGGGTTCTCGCTGAGCTCCTTCATGATCGCCTTCAGGCGCTCCTCGAACTGCCCGCGGTACTTCGTCCCGGCGACGATCAGCGAGATATCGAGCGCGAGAATGCGCTTGTCGGCGAGGAAGTGCGGCACGTCGCCGCACACGATCTTCTGCGCGAGCCCCTCGACGATGGCCGTCTTGCCCACGCCGGGCTCGCCGATGAGGACAACGTTGTTCTTCGTCCGCCGGCAGAGCACCTGCTGGACACGCTCCACTTCGGCCGCCCGGCCGACGAGCGGGTCGAGCTGGTTCTTCATCGCCGCTTCCGTCAGGTCGCGGCTGAACTCGGCCAGCAGAGGCGTTTCCTTCGGACGCACCGGTGCCGTCTTCTCGTTCAGCAGCTGGACGATGTCCTCACGGACGCTGGCCAGCCGCATCCCCTTCTCGTACAGGATGGTTGCGGCCACCGAGCGCTCCTCGCGGAGGATCCCCAGCAGCAGATGTTCGGTGCCGATGTACGTATGCAGCAGCCGATCCGCCTCTTCGGCTGCGTACTGCAGCACCCGCTTGGTCTCCGCGCTGAAGGGGATTTCGACCGAGGTCGAAACCTTCTCGCGGAATACGGTGCGCCCCTCGATTTCCTTCCGGATGCTCTCGAGCGACAGATTCGACCGGGCAAAGATGCGGCTCGTAAGCCCCTTGCCCTCCCGGATCAGTCCCAGCAGCAGGTGCTCGGTTTCGATCGACGTGCTGCCGAGCTGCGTCGCTTCGTAGCGGGCGAAGAAAAGGACGCGCCGCGCTCGTTCCGTGTAGCGTTCAAACATCGAGTCTTCCGCCTGAATCAGAGCCTTTCAGCGCGATTCCCTGCTGGCATTATACGGCAAGGCTGCCCGCACTTCCCGGACAGCACGGGGGATTGGTCAGGCGACCGAAAGGATCTCGCGCACCTTCGTCAACAACTCTGTTGACGAAAACGGCTTCTGCAGGGTCGGCGACGACCGCCCGGTCACCGTGATGGGCGCGGGCTCCTCGGGACTTCCCGAGATGAACAGCGTGGGCAGCCCGGGCCGCATCTGCGCCAGCTCGGCGACCACCTCGATACCGCTCATCCCGGGCATGATGATGTCGCTGATGACCAGGTCGACCCGGTCGAGCGCGTCTTCGGCCACCGCCAGCGCCGCTTCGGGCCCTTCCGCCGCGATCACCTCGTAGCCGTGCCCCTCGAGCACGTGCACCAGGTAGTGCCGCAGCGCGTCGTCGTCTTCGATGAGGAGCAGGGTCTCACGGCCGGTCACGACCGGCTGGGGCGCCGGCCGCTCCGGTTGCCGGAACGGGCCGGTCGCGTGCGGGAGGTACAGGCGGAAGGTGGCCCCCCGCCCGGGTGCGCTGTCGACCTCGATCAGGCCGCCCATGTGCTGCACCGTGCCATAGACGGTCGCCAGCCCCAGGCCGGTGCCCTGCCCGACCGGTTTCGTCGTGAAGAACGGCTCGAACACCCGGCGGCGGGTCTCGGCGTCCATCCCGATGCCGGTGTCGCTCACCTCCAGAAGCACGTGAGACCGGTTCAGTCCCGACGGCGCCGTATCGCCGCCGAGCTCGACGTCCGAGGTCCGGATGGTCACCCGCCCGCCGTTCGGCATGGCATCGCGGGCGTTGAGAACGAGATTGATGACCACCTGTTCCATCTGGCTGCGATCTCCCAGAACGGGATGCAGCAGTGGCGCCGTCTCGTCGACGACCTCGATGCGCGCGCCGATCAGCCGACGCAGCATCGGCAGCAGGTCCTGGATGAGCCGTGTCAGGTCGAGGCTCGTCGGCTGGACGACCTGACGCCGGCTGAAGGCCAGCAGCTGGCGGGTCAGGTCGGACGCCCGCTCGGCGGCACGTCGGATCTCGGCCACCTGCTCGCGCCGCGGGTCGCCGGACAGGTCGCGGTCGAGCCAGTCGGCGTAACCGACGATGGCCGTGAGCAGGTTGTTGAAGTCGTGAGCGATCCCCCCGGCGAGCTGACCGATCGCCTGCATCTTCTGGCCGTGATGCAGCCGCTCCTCGAGCGCGCGGCGGTCGGTGATGTCCTGTGTCACGACGACGTAGCCGGCCGACTGTCCCGGTTCGACGACGAGCGGACGGATCGTCGTGATGCCGGTGAACGTCCGGCCGTCGGGCCGGCGGCAGGTGACCTCGCACTCCATCTTCCCGTGGGCCGAGGCGTGCGCCAGCCAGCCGGCAAACTGCTGCGGCGTCACGTCGAACAGCAGCGCCCCGGAGTGCCGCCTGATCTGGTCGTGCGTATAGCCGAAGACCGCCTCGGCGCCGGCATGCCAGGCGACCACCACCCCGTCGTCGTCGAGCACGAGCATGGCGTAGTCGCGCATGCTGTCGAGCATGAGTCCCACGCGCGTCTGCAGCTCCCGGAGCCGGCTGTCGGTCGCGCGACGTGCCTGCTCGCGCCGCTCGACGATCAGCGCGGCATGGTCGAACGCCGTCGCCGCGCTGCGCCCGAGCTGCTCCAGCATCAGCAGGTCGTCGTCGGGGAACAGCGGCGCCTTGGGATGGACCGTAATGACGAGTCCCCATGTGCGGGCACTGGCACGGATCGGGGCGACGAGGACGAAGCGGCCGTAGCGCGCGAGCAGCGAACCGAGCGGGCCGCAGTCCTGCGCCCTCCCCGAGGCAGGCACCGCGTGGTCGTAGACGCGCGCCAGCAGGTCGTCGCAGACGAATGAGTTTCCAACCAGCTCACGCTCGGAGCACGCGCGGATGACGAGACGCTCCGACCCGTCCATCCGCGGCCGCGCGACGACGATGAGCCCGCCGCCAACGCACCGTCGGGCGGCATCGAGCAGGTCCTGCGCAGCCGTCAACCCGCGCTCTTCGGGCTCGCGCTCCGCCATTGCCGCGAGGTACGACGCCTGGTGCGTACGCCGCCAGCGGGCAACCACGAACCGTGGCGGTGCGAAGGCGAGGAAGAGGAAAAGATTCGCTGCGGTCGAAAGGGCCACGTTCAGACTGAACGCGGCGATTTGGACCGACACGGTCGCGAACCGCACGACTGTGGAGGCCAGGTAGCTGGTCAGCAAGACAGCCATTGCCGCAGCGGCAAACCCGATGCGCCGGTTCTGAACTCCCTCGGCGCGAAGAGCTTCAC
>QGVF01000042.1 GCA_003242705.1 Acidobacteriota bacterium
CGCGCACGGGCGGGCGCCAGCCGGGGTGCTCGCGCACGGGCGTGTCGGCTTCGGGTACGTCGAGCTCGCCGATCAGCTGGGCGGCCCGATCCGCCGATTGCGCGATCAGGTGAGACGGGAACAGCGCGGCGGGGGCAGCAAAGGCGCCGATGAGCAACAGGTGGAAGACGAAGCGTGCCTGCACGGTAGTCTCCTGGCGTGCGTTCGGGCGGCGGTGGCCGCCGAGTCGGATTGTCGTGTGCCGGTGATGATACGACCGCCGGCCCGCGGTTTGCACGCCGGCTCGCCATGACCGACATGACGATCGTGCGACTGCTGCTCGTGGCCGGCTCGGGTATGGTAGCGGTGCAGCGGCGCTGCCCGGCGGTGCCGCGTGGCGGCCGGCCGCTGCGTTCATGAGGAGGCGTCGATGAGTCATCTGCCAACCCGCGACAACGTGCGGTTGTACCTGAAGGACTGGGGGCGGGGACGCCCTGTCATTCTCATTCACGGCTGGCCGCTGTCGGCCGACATGTTCGACGATCTCGCCATGGCGATTGCCGACTCCGGCATGCGCGCCGTGGCCTACGACCGGCGCGGCTTCGGCCGATCGGATCAGCCGTGGTCGGGATACGACTACGACACGCTCGCCGACGATCTGGCGGACGTCATCGCGTACGTACAGTCGAATGAGGTGACGATCCTGGGCTTCTCGATGGGTGGCGGCGAAGTGGCCCGGTACATGTCGCGCCACACCGGCGCGCACGTCGCGCAGGCGATTCTCGTCGGTTCGGTCGTGCCGTACCTGCTCAAGGACGACACGAACCCGAACGGCGTCGATGCCTCGGTGTTCGCCGACATCGAGCGGAACATCCGGACCGACCGCGCGGCCTTCTGGGCGTCGTTCTTCCCGAACTTCTACGGGACCGGATCGGGCGAGCCGCTCGTCAGCCGGGAGGTCATCGACTGGTCGTGCCGGATTGCGATGACGGCGAGCCTGAAGGCGACGCTGGCCTGCGCCGAGTCGTTTTCGACGACCGACTTCCGGCCCGATCTGGCCTCGTTCCGCGTGCCGACGCTCTTCATCCACGGCGCGTCCGACCAGATCGTGCCGATCGACCTCACGTCGCGCACGGCAGCCGCCGCCGTGCCGGGCAGCCGGCTGATCGTCTACGAGGACGGGACGCACGGCCTGCTCGCCTCGCACAAGGAGCGGCTCATCAGCGACGTGCTGAGCTTCCTGAAGGGATAGCCGCCCCGGCGGCTATCCCACCAGCCCGAGCACGCCGGGCAGCCAGAGCGACAGTGCCGGCACGTAGGTGATGAGCAGCAGCGTGACGAACATGGCGACGTAGAACGGGATGAGCGATCGCGAGACGCTCAGCACGTTCGATCGGCCCACGCTGCAGCCCAGGAAGAGGACCGTGCCGACCGGCGGTGTGCACAGCCCGATGCACAGGTTCGCGATGAGCAGAATGCCGAAGTGCAGCGGGTGGAGGCCGATCGACAGGGCGACCGGCAGGAAGATCGGCGTGAAGACGAGCACCGCCGGCGTCATGTCCATGAACGTCCCGACGATGAGCAGGATGAGGTTGATCGTGAGCAGGATCACGATCGGGTTGTCCGACAGGCCGAGCAGCGCGCTGCTGACCGCCTGCGGGACCTGCTCCTGGGTCAGGATGCGGCTCATTACCTGGCTGGCCGCCACGAGGAACATCACGATGCCGGTGGTGCGGGCCGAGCCGAGCACGATGCCGGGCAGCGCGCGCACCGGAATCTCGCGGTAGAACACGACCCCGAGCAGCAGCGCCCACAGGACCGCGACGGCCGATGCCTCGGTGGCCGTGAAGACGCCGCCGAGAATGCCGCCCAGCACGAACACAATCAGCAGCAGGCTCGGTGCCGCGCGCGCAATCGCCCGGCCGAGCGGCGGAACCGACGTGCTCGTCCCGCCCCCGTAGCCGTGCCGCACGCTGAGCAGCAGTACCGTGATCATGATGCCGAGGCCGACGGCGATGCCCGGCACGACGCCGGCCATGAAGAGCGCGCCGACCGAGACGTTCGACGCGACGACGGCGTACACGATCATCACGTTGCTCGGCGGAATCAGCAGGCCCGTGGTGGCCGCGGCGGCCGTGACCGAGATGCTGAAGTCGCGCGGATAGCCGTCGCGGCGCATCTCGGGAATCATCGTGCTGCCGATCGACGAGACGGCCGCGGCCGACGATCCCGAAATCGCGCCGAACAGCATGCACGTGAGCGTGTTCACGAGCCCGAGCCCGCCGCGCCGCGCGCCGATGAGGGCCGTGGCCAGGTCGATGAGCCGGCGGGCGAGGCCGCCGGCGCCCATCAGGTCCCCAGCCAGGATGAAGAACGGAATGGCAAGCAGCGCGAAGTTGTCGAGGCCGTTGCCGAGGTCGCGCGCGACCGACAGAAGCACGTCGGTGTAGCCGAGGGCCAGGGCGGCCAGGACGGATGCGATGCCGATGACGAAGCCAATCGGCGTGCCGAGCAGCAGCAGCGCCATGAAAGAGACGACGAGGATGGCGAGGCCGAGAGCCTGCTGCGCGGGATCCATGGGTCAGACCTCAGGGGCAGCCACGGTCGTGCCGCGAAGCGCGCTCACGAGCGAGTCGAACGCGAAGACGGTCATCGCCGCGCCGCTCGTGGGAATCGCCAGATACATCCAGGCCTTGCGGACCGGCAGCGTGGCCATCACCTGGCCCGCATCGAGCCGTTCGAGGAACAGCTGCGTGCCGCCGTACACCATGACGGCCGCGACGAAGGCCAGCACGATCGCGTGGATGGCGATCTCCGCCAACCGTCGGGCCTCGGGCGTGATGTTCTGCAGCAGGATGTCGACGCCGAGATGGCTGTGCTGCCCGTAGGCGAGCGCGGTCCCGAGCATCGAGAGCCAGACGAGCAGCAGCCGGGCGAGCTCTTCCGACCAGGGAGCCTGGTGGCCGAAGGCATAGCGCGTGAGCACGCCCCACAGCACGTCGATCAGCAGGACGACGAAGACAAGTACCGAGATGGCGGTGAGCAGGCGGGCGACGAGCTGACGGAGGTCGGTCATCGGACGGGACGCCGGCTACTCCACGGCCTCGATCTGGCGGACGAGATCGTCGATGACGCCCTGACGGTATTTCGCGACGACCGGGGCGACCGCCGCGCGGAACGGTTCCGGGTCGACCTCGTGAATCTCGACCCCGAGCGCGCGGAGCTCCGCGAGCGCCTGTCCGGTGCCCTCCTCCCAGAGCTGTCGCTGCACGGCGACGGACTCGTCGGCGGCCTGCTGGAGCCACACCTGCTCCTCGGGTGAGAGCGCGTCCCAGATGCGCGCGCTTGCCGCGAGCACGTCGGGGATGCGCATGTGGTGCGTCAGGCTGAAGTGACGGGTGACTTCGTAGTGGCGGCTCGAGAGCAGCGTGGGCGGGTTGTTCTCGGCCGCGTCGACGACACCCTGCTGCAGCGAGGTGTAGAGCTCGCCCCAGGGGATGGGCGTTGCGGCTCCGCCCATGGCCCGAATCGCGTCCATGGCGACCGCGTCGGACATGACCCGCACCTTGCGGCCCCTGAGGTCGGCCGGCGTACGCACCGGGAAGCTCGCGTAGAAGTTGCGGCTGCCCGAGTCGTAGAAAGCCAGCCCGCGCAGACCGCTCGGTCGCCCGTCGTTGCCGACCGCCAGCATGTCGAGCAGCGAGCGGCCAATCGGGCCGTCGAGCACCCTCCAGAGGTGGTCGCTGTCGCGGAAGAGATAGGGCAGGCTGAAGACGCGGTAGCTCTGGACGAAGTTGCCGATCGCGCCGGCACTGACCTTGGTGATGGCCAGCGTACCCGCCTGGGCCTGTTCGAGGCACTGCGTCTCGGTGCCGAGCTGTTCCGACGGGAACACCTCGAGGCGCAGCCGGCCGCCCGAGAGCTCCCCGGCTCTCCGCGCCATGTATTCGATGCCCAGGTGGACCGGATGCGAGGTGGGCAGCGCATGCGCCACACGCAGGACGCGCGCGCCCGCGGCGCCGTTCGACGAGCCGGGCCGGCCGATCATTGCGAAGCCGGCGCTGGCAGCGACGATCCCGGTGAGCAGACCCACGAGGAACGTGGAGGTCGTCGGTTTGAGCATGGCGCGTGTGCCGATAAGAGAACACGCTCCGGGACGTGATGCAACCCCGGCGGCTGCGCTCGAACGACCGGTCTGGCGATGCCGCTCAGGTTTCCGATGTTGGCGCCCGGCCCGGCTCGGCATAGGATCGACGGGTCGATGCCAGCGCTGGGGATACATCGTTCATGACACATCGAACTTCCGGCTTCATCCGGGCGGTCGTCGTGCTGTCCGGCCTCGTTCTGGCGGCGGGCGCCGCCGCCTGCGGCAAGAACCCGCTCGATCCGACCAACTACGGGGTCGAGGTCACCGATCTGCGGACCGGCAACGGCACCGAGGCGCGCATCGGTCGCGGCATTACCGTCCACTACACGCTCTGGCTCTACGACCCGGGCCGCCCGGAAGGGAAGGGCGAGCAGATTCAGTCGACCGTCGGCGGTCAGCCCTACTCGACGATCCTCGGGTTCGGCTACGTCATTCCCGGCTGGGAGGTCGGCATCCCCGGCATGAAGGTCGGCGGACTCCGACGACTGGTCATCCCGCCCGAGCAGGCGTACGGGGGCATTGGCAGCGGGCCGATTCCGCCCAACGCGACGCTCGTCTTCGAGGTAGAGCTGCTGGGCGTCTACTGAGTCGGTCGGCGGACCGGCACGTCCGCTCCTTGACAAGACATCGGGAACGGGAGACGATCACAATAATGTTCGGTCGTATTGCGCATATGTGTTGTTGCTGCCGGAGCACATCCGGGTCGTATCGGCATACGGCCGAACGAGGTGGGGCTCGATCTTTCTGAGCCGCACCGTACGTCGACGGTATTCGAAAAGCCCGGAGTGGACAGCGCCTCTCCGGGCTTTTCCTTTTTCAGGTGCGGTGGCGAAGTGGTTAACGCGGCGGCCTGCAAAGCCGCTACTCGAGGGTTCGAATCCCTCCCGCACCTCCAGCGTTCGTTCTTGTCTATCTGAGGCTCAGGCGTTCGAGGAGGAAAATGCACTATGGCTCTGCAACTGGGGGACCTGGCACCGAACTTCACCGCAGTCACGACCGAAGGCACCATCGACTTCTACGAGTGGAAGGGGTCGAGCTGGGCCATCCTGTTCTCGCACCCGCGTGACTTCACGCCGGTGTGCACCACCGAGCTCGGTGCCGTGGCGAATCTCAAGCCCGAGTTCGCCAAGCGCAACACGAAGGTCATCGGGCTGTCGGTCGACCCGGTCGATGCCCACGCCCGCTGGGCGGAGGACATCCGCGACGTGACGGGGGCGACGATCAACTTCCCGATGATTGCCGACCCCGACCGGAAGATTGCCTCGCTTTACGGCATGATTCACCCGAACGCGAGCGACACGACCACGGTCCGCTCGGTGTTCATCATCGGGCCCGACAACCGGATCAAGCTGATGCTGACCTACCCGGCGTCGACCGGCCGCAACTTCCAGGAGATCCTGCGCGTGCTCGACTCGCTGCAGCTCACCGCGAAGCACCAGGTGGCCACGCCCGCCGACTGGACGGCCGGCCAGGACGTGATCATCGTGCCGGCGGTCAGCGACGAAGAAGCGCAGAAGCGGTTCCCCGGCTACGTTGCCAAGAAGCCGTACCTCCGGCTGACGCCGCAGCCCGAGTTCGACCGGTCCTGACCCCGTCGCGATCGACGACGGGTCGCTCGGTTCGTTCCGTGCCACCCCTGCAGTTCCGACGGCCGGCGCCGATGAGGTGCCGGCCGTCGCTGCTTTCCGGGCAGCCCCCGGCGCGCGTATGATGCGCCCGGTATGGCCGCCTCCCGCAACATCCCGCAGAAGAAGCCGACCATTGCCATGGTGGCCGCCGAGGCCGGCGTGGCGGTGAGCACGGTGTCACGGTTCCTCAACGGGCACTATGTGAGCCCCGAGGTGCGCGCCCGGCTCGCGCAGGTCATCCAGCGGCTCGGCTACAGCCGCTCCTGGACGGCCCGCAATCTCAGTCTCGGGCGCCGCGGCAGCATCGGCGTCGTCGTCGACTCGATCGAGGACCCGTGGTTCGTGCAGGTGCTGCTCGGCATCGAGGAAGAGCTGGCCGGCCGCGACTCGAGCCTGATGCTCGCGAGTCTCGAGCTGCTCGGGCGGTACGATCCGGCCCGCGTCTTCGAGTGGATCCGCGATCACCGGGTCGACGGCCTGATCCTTGCCAAGACGCAGCGGCGCGATCGATCGATCCTGCACGCCGCGTCCGAGGCACGGCTGCCCGTCGTGGCGGTGGCCCCCGACGAGAAGCTGGCCGACGTGCAGGTGCTGCAGTGCAACAACGTCGAGGCGGGCATGCTGCTCGCCGAGCACCTGGTCGACCTGGGGCACACGCGGATCGCGTTTGCGGGAGGGCCGACGCACTCGATCGATTCGCGTCACCGGCTGCGCGGGCTGCGCGAGGGGCTGGCGCGGCGGCGACTCCGGCTCGACCCGGCGCTCGTCTACTCGTGCGGCAGCTGGGAGCTCGAGGCGGGCACGGCCTTCGCGCAGTCGCTGCTTGGTCGCCCGCTCCCGATGACGGCCATCGTCTTTGCCAATGACGCGCTGGCGCTGGGATTCCTGCGGGTGGCACACGAGCGCGGCATTCGCGTGCCCGACGACGTGTCGGTGGCCGGCTTCGACGGGCTGCCGCTGGGGACAATTTCATGGCCGTCGCTGACCACCGTGGCGCAGCCGATCCGCGACATGGGACGGGTGGCCTGCCGGCGGCTGTTCGAGGCGATTGCGCAGCCCGGATCAGTGGAGCAGATTCAGTTCCGGATGACGCTCGTGCCGCGCGAGAGCACGGGGACGGCGCGGGCCGTCGGGCGCCCGCGTCTGCAGCCGGTGCCGCGGCCGGGCCCGGCCGCGACGGGGGAGCCGAGCTAGGTACACGCGGCCGGGATCCATTACAATCGGCGACTCGAACGCCTGATATGACGCTCGGAGCGGGAACCGGTTCCGCACGGCCGGAACCGGCTGCGCTCCACCAGGGAAAGCGAGGGGTGTGTGAAGCGAATTGGAATGGGCATCGTGGGCGCCGGCTTCATCGGCCCGCAGCACATCAACGCCGTGCGCCGTCTGGGCTACGTCGACATCGTGGCCGTGGCCGATGCGAACGAGGCCGTGGCCCGGGAGAAGGCCGACCAGCTGCACGTGCCGAAGGCCTACGGGAACTACGAGGCGATGCTCGAGGATCCCGACGTGCAGGTCGTCCATAACGCGACTCCCAACTTCCTCCACTATCCGGTCAACGCCGCCGCGATCGCCCGCGGCAAGCACATCGTTTCCGACAAGCCGCTCGCACTGACGGCCGACGAGGCGCGCAAGCTGCGCGACGCGGCGGCGAAGGCGGGCGTCATCAATGCCGTCACCTTCTCGTACCGCGGTAACCCGCTGGTGCAGCAGGCGCGCCACATGATTGCGCAGGGCCGCATCGGCACGCCGCACTTCGTCTACGGGCACTACATTCAGGACTGGCTGCTCTACGACACGGACTACTCGTGGCGGCTCGAGGTCGACAAGGGCGGCGAGTCGTCGGCGCTCGGCGACATCGGCTCGCACTGGTGCGACCTGGTGCAGCACGTCACCGGCATGCGCATCACGCACGTGCTCGGCGACATTTCGACCGTCATCCCGCAGCGCAAGAAGCCGCGCGGCCGCCGCGAGGCGTTTGCCGCGGCGTCGGCCAACGACGAATACGATCTCGTCGACATCAAGGTCGAGGACCTGGCCTCGGTGCTCGTCCGCTTCGACACGGGCGCGAAGGGCGTCTTCACGGCCGGGCAGGTGTGCGCCGGCCACAAGAACGATCTGATGTTCGAGGTCTGCGGCTCGCAGGCGTCGCTGCGGTGGCACCAGGAGCAGCAGAACGAGCTGTGGATCGGCCATCGCGACAAGGCCTCCGAGATCCTGCCGAAGGATCCCGGCCTGCTCGATCCCGAGGTGCGGCACTACGCGCACCTGCCGGGCGGGCACCAGGAGGCCTGGGCCGACGCCTTCACGAACATCATGAGCGACATCTACAGCTTCATCCGCGACGGGAAGAAGCCGACCGACCCGCATCCGCCGGCCTTCGCGACCTTCGAGGACGGCTACCGCGCCAACGCGATCGTCGACGCGATTCTCAAGAGCGCCCGCGCGGGCGGCGTCTGGACGAAGGTGGAGTACTGATGGCAGCCAGGGCTTTCGAACCGAAGTTCATGAAGGTGGGCGTGCTGACCGCCGCCCTGCAGGAGCTCACGCCGCGCGAGGTGCGCGACCCCGATCCCGACAAGGCGATCGAGGAGTGGCTGGAGTTTGCGCGCGACATCGGCTCGAGCTACATCCAGCTGTCGGCGGCGCTGCACCCGTCGGAGGCGGACGTTCCGGCCGAGGCCATGCTCGATCCGGTGGCCAACACGCTCGACCTGCGCCAGCCGTTCAACAAGGACCGGGCCAGGCGCGTGCTCGCCGCCGTGAAGGCGACCGGCATCGGCATCTCCGACATCGGGTACTTCGACAACCTGCTGCACCCCGATCCGGCGATCCGGAAGAAGAAGCACGACTTCATGCTCCGGGTCTTCGACGCCGCGGCGCTGCTGGGCGTCGACGCCGTGTGCGGCTTCGTCGGCCGCAACTACGAGCGCTCGATGGACCAGAACCTGGTCGACTTCGAGGAGCACTTCATCCCGCTCCTCAAGGAAGCCAAGGCTCGCGGCATCACCTACCGCGTCGAGCAGTGCCCGATGCCGGGCTGGAACACGACCGACCTGTTCCACAACAACATCGCCTACGCGCCCGGTCCGTGGATCATCCTGCACCGCATCTGCGAGAAGCACGGCGTCGGCGACCAGTTCCGCATCCACTACGACCCGTCGCACGCGATCCTGATGGGGCAGGACACGCGGTCGATCTTCCAGTACCTCAAGGACGAGGGGTACGCGTTCCTGATCAACGGTTTCCACGTCAAGGGGCAGGTGATCGACGCGCGCGGCGTCTCGGCCTGGGGCTACGGCGGCCAGACGATGGAGCGCGGCGACTGGAAGGACGGCCAGCCGTCGCCGAACCCGGCCGACCAGGCCAATGCGTGGAAGAAGCAGATCGTGCTGTGCGAGCACGAGCTGCCGGGCACTGCGAAGCACGATCCGCTGGCGTACCTGCAGAACCGCACCGTCGACTGGCTCGATCACCAGCTCGCGGCGCGCGAGCTGCTCGACCTCGACGTGGCCAACACGCACCTGGTCGTCGAGCACGAGTACCCGAAGGCACGTATCCAGGACAAGGAGAAGCTCAAGCCGATCCTGCAGGGATCGATCGCCTTCGTCCGCGCCATCGACCAGGCCGCGGCCTGCATGTACGCGCTGCAGCACGAGGTGCTTGCCGCGCAGGGCATCCCCGCCCAGGGCATCGGGCGGCAGGCGTACCGGTCGTAACGACCGCGTTTCCGAAAAGGGGGCGGCCATTCCGATCCTCGGTATCGACATTGGTACGGGCGGTTCTCGCGCCCTCGTCGTCGACGACGCCGGCACCATTCTGGCGTCGTCGACCGCACCTCACGAGCCGTTCGCCTCGCTGGGGCCGGCCTGGGCCGAACAGGACCCGGCCGACTGGTGGCAGGCGGCGGTCAAGGCCACGCGCGAGGCTCTGGCGGCCAGCGGGCTTCCCGCGTCGGCCATCGGCGCCGTCGGCCTGTCGGGCCAGATGCACGGCGCCGTGCTGCTCGACGCGCAGGGCAACGTCCTGCGCCCGTCGATCATCTGGTGCGATCAGCGGACGGCCGAAGAATGCCGCTGGCTCGAGCAGGAAGTCGGGCGCGACCGGCTGCTCGAGCTGACGGCCAATCCCGCGCTCACCAACTTCACGCTCACGAAGCTGCTCTGGGTGCGGAAGCACGAGCCTGACGTCTGGTCGCGCGTGCGGCACGTGCTGCTGCCGAAGGACTACGTCCGCTATCGCCTGAGCGGCGCGCACGCCATCGACGTGGCCGACGCGTCGGGCACGCTCATGCTCGATGTCGCGAAGCGGCAGTGGTCGGACGAGATGCTCGCCGCCGCCGGCATCAGGCGCGAGATGCTGCCCGAAGTGTTCGAGTCGCCCGCTGTGTGCGCGCGCGTGTCGGCCGAAGCGGCCGAAGCGACGGGCCTGCCCGTCGGGACGCCGATCGTGGCCGGCGCGGGCGATCAGGCGGCGGGCGCCGTCGGCATGGGCATCACGACCCCGGGGACCGTGTCGGTCACGATCGGGACCTCGGGCGTGGTCTTCGCAGCGACGGAGCGACCGGCGCTCGACCGTAAAGGGCGCATCCACACGTTCTGCCATGCGATCCCGGATCGCTGGCACGTGATGGGTGTGACGCAGGCCGCCGGGCTTTCGCTGCGCTGGTTCCGCGACCAGTGGGGTGCCGGCAGCGACGACGCGGCTTACGAGCAGCTGACACGCGAGGCGGCGGCGGTTCCGCCCGGCGCCGACGGGGTGCTGTGGGCGCCGTACCTGATGGGCGAGCGCACGCCGCATACCGATCCGGATGTGCGGGGCGCCCTGCTCGGGCTGGCCGCAAGCCACACGCGCGGTCACCTCGTCCGCGCCGTGCTCGAGGGCGTGGCCTTCAGCCTGCGCGACAGCTTCGGGATCTTCGACGAGCTCGCGCTGCCGATCGGCCGCGTGCGCGTCGGCGGCGGCGGCGCCCGATCGGCGCTCTGGCGCAGTATCCAGGCCGCCGTCTACGGGCGGGCGGTCGAAACGGTCGTGGCCGAGGAAGGGGCGGCGTACGGTGCGGCGCTGCTCGCCGGCGTCGGTGCCGGCATCTGGCCGAGCGTCGATGCGGCGTGTGACGCAGTCGTCCGCACGAAGGAGGTCACCGAGCCCGACCCCGCGGCGGTGAAGGTGCTCGAGGAGCGTTACCGCCAGTTCCAGCGTGTCTATCCTGCGCTTCGTGACGTGTACCGGGGCGCGTCTTCCCAGTCCTGAGAGGTTTGCCGATGTCGGATGCGTATACACCCCGCCCTGAGCACAAGTTCTCCTTCGGCCTGTGGACCGTGGCCAACCGCGGCCGCGATCCGTTCGGCACCGAAGTCCGGCCGGTCCTCGACCCGGTCGACGCCGTCGCGCTGCTGGCCGAGGTCGGCGCCTGGGGCGTGAACCTGCACGACAACGACCTCGTGCCGATCGACGCCACGCCCGCCGAGCGCGATCGGATCGTGTCGGACTTCAAGAAGGCCTGCGAGCGCAACGGGATCGTCGTGCCGATGGCGACCGTCTCGCTCTTCACCGATCCGGTCTTCAAGGACGGCGCGTTCACGGCCAACGATCCGGCCGTCCGCGCCTATGCGGTCCAGAAGACGATGCGCGCGATGGATCTGGGCGCCGAGCTCGGCGCGAAGATCTTCGTGCTGTGGGGCGGCCGCGAGGGCACCGAAACCGACGCCTGCCGTCGTCCCGACGACGCGGTCAAGCGGCTGCGTGAGGCGATCGACTTCCTCTGCGAGTACTCGATTGACAAGGGCTACGGCTACCGGTTCGCCCTCGAGGCGAAGCCCAACGAGCCGCGCGGCGACATCTACATGGCGACGACGGGCAACTATCTCGGGCTGATCCCGACGCTGGCGCATCCCGAGATGGTCGGCGTCAACCCTGAGGTGGCGCACGAGACGATGGCCGGGCTGAACTTCACGCACGCGGTGGCGCAGGCGTGGGAGGCCGGCAAGCTCTTCCACATCGACCTGAACGACCAGGTGATCGGGCGCTACGACCAGGACTTCCGCTTCGGCGCCGCCAACCCGAAGAACGCCTTCTTCCTCGTGAAGTTCCTCGAGGACGTCGGCTACGACGGTCCGCGCCACTTCGACGCGCACGCGTACCGCACCGAGGACTACGAGGGCGTGAAGGACTTCGCGCGCGGCTGCATGCGGACGTACCTCATCCTCAAGGAGAAGGCCGCCCGCTGGAACGCGGACCCCGAGATCCAGGCGCTCGTCAAGGAAGCGCACGAAGCGGGTCAGGAGGCGCCGTCGTTCGCGAAGTACTCGCCCGCCGCACGCGACGCGGTGCTCAACGCTCCGCTCGACCGCGTGAAGC
Organism: Acidobacteriota bacterium; assembly: GCA_003242705.1. Classification (GTDB taxonomy): domain Bacteria; phylum Acidobacteriota; class Vicinamibacteria; order Vicinamibacterales; family SCN-69-37; genus SCN-69-37. Next base: position 12,115 of record QGVF01000042.1, read on the forward strand.
TCGCCGCGCGCGGCAAGAAGTACGAGCGGCTCGACCAGCTGACGATCGAGATCCTGCTCGGCGTCCGCTGATCGATTCGCGCGCACGTCCTTCGATCCCCGTGCGGAGCCAGCCAGGGCTCCGCACGGGGATTCTGCATTCAGTGCCCTGCGTCGGTTACCATCCCCCTCGTGGATCAGCCCATCCGTGATGCCATCGAACGCTTCCTTTCCCGCCTGCGGCAGGATGCCGACGCGCGGCTCGAAGGGCTTGCGACCGAGCTGCTGCAGGCGGCCCGCGAAGGCACGGCGACCGGCATCGTGCCCGTTGAACGGGCGGCCGTCGAGGTCGCGCGTGCCGTCGGCCGCGGCGGCGCGCACGCCCGCCACGACCTGATCACGCGCGTCGTCCGCGCCGTGCGGCGGCTCGACGACGCGACGACCATCCTGGGGATCCTGGATGCGCTGGCCGACGGGGCGGCCGCCGAGACCGTGCGCGTGGCCGTGCTGCTCGTCGACGGGCAGCAGCTGCGCAGCCACCGGCACTACGGCTACGAACCGTCGGAAACGCCGACCGCCCTCGCGCTCGACGCCTCGCCCCTGCTCGCGAGCGTCGTCGCGTCGAGGGCACCGGCGACCGTCGACCCGCCGACGCCGCGTGTCGAAGCGACGCGGCCGCCGTTCATGCGCGTGCGGCAGGGACACGTCGGTCTGCTGTTTCCGGTTGTCGTCCTGCAGCAGGTTGTCGCGCTTGTCTTCGCCGAGGGGCCGGCCCGACAGCCCGACGATCCCGGTGAGCCGGTGTGGACCGAACAGGTCGAAGTGCTCGTCCGGCACGCTGCGGCGCGGCTCGAGAACGTCACGTCGATCAGAACGGTCGAAGTGCTCAGCAGCCCGTCGTAAGATCGGCCTGTCGATGAAGACAGTCATCCGGCTGGCGGGAGCGGTGGCACTGGCAGCCGGCGTGTTCTGGGCGCTCGGCCGGGAGACGCGCGAGACCGCCGCGTCGATCCCGGCGGAGATCGTCGAAGCCGCCGGCGATGTGGGCGAGGCCGATCTGTGGCTCGCGCCGGGAGTCGACCCGGTGGAGCCATCGACCGCTGCGCGCGGTGTCGAGGCGCTGTCGGCGGGGGAGCCGGAGCGCGCGGTGGCTCTGCTGACATCGGTGGTCGACCCGCACTTGAAGCCGTACGCGCAGCTTCACCTGGCGCGTGCGTATCTCGAGTTGAAGCAGCCGGACGAAGCGGCTCGCGCGCTGCGCGCTGTAGTCGACGCGCGTCCGGATGGGTTCGTCGGTGAGATCGGCCGCTGGCTGCTGGCCGACGCGCTCGAGGCCACGGAGCGCTGGAGCGACGCCCTGGCGGTCTGGCGGGAGCTCGAGCAGCTGCCCCTGCGGTCGTCGAATCACGTAGCGGCCGAACTGCGTCGTGCGATTGCAGCCGAGAAGGCGGGTGAGCGGGAACTGGCGCGCGACGCCTACGCCCGCGTGTACTACGAGTGGCCCGCGTCGGCGGAAGCCTCCGACGCGGAGGCGGCGCTGCGACGGCTGCCGTCCGTGCCGGCCGATCCGGCGCGGGAGCTGGCCCGCGCCGACCGCCTGTACGATGCCCGCCGCTGGGCTGACGCCGGCCGGGCGTACGAGCAGGTGGCCGCGCGAGTCGATGCGGCGGAGCGCGACCGCGTCGATCTGCGCCTGGGCCTGATCGATGTTCAGCTTGGTCGCTATACGCAGGGACTCGCCCGGCTGTCGGCGTATCTGAAACAGCCGCGTGCCGCCCGTCGGGACGAAGCCGCCTTCGGCATGCTCGCGGCCTGGCGTGGCCTGGGCCGCGCCGACTACCCGGCGCGTGTCGAGCGCTTCGTGGCCGAGTACCCCGACAGTCCGCTCGCCGAAACCGCCCTCAACGAGCTCGGGACGCACCTGATCGTGACCGATCGCGACGGGGAGGCGGCGCGCGTCTTCGCGCGGATGTACGAGCAGTTCCCGGATGGACGCTTTGCCGATCGGGCAGCCTGGCGGGCGGGATGGTGGGCCTACCGGCACGACGACTATCGCGGGACGATCCGGTACTTCGAATCGGCCGCGCTGCGCATGCGGCGCGCCGACTATCGTCCGGCCTGGCTCTACTGGACGGCGCGCGCCTGCGAGGCGCTGGGTGAGCAGGACTCCGCGCGCATCTGGTACCTGCGCACGATAGCCGACTATCGGAACTCGTACTACGGCCGGCGCGCTGCCGAGGCGTTCAGGGCACTGGCCGGGAGAGATCCGGATCCGGCCGAGGTTGCGGCCTACCGCGATCCGGAACGCGCCGTCCGTCCGGGCACGCCGCCGGCCGGCACCGAGCGCGTGCGCGCGCTGCTCGAGGCGTCGCTCTGGGGCGACGCGGTTTCCGAGCTGCTGCTGCTCCAGCCGTCGCGCGGGGCGAATCCGATGGTCGAGGCGACAATCGCCTATGCGCTCAACCGCAACGGCGAGCTGCGGCCGGCCATCACGGCGATGCGACGCGCCTATCCGCAGTTCATGTCGGACGGCGGCGAGAAGCTGCCGCGGCGCATCCTTGAAGTGATCTTTCCGGTCGCGCATGTCGAGACCCTCGCGCGTTACGCGGCCGCGCGCGAGCTCGACGTCCACCTGCTCACGGCGCTCGTCGCGCAGGAGTCGACGTTCCAGGCCGACGTCCGATCGTCGGCCAATGCGATCGGGCTGATGCAGCTGCTGCCGGCCACCGGCCAGCGCTACGCCACCCGCCTCGGCATCCGTGGCTTCACGCCGGCGCTGCTGACCGATCCGGAGACGAACGTCCGGCTGGGCACGGCATATCTGGCCGATCTGCTGCGCCGGTACGGCGGCAACGAGGCGGCCGCGCTTGCCGCCTACAACGCCGGCGAGAATCGCGTCGACCGCTGGCGGCGCGAGCGGCCCGGCGTCCCGACCGACGAGTTCATCGACGACATTCCTTACCCGGAGACGCAGAACTACGTGAAGCGCATTCTCGGCACGGCCGACGACTATCGCATCCTGTACGGGGCGGCGCTCGCGCGGGGGGCGGCGCGATGAGCCGCCCGGCGCCCGCGTCGCCGCGGCCGCGCACGTCACTGAAGGCCGCGCGGTTCACCGAGTCGGTCATCCGCGAGATGACACGGCTGGCGCTCGAGCATGGCGCGGTCAACCTCTCGCAGGGCTTCCCTGACTTTCCGGCACCCGATGCGCTGAAACAGGCGGCGGCGGCCGCGATCGCCGGCGACATCAACCAGTACGCCATCACGTGGGGCGCGCCCGAGCTGCGGGCGGCCATTGCCGACGACTGGCGCGCGCGGACGGGGCTCGACATCGACCCGGAGCGGCACGTCACGGTGTGCTGCGGGTCGACCGAGGCGATGATCGCGACGCTGCTGGCGATTGTCGATCCCGGCGACGAGGTGGTCGTGTTCGAGCCGTTCTACGAAAACTACGGCCCCGACGCGATCCTCTCGGGCGCCACGCCGCGCTACGTGCGGCTCCGCCCGCCCTCGACGCCTGGCGGCGCCTGGACGTTCGATCCCGACGAGCTGCGCGCGGCCTTCTCACCGCGCACGCGCGTGGTGATCGTCAACACGCCGAACAACCCCACGGGGAAGGTCTTCACGCGCGACGAGCTCGGCCTGATCGGCGCGCTGGCACACGAGTTCGACGCGATTGTCGTCACCGACGAAATCTACGAGCACATCGTCTACGACGGGCACGACCACGTGCCGATGGCGACGATCGAGGGGATGGCGGACCGGACGGTGACGATCAACAGCGTGTCGAAGACCTTCAGCGTCACCGGCTGGCGCGTCGGCTGGGCCATTGCGCCGGCCGACATCGCGCCGGCGATCCGCAAGGTGCACGACTTTCTCACCGTCGGCGCCGCGGCCCCGCTGCAGGCCGCGGCGGCGGCCGCGCTCCGGGGGGGCTCCGACTACTACCGCACCCTCGCCGCCGAATACGGCCGCCGGCGCGACCGGCTGATGACGATGCTCACCGACGCGGGCTTTGTGTGCCACCGCCCGCAGGGCGCGTATTACGTGATGACCGACATCGATGCCTTCGGCTTCGCGAACGACGTCGAGTTCGTCCGGTACCTGGTGACGGAGATCGGTGTGGCGGCCGTTCCCGGCAGCAGCTTCTTCAGCGACCCGGCGCCGGGGCGACGGCACGTGCGGTTCTGCTTCTGCAAGAAGGACGAGACGCTCGCCCTCGCCGAAGAACGGCTCCGGAAACTGAAGCGGGCCTGAAGGCGACGCGCGCCTTCAGGCCCCGTGGATCCTGCCGGAGCAGGAAGCCGTCCGGCTTCCCGCCCGTGTCTAGAACCGGACGCCCACCGAGAACCGGAACGTCCGCGGCGTCGTGTAGGCGAACCGGCTGACGGGCTCGCCGAACCGTGACCCCTTCCGCCAGTGCACGCCTTCGATCGGCGACTCGGCGAACGGGTTGAACACCTCGAGGGACGGATCGTCGATCGCCGTGAGGACGGTCGTGTTGATGTCGCCGTCCGAGATGTTGAACAGATCGAACTGGTTGAACACGTTCAGCACGTGGAACTGGGCGAACACTTCCGGCGCGCTGCGGGTTCCGATCCGCCGGCTGAGCGTGATGCTCAGGTCCGTTCGCTTCATCGCCTCGGTCCGGTACGCGTCGCGGTCGGTGAAGTAGTAGCCCATCGTGAAGGGAAGAACCGCGTAACCGGGGTTCTCGACGAACGGGTCGACGAGGACGCTGCCCGACGCGCCGTAGGGCGTGCCTGACTCGACCTGCTGCAGGACGCCGAGCTGCGTCGAGAACAGGCGCGCGCCCCAGGGCAGGTCGTAGGTGGCCCAGATGCGGGCGCGGTGCCGCTGGTCGGCAGAGAGATCGCCTTCCGGATACGCCCACTCGAGCTGGCGGTACTCGGGGTAGCGGAGCACGCCCGAGGTCACCGGGCCCGAGCCGATGGTCTCGCCCTCGATGTTGCCCCACAGGCGCGACAGCGTGTAGCTCGCGCCGGCCATCAGCCTCGTGCCGATGCGGTACGACCCCTGGAGGTTGAGCGCACGATACCGGCGGTTGAGCAGGTTCGTGTTTTCGAGCACGCCGACGTCGAGCACGTTCCCGAACTCGTCGACGGCCTGGCCCGTCGTCGTATCGATGCGCTCGGCGTAGAAGTTGCCGAACGTGCGGTTGACGAAGTCGGCGCGGACTTCCGCGTTCGACGAGATCTGATGGCTGACGCCGAGTACCGCGTCATAGCTGTGCGGCGACCGGATCGTGTCGTCGACGCGGACCGCGATGCCCGGAATCGTGGCCTGGAAGGGGGAGGGGCGGGCCTGGTTGTACCAGTCGAACACCCGCTCGATCACGTCGGGCGTCGGCACCAGCTCGTTGCCCGAGTTGATCGGATCGCCGTCATAGAAGTAGGCGAGGATGGCCGGCACGCCGCCCGGCGACGCCGCTTCCGCCACGCCGCTCGCGACGGCCGCGACGTACTTGCCGAAGCTCGCATTGATCGTCGTCCGGCCGGTCCCGGCCGGGTCCCAGACCACACCCAGCCTGGGGCTCCACGCGTCGTCGTTCGCGACCAGGTTGCGCGACGCGTCGCGTCCGGCGTTCTTGTCGTAGCGCAGGCCCAGGTTGAACGTGAAGTGCCGGTTCAGCATCCAGTGGTCGTTCACGAAGAGCGAGTGCACCCGGAAGTTCGTGCCCCGGCTCGCCTCGAGGATCGGCCAGTTGATGATGTAGGTGCTGAAGCCGGGCTCGACGACAGGGTAGACGGTGCCGTCCACGATCTTCGTGGCGGTCGTCCAGATGTGCCAGTCGGAGGCCGACTGGTGGTTGTCGCCGGCGCGCCGGTCGTTGAACGTGTCGTAGCCGAAGACGATGTTGTGCGAGCCCGCGCTGGCGGTCGAGTGCAGGTAGCTGCCCTTGAAGAGGAGCGAGGTGTTGTCGCGCTCCTCGTTGCCGCACACCGCGCAGTAGAGCGGCGCCCAGTAGAAGGCGCCCGTCTGGTTGTCGCTCAGCGTCGTGCCGCGGATCAGGTCGGTGTCGGTGCCGCCGGAGTCCTTGAACGTCATGTTGCGGGCCGACAGCTGCGCCTCGAAGAACAGGTTCGTGCTGAGCGTGCCGCTGTAGTGCACCGACAGCAGGTTCTCGGGATAGGACGGGTTCGTCAGGCTCTCCAGGTCCATGACCTGACCCTGCGCCGCGTTGCGCTGCTTCCGGCGCACATCGATGTATCCCACCTGCAGTCGATGCTCGGGCGTGAGCGACTGGGTGCCCTTGAACTCGAGGCGCTGTTCGTCCTCGGAGAACACGTACGGGATGTTCGTGAAGGCCGTCTCTCGGCTGGTCTTCGCGTCCTGCAGGCGGCCCGCCACGAAGAACCAGGTACGATCGCGCGCGATCGGGCCCCCCAGCGTGAACTCGTAGGTCGGCACCAGCTGATCGACCTTCGACTCGTTGAACGGCGAGACCGTCCGCCAGTTGTCGTTGCGGAACGACGTCCGGAAGGAACCGCTGAAGATGTTCCCGCCGGACCGGGTGATCGTGTTGACGACACCACCCGTGAAGCGGCCGTACTCGGCCGAGACGCCGGAGCTCGAGATGGTCGTCTCCTGGATCGCGTCCTCGATGTAGAGGCTCTGCGCCGTGCCCCGGATGTTGTCGGTGATCTGGACGCCGTTGACCATGAAGACGTTCTCGAACGACATGGCCCCCGCGATCGTGAACTCACCGCCCGGGCCGGTGTTGTGCACGGCCGGGGCGAGGTTCACCACCGACGCGAGCGTCCGGGCCACCGGCAGGGCGTTGATCAGCTCCTGCCGGAGGTTGGTTGCCACCTCGACGGTGTTGGTGAACGTGCTGCCTTCCACCGTCACCGTGACTTCCTCGGCAATGCCGGCCGGCTGCAGGGTCACGTTGAGCGTGACCGTCTCGGTCGCCCCGACCGTGCGCGTCGCTGTCTGGCTGGCGAATCCGGAGAGCTCGAAGACCACCGTGTAATCGCCCGGCGGCAGGAAGCGGAACACGTAGTCGCCGTTGACCGTGGTGACCGTCGTCCGCACGCCCTGCAGGGCCGGAGACGACACCGTGACCGTCACGCCGGGAATGGAGCGATCCTGTGCGTCGGTAACGCGGCCGCCGATCGTCCCGGTCGGTACCTGAGCGAGCACCGCCGTCGGAAGCAGCGCGGCGAGAAGGAACAGAAAGAGAAGATTGAAGCGTCTGGCTGTAGCGATGTGGTGGTCCATACCCTGTCCGTCGGGAGCCATTTCAATCCCGATATCGAACGCAAGACCGGTGCCTTTACTCGGCAGCCAGGCGCACAGGCGCTCCTGGGGAACATTGGCTCAATCCGTGTTATCGGCATGCAGTTCGAAGACCTGCATTACACGAATGTAAACGGCGGCTCGGATTTGTCGCTTCTGACCGTTCGACCCGGAGAATAGAATGACCGCGCTGCAGGGAATCTGGTGCCCCTGACTCCCCCGGATCCGGTCTGAGCGTGTTCCCGTCCTTCTTGACTCTCCTGCGGACTCTGGCCGGTCCGTTGATGGTCGGCCTCGCGGTCTGGTGTGCTGCCGGCACGCTCACCGTGGCGTCGGCCGATGCGGCGGCTGTCCGTGTCGCCGTGCCGGGGCCTGCCTGGATCTGGCCCGCGGCCACACTGGCCGCGTGTCTGGTGCGGGCGTGGCGGAGGTGGCCCCTGACGGCGCTGCCGGCGGTCCTGACCGTCCTGCCGTGGCTGCCGGTGCCTTTGCCGACCGTAGCGCTCGTGTGGACCGGGACGCTCGCATGGGTCCCGCCGGCTCTGGCCGCGGTGGTGGCGGTTGCGACAGGAGGCGGCCCGGGGCGGCGTGCGGTGCCGTGGGCGACTTCAACGACAGGCACCGGGCGGGAACGGGACGAGCCGACGGGGCCGGCAGATGACGGCAATCCAGGCGCGCAGTCGCCGGGCTACGGCTGGCTGGCCGCCGCTGCGCTCACGACAGTGGGCGGCCTGCTGGTGCTGGCATCGATCGGGCCGCGCCTGCCGGGCGGCGACGAGCCGCACTATCTCGTGATCGCGCAGAGCCTGCTCGAAGACGGCGATATCCGCATCGACAATCAGCACGACGCGCGGACTTACGCGACGTGGTGGCGTGGGGGCGAGCTGCCCCCGCACTACATCGAGCGGGGGCGCGACGGCGGCATCTACTCGATTCACGCCCCCGGTGTGGCCGCGCTCGTTGCACCGCTGTTCGCGCTGGCCGGCGTACCGGGCGCCCAGGCGACGATACTCGCACTGGCGGCGGCCGCCGGAGCGCTGGTCTGGCTGCTGGGACTGTTCGCCAGCGGTTCGCGAGCGGCGGCCTGGTTTGCCTGGGCGGCCGTCTCGGCATCGAGCACGATGCTCGTACAGAGCGTCACGATCTTCCCCGACGGGCCGGGCGCCGCCTTCACGGCCGCGGTCGCCGTCATCTGGCTCGCGCTCCGGCAGCAGCGGCTCGCGCATCCCGGATGGCTCGTCGCTGCATCCGCCCTGCTCGCCGCATTGCCGTTCCTGCACACGCGGTTTGCCGTCATTTCAGCCGTGTTCGGCCTGCTGTTCACGTACGACCTCGTCCGTGTGCCGCGCCCCGATCGAGCGCTCCGCCTGGCCGCCTTCGTCGTGCCGGCCCTGCTCGGAGCGACCGCCTGGTTCGGGCTGTTTCATGCGATCTACGGCACGCCCGATCCGACGGCCCCGTACGGCGACAATCGCGAGAGCAGCCTGACCTACGTGCCGGGCGGGGTGCTCGGCCTGCTCGTCGATCAGCAGTTCGGCCTGCTCGTCTTCAGCCCCGTTCTCGCGCTGGGGCCCGTCGGCTGGTGGCTCGAGCGTCGTTCGTCGCACCGCGCCGCACTGCCGCTCGTGCCGGTCGTTGTCTGCTACCTGGCGGCCGTCGCGACGTACTGGATGTGGTGGGCCGGCGTCCCGGCGACGCCGGCACGCTTCGCGACCGCCATCGTTCCGCTGCTGGCGCCGGCGCTGGCGATTGCCTGGAACGAGGGTGGACGGTTCTTCCGCACGCTGGCGTCGGTGCTCGTCGCCGGCACTGGAGCGATCTCGATCTTTATCCTTCGTGCCGGCGGCACGCTGGCCTGGGACGTCCGGGGCGGTCGGGCGGCGTGGCTCGACGCTCTGGCGTCGGTCGCGGACCTGCCTCGTGCCTGGCCGGGCTTTTTCTGGATGGTGGTCGGCGGCGAGGTGCGAACGGAACTGCCGTTCGCGCTTCACGCGGCGGCGATGCTCGGCGCGGTTGCCCTCGTCGCCGCAGCCGCAGCGCGGTTCGTCCGCGGCCGTACGGCACCGGTTGTCGTCACTGCGGCGGTCCTGGTGCCGCCCGTTGCTCTGATGCTGACGGCCGCGATCGGCTGGTGGCTGAACGACGTCGGCGGGCTTGCGCCGGCGCGATCGCAGCTGCACGTGCTGCGCGCGGCCGCCGCCGGCGAGACGATCTGGCGTGTGACGCCACTGCGCGTCGCGCGCGTCGATGCCGCGACGCCGCCCGTGGTCGTCACCTGGCCGCGCGCCGACCTGCCGATTGCGCCACACGCTTCCTGGGCAGACCTGCACGGCATCCCCGCCGGGCGCTACCAGCTGCACCTTGCCAGCCCCCGGCCCGCCGGCGGCCGCCTGGTCGTCCGCGGTCCCGACGCTTCACTTCCCGTCGTCGACGCCGGGCTCGCAGAGCTGTCGCGTCACGCTGTGCCCGTCGATCTGCGCAGCGGCTGGGCGGCGCTGCGCGTTGAAGCCGACGGTACGCTCGTGACGCACGACACGCGCATCGAGCTCGTACCCGACGAGCTCGTGCCCGGACCATTCCGCGGTGCGCGTGCCTTCGCTCGCACGGCAGGCGTGCAGCTCTTCCTGCTCGATCGGAACGTGTCGATCGAGGATGGCGCGTTCTGGGTGTCCGGCGAATCGACGGCGGGCGTCGTCTTCGCGCCAGACGACCACGTCGAGCGCCTGCGCCTGCGGCTCGTCAACGGGCCGGAAGGCAATCACGTCGACGTGCGGACCGACACGGCGACGTGGTCCGACGTGCTGGCGGCCGGGGAGGTGCGCGATCTGGATCTGCCGCTCTCGACGGCCGGGACCGCCTTCCTCGAGATCACCAGCCGACGCGGCTTCCGCCCGTCGGACGACGGCGTGAGCTCCGACCGGCGCTATCTCGGCGTCCGGATCGAAATCGGCCCGGCAGGGGAGTCCCCAGCCGGGCCGTGAGCGGCATCGACTGCGTCCGGCAGCCGGCCGGTATCAGTAGCGGAGCGCGCCGCCGAACCAGAAGCCCTGGAACTTGAGGTCGCCGAGGTCGTCCTCGATCCCGATGAACGTGGTGGCCTTGCGCCAGCCCATCTGCACGCCCACGTTGTTCGTGATGTTGAACGTGCCGTGAATGTCCCACTCGAAGTAGTCGCCCTGGTAGTTGGGATCGATGTCGGGGACTTTCATGCCGCTGAGCTCGAAGTTCAGCGCCAGGGCCGGCAGCGGGTAGGCGCGTGCGACGACGCCGAGCGCGGGCAGCGGCGCCTTCGCGCTCGTGAACTCGTCGTAGCGCGGTGAGATGGCGGGCGTGTTCGTCATCAGCCGCGCGTCCATCTGCGTCCACCGGACTTCGGCCAGCATGCCGATGAAGCCGCGCGACCGGTACAGGAAGTCGTACTCGTAGCCGAGGCGCCACACCTTCCAGTCGAACGACGACTCGATCGGCACGCCGAGCGGGTACTTGACGCCGTTGAAGACGATTTCGCGCGTGAAGCTCGTCTCGGCCGTGTACCGCATGGGCGTGTACTGCACGCGGAACTTGCTTTTGCGCGTAGGTCGCAGCGTGACGCGCAGGTCACGGAAGCGCGTCGTCTCGTAGCCGAGATCGTCGACGAAGTCGATCCGCGTGCCGAGCAGGCCGAACTGCTCGCTCGAGATCTGTCCGAAGAGTTCGGGATTCCAGAGCGTGCCGGCTACCTCGATGACATAGCGCTCACCGATGGCATCGTCGCCGTAGTAGCCGGACGGGACGTACTGCGCGTGAGCGGCCGCTGGCGACAGCAGGGCAGCGGTGAGGATCGCGCAGCCCGCTGCAGCCCGCAGCCGCGTCCGGCGGGGAAGAAAAGCCATTGTTATACTGCCTCCATGCTCGCGGCGCTCGCGCGCCTGCTGCCGTACCTGGGTCGCGTTCGCCGATCGCTCGTACTGGGGCTGGCCTGCATCCTGGTGGCCACGGCCCTCTCGCTGACGTCCCCGTGGCTCCTCAAGCTGGCCATCGACGGCCTGCTGGCCGGGGACGACCGCATCAGGCTGGGGCTGCTTGCCGCCGGCATCGTCGGCCTGGCGGCGGCAGACGGCGTCTTCCGATACCTGATGCGCACTCTTCTTATCGGCGCATCACGCCAGATGGAATACGACCTGCGGCAGGATTTTTTCGCCCACCTGCAGCGGCTGCCGCCGGCCTACTTCCAGGCGCACCGGACCGGCGACCTGATGTCGCGCGCCACGAACGATCTCGCGGCCGTCCGCATGATGTCGGGGCCGGCCCTCATGTACTTTGTGAGTACGGCCCTCGGCTTCGTGGTCGCCGTGGGGGTGATGTGCTGGATCGACTGGCGGCTGACGCTGATCGTCCTGCTGCCGCTGCCCGGCGTCACGCTGGGCACCCGCTATTTCGGCCGGGCGATTCACGACCGCTTCGAGCGCATCCAGGCCCAGCTGTCGGACATGAGCGCGGTCGTCCAGGAGGCGCTCGCCGGCGTCCGCGTCGTGCGGGCCTACCGTCGGGAGCCGTTCCAGGTGGAGACGTTCGCACGCTCGAACGACGAGTACGTCGCGCGCAACCGCGGGCTCATCCGCCTCCAGGGGGCCTTCTACCCGACGCTGACGTTCTGCTTCGGCCTGAGCGGACTGCTGATGCTCTGGTTCGGCGGCCGCGCCGTCATGAGCGATCGGATGACGCTCGGCGACTTCGTCGCGTTCAGCCGCTATCTCGTGCTGCTCAGCTGGCCGCTCATCGCCTTCGGCTGGGTGATCAACCTCGTGCAGCGCGGCCTGGCGTCGTGGAAGCGGATGCTCGAGGTCTTCGACACGCCGCCCGCGGAGGCCGTCGACATGGCTTCCGCGCCAGGCGTTCCCTGCGAGGGGCCCTGCCGTATCGAGGCGTGCGGCCTGACGTTCACCTATCCCGGCGCGTCCGCACCTGCCCTGACCGATGTCTCGTTCGTTGTCGAGCCGGGGCAGACGCTGGCGATCGTCGGACCGACCGGATCGGGGAAGTCGACGCTCGTGCACCTGCTGCTCCGGCTGCGCGAGCCCGACCGCGGCATGCTGTTTCTGGACGGCACTGACGTGCGCGATCTGCCGCTCGCGACCGTCCGGAGCACGATGGCGCTCGTCGCCCAGGAGCCGTTCCTTTTCTCGGACACGATCGGCGGCAACATCGTCTTCGGGACGGAGAACGAGTGGGGGGCGCCGGAGGTCCGCGCGCAGGCGGCCGAGGCGGCCGCGCGCGCCGGGCTGGCCGACGACGTGACGGGCTTTCCGCACGGCTACGATACCGTGATTGGCGAGCGCGGCATTACGCTCTCGGGCGGTCAGAAGCAGCGGCTGGCGCTGGCCCGCGCCATCCTGGCCGATCGCCCGATCCTCATCCTCGACGACGCGCTGTCGGCCGTCGACACGGCGACCGAGCACCGCATTCTCGAACAGCTCAGACAGGTGCGCGCGTCGCGCTCCTGCATCATCGTGGCCCACCGGATCTCGACCGTTCGCGACGCCGACCAGATTCTCGTCCTCGATCACGGACGCGTCGTCGAGCGGGGAACGCACGAGTCGCTCGTCGAAGCCGACGGACTCTACGCCGACATGCATCGCCGGCAGCAGCTCGAGGAGGAGCTCGCACGTGTCTCGTAGGCACCGGCCCGCGCCGCGGAGGGCCGCCGCGTGAGCCTGCAGGCCGACGACGTCCGGAACCGGGCGCGCGACGCGCGGATGCTGTGGCGGCTGCTGCGCTACCTGAAACCGCACAAGGCCGCGATTGCCGGCGCGTTCGCGGCGATGGTCGTCGCCTCGCTCGCCGAACTGGCGCAGCCGTGGCTCGTGCAGCAGGCCATCGATCGCTACTTCCTGCCGGGCGACCTGGCGGGTCTCGGCCGGCTCGTGGTCGTCTACGGCCTGCTGCTCGTGCTCGGTTTCGCGGGCGAATACGTCCAGACCGTGCTGCTCCAGACGACGGGACAGCACGTGATGCACACGCTTCGCCGGCAGGTGTTCGACCAGTTCCAGCGGCTCGACATGCGCTACTTCGATCGCCACCCGGTGGGGCGGCTGATGACGCGCGTGACGACCGACATCGACGCGCTCAACGACCTGTTTGCGTCGGGCGTGGTGGCGGTGGTGGGCGACGTGCTGGTGCTCGTCGGCATCATGGCCGTCATGCTCGCGATCGACTGGCGCCTGGCGCTCGTTGCTTTCTCGGTCCTGCCGTTCATGGCCTGGGCGGCGCACTGGTTCCGGACGAACGTGCGCGAGTCGTACCGGCAGGTGCGGACGCTCGTCGCCCGGCTGAACGCGTTCCTGCAGGAGCACCTGACGGGCATGGCGACCGTGCAGGCGTTCAATCAGGAGGCGCGGACCGAGGCGCGCTTCGAACGCATCAACCGCGAGCACCGCGACGTCAACATCCGGTCAATCGTCTACTACGCGTCGTTCTACCCGATCATCGAGCTGCTCGCATCGGTGTCGGCGGCGCTCATCATCTGGTTCGGCAGCGGCTGGGCGCAGGATGGCACGGTGTCGCTCGGGGTGCTCGTGGCGTTCCTGCAGTACTCGCGGCGCTTTTTCCAGCCAATCTCCGACCTGTCGGAGAAGTTCAACATCCTGCAGGCCGCGCTGGCCGCGTCCGAGCGCGTCTTCGGCGTGCTCGACGCGCGACCGGCGGTGCTGCCGCCCGCAACGCCGCGGCGCCCGGCGACGGCGCGCGGCCACATCCGGTTCGATCACGTCTGGTTCGCCTATGACGACGAGAACTGGGTGCTGCGCGACGTGTCGTTCGAGGTCCAGCCCGGCCAGCGCGTCGGCATCGTGGGGGCGACCGGATCGGGCAAGAGCACGCTGATCAACCTGCTGCTGCGCTTCTACGACGTGCAGCGCGGGCGCGTGCTCGTCGACGGCATCGATGTGCGCGAGTGGG
>QGVF01000165.1 GCA_003242705.1 Acidobacteriota bacterium
ACGTCGGCGTCGTCGGCGCCAGTCGCCGCGTCCACGGCCGCTTCGTCGGCCTCACGCGCGGCGGCGGCATCAGCGGCCGCGTCCGTGTCATCGTCCTCACTGCCGCCGCCGGCACCCGCCGCCGACGCGTCGTCCGCTTCGACGTTGCCGTCGGCGGCGGCCCGCGCCGCTTCTTCGGCAAGCTCGTCTTCGATGTCGAAAATCTTCTTCGGCGGCACCTCGAGCGGGACCGTGCCCTGGAAGACGCGGACCACGCCCTGGCGGTCGCGATCGACGCGGAGGATGTTCTCGCGCGCGGCGGCGCGCAGCAGATCGACGAGGTTCGCGAAGCCGTAGGCGCGCTCGTCGAAGTCGGCATTCACCTGACGGATGAGCTGCTTGACGTTGCGCAGATACATCGGCCAGCGGCGCACCTCGCCCGTGGCCAGAATGCGGCGGAACTCGCGGATGCCCTCGGCGTGGGTGCCGACAATCGCCGGCGCCGCGCTGCGCGGCCGGCCGTTGTCGCCGTTGGCGTCGCGATCGCGCGGGCCCGCGCCATTGGCCGACGCTGCGGGAGTCGCCTCGACGGCCTCGCCCTCGTCACCCGTCGCCACGCTGTCGGCCCGCTCGTCGTCGACCAGCGTCACGAGCAGGCTGCCCTTGACCTCCTGCAGTTTCACGACGCCGATCTTCTCGAGCTTCTCGACGAAGTCACGGAACGATCCGGCGCCGTAGCTCCGCTCCGAGAAGGTCGAGTCGAGCTGCAGCAGCGTCGACTTCAGCAGGCCGAGCTGTGGCGACACTTCACGATCGGCAAGCACCTTCAGGCCACGCGTGACGAGCGGGATGGCCTGCTCGATCGGCACGCGCTCGACCCGGACGCCGCGCTCGGCCGGTCGCCGGCTGCCGCCCGAGGCGGCCAGCAGGTTCTCGTACGCGATGAACTCATGGCAGTTGCGCTGCATGATCACGCTGGTGAACTGCCGGCCGCCCACCACGAACACCTTCTTGTCGTACTGCTTGAGCTTCTCGACGAGACTGATGAAGTCGCTGTCGCCGCCGACGATGACGAAGGCGTTGATGTGCGGATGCGTGAAGGCCATCTCGAGGGCATCGAGGGCCAGGTTGATGTCGGCGCCGTTCTTGTCACCGCCCGGCGTCAGGTTGCGCTGAACCATCTTGATGGCGTGCTGCGTGAGGTTCCGGCTGTAGTTGCCGGCACGCTGCCAGTCGCTGTAGGCGGTCTTCGAGACGACCTCCCCACGCTCCTTGAGCGCTTCGAGGACGAGGCCTGCATCAAACGATGCGTTGAGGGTGTTCTTGACGCCGATCTCGATGTTGTCGAAGTCGATGAAAACAGCTATGCGAAGACGTTCGTCGCGAGTCACGCGGTCCTTTCCCGGATGGGTTCTGCCGCTGCCCGCAGGCGGTCCGCGCGGTCGTGCCGCGCCGGCCCGCAGTCTCGACGGGCGCGCATGCCGTGTAGCTCGTTCGATCGCCGCCGGGCCACACGGCACGACCCGGATGCGACACCCGGCGGGCGTCGCCGGCCTCCGGCCGACGGCGTCCGCCCAATCTGCAAGAGTGTAGACCGATCGGCGGCGCCTGGGTAGCGCTTCACGACCGGCCGTGGCCGGCAGCCGCCCCGACGCGCGGCCGGCCGCCCCGCCGACGACGCCCCGCAGGTCGTCCGCCGTCGAAGGTGCGCTGCGCCGGACTCGCCGCGGCCGAGCCGGCAAACGCCGGGCGGCGCTGCCGCCTGGCCTCGGCCCGCGCCCGATCCTCCGCCTTCCGGCGACGGATCTCCGCAATCCGCTGCGCGAGCGGCACTTCGAGCGCGCGCCCTGCGGCGTTGTAGTCGAAGTCGGCCAGCGTCCGTCGCGGCAGCTTGCGGCCGAGAGCCCGCTCGATAGCGTGCACGAGCTGGCGCTCCCCGGGCGATGCCAGCGTGAAGGCCTCGCCGGTGGCGCCGGCCCGGCCCGTACGGCCGACCCGGTGCACGTAGTCCTCGGCCGCCACCGGCACGTCGAAGTTGACGACGTGCTCGAGCGCCTCGACGTCGATCCCGCGCGCGACGATGTCGGTCGCCACGAGCACGGGCAGTCGTCCCGCCTTGAAGTCGTCGAGCGCCTGCGTCCGCTGGCCCTGCGAGCGGTTCCCGTGAATGCGCGCGGCCCGGATCCCTTCCGCCGCGAGGCGATCGGCAAGCCGGTTGGCGCGGTGCTTCGTGCGGGTGAAGACGAGCGCCTGGCGGATGTCGCCGCGCCGCAGCAGCTCGACAAGGAGATCGGCCTTCAGGTTCTCGGCCACCGGGTAGATCGCCTGCTCGATGGCCGAGGGCGTCGTCGACGGCGGCTCGCGTTCGATCGTCACCGGGCTGGTGAGCAGCTCACGCGTCAGGGCCCGGATCGCCGGCGGCATTGTCGCGCTGAAGAACAGCGTCTGACGCCGGGCCGGCAGATGCTGCAGCACGCGACGGATGTCGGGCAGAAAGCCCATGTCCAGCATGCGATCGGCTTCGTCGAGGACGAGCGTCTCGAGCGCATCGAAGCGTCCCACCCCGTTCCGCAGGTGATCGAGCAGGCGGCCGGGCGTCGCGACCACGACGTCGGTGCCGCGGCGCAGCGCATCGGCCTGCGGTCCTGGAGCTACGCCGCCGTAGATGGCCGCGGCCCGCACGGCGGTGTGACGCGCGAAGTCGCGGAAGTCCTGCAGCACCTGCGCCGCCAGCTCGCGCGTCGGGACGAGCACCAGCGCGCGCGTCACCCCACGCGGCCTGTCGGCAATGGCATTGATGATCGGAAGCAGAAAGGCGCCCGTCTTGCCGCTGCCCGTGCGGGCACAGCCGAGCACATCACGCCCTGCGAGAACGGCCGGAATGGCATCGGCCTGCACGGCCGTCGGCCGTTCGAAGCCGAGATCCGCGACGGCGCGCAGTACGGCTGGATTGAGGTTCAGTTCAGCAAAAGACAAACGTTGTTCCTTAGAGCGAGAGCAAGAGGGAGCGGCAGGTGGCCGCAGGAATCGGCGGGAAGCAATAGTCCATGGTAGCAGACAATCGTCGCGGCCGGCCGCAGAATCGACCGGACAGCTCCCGCTCCGGGCGGGCTCAGCGGCCGGCGGGCGTGACGATCGGCGCGGTCCGTTCCGCTGCGAGGAAGGCGGCGAAGTCGGGATACACCGCGTGCGGCCGGACCTCGGCGCGCTCGAAGGTGGCCGCGTCGTAGCTCGTCGTGACCGCCACGCACGCCATGCCGGCCCGACGCGCGGCCACCACGCCGAGCGGCGCGTCTTCGAACGCCAGGCAGTCTTCCGGCGCCACGCCCAGCAGGCCGGCCGCGTGCAGAAAGACGTCGGGCGCCGGCTTGCCGTGCTTCACCTGATCGCCGCGCGCGATGGCCTTGAAGCGATGCGCGAGGCCGATCTCGGCCAGCGAGTGCTCGACGTTCTTCCTCGGCCCCGATGTCGCGACACCAGCCACGATGCCGGCCGCATCGAGCAGGTCCAGCAGGTCGGTCAGGCCGCGCAGCGGCTCGAGCCGGCCCCGCGACAGCTCCCGGTACATGCCTTCCTTCTCTTCCTCGAGCGCCGCGATCTCGGCCTCGCTCAGCTCGCGTCCGAACAGCAGCGGGAAGATCTCGCGATTGCGCTTGCCGTCGGTGCGCCGGCGCATCTCCATGTCCATCGGCGGCAGCCCGTGACGTTCGACGAAGGCGTCGAAGGCCTGCGCGTGCCACGCCATGTTGTCGACGATGGTGCCGTCGAGGTCGAAGACGACGGCGCGGGGACTGAACGAGCGGAACATCATTCGATGATAGCGGAGGCGGCGACCGCGCCGCTCCGGTTGCCGGCCCGTCCGGGCCGTTCAGAAGTGACGGATGGCCGCCACCTCGCGCCGGAGTTCCGCCCGGAAGTCGGGATGCGCGATCGAGATGAGCGCTTCGGCGCGCCGGCGCAGCGTCAGGCCGTGCAGGTTGACCGCGCCGTACTCGGTCACCACCCAGTGCACGTGGCCGCGCGTCGTGACCACCCCTGCACCCGGTCGCAGCGTCGAGACGATGCGGGACACCGTGCCGTTCCTGGCTGTCGACGGCAGCGCAATGATGGGCCTGCCGCCCGGCGACAGGGCCGCACCGCGGATGAAGTCCATCTGGCCACCGATGCCCGAGTAAATCCGGTGCCCGATCGAGTCGGCGCATACCTGCCCCGTCAGGTCGATCTCAATCGCGGAGTTGATCGCCACCACCTTCGGGTTGCGGCGGATGATTGCCGTGTCGTTCGTCCAGTCGCAGCCGTGGAACTCGACGCGCGGGTTGTCGTCGACGAAGTCGAACAGCCGCCGGGTGCCCGACACGAACGAGGTGACGATGCGGTTGGGGTGAATCCGCTTGCAGCGGTTCGTGATCACGCCGTTGAGCACCAGGTCGATGATGCCGTCCGAGAACATCTCGGTGTGGACGCCGAGGTCGTGCTTGTTGCCCAGGCGCCGCAATACGGCATCCGGAATCGTCCCGATCCCCATCTGCAGCGTCGAGCCATCCTCGATGAGCCCGGCCACCAGCTCCCCGATGCGTGCGTCGACGTCGCTTTCGTCGGGACACCGGTGCTCGTGCAGCGCCGTGTCGGCCAGCACGAACGCGTCGAGCCGATCGATCGGCACGATCGTGTCGCCGTGTGTGCGCGGCATGCGCGCGTTGATCACGCCCACGACCCGCGCGGCGGTATCGACGGCCGCCCGAGCGGCGTCGACCGAGGTCCCGAGCGTGCAGAGCCCGTGGCGGTCGGGTGGCGACAGGGAGACGAAGGCCGCATCGAGCCGGACCTGCCCGGCGCGGAACAGGGCCGGAATGTCCGACAGGAAGATCGGCACGACGTCGGCGCGTCCCTCGTCGACGGCCTGGCGCACCGGCCTGCCGATGAACAGCGACACGGAACGCAGTCGCGCCGCCTGTTCCGGCTCGGCGAAGGGTGCCGGCCCCTCGGTGTGCAGGTGATAGAGCCGCACGTCCTCGAGGTCGGTCCGGCGCGCGAGCGCCTCGAGCAGCACGGTCGGCGTGGCCGCCGCGCCGTGCACGAAGAGACGCATCCCGCTCTGGACGAACGCCACGGCCTCGTCGGCCGACACGGCCCGCTCTCTCCACGTTCCCGTCATGCCGCTGCTGACTCCCGTAGTCCGCCCCGCACCGTAGCAGAAGACGTGGACCCGGGTAAACGGCTGGATGTCAGTCGGCAGCGGCCAGATACGAACGGCGGGCGCGCACGGTGAGATCGGCGCGCCTGACGCGGACCTCGAGCGCGTGCAGCGTGCCGTCGAGCGCGGGCGGCGTGTAGCCGATCAGGTACTGGTTGTGGATTTCGTGCGAAATGCGCTCGAAGGCCGCCGTCAGGTCGGCGGTCGACTCGAGCTCGAAGTAGCCGCCGCCGCCCACCTCGA
>QGVF01000206.1 GCA_003242705.1 Acidobacteriota bacterium
GCCGGCGCGAGCCGGTTCCAGGCGTTGATCGTCGCGATGGCGAACGTCAGCGCGACGAACCCGGCCTCGTCGAAGTGCTCCCGCACCCGCTCGTACACGTCGTCGGGCGCGTGCGTCCTGCCGACGAACGTGAGCGCTTCAGTCCATTCGAGCGCGGCGCGCTCGCGATCGGTGAAGAACGGCGTCTCGCGCCAGGCGCTCAGCGCGTAGATGCGCTGCTCGGTCTCGCCGAGCGCCCGCGCATCCTTGGTGTGCATGTCGAGGCAGTAGGCGCAGCCGTTGAGCTGCGAGGCGCGAATCTTCACCAGCTCGAGGAGCGAGGGCTCGAGGCCCGACGCTTCGACTTCGTGCTGCAGCGCCAGCATCGCCTGGCGCAGCTTCGAGTGCTGCTGGTAACGGGTCACGTCGATTCTTGGCTGCATGAGTCCTCCGTAACGTGCGCTCCGGTGCGCCGATGAATTGGCCGGCGCGGGCCTTCCGTACCGCGTTTCCGTCGCCGGCCGTCTGATCCGAAGACGCACGACACGCCGCGTTGTGACAGGCGCCAGAACCTGCGCGACCGAAACGGACGCACCGCGGCCGGCCGGAGCCGAAGCGCCGTCCGACCTCAGGCGAAGCGGTGTGTCCAGTCGATGCGGTACGCGTACTGCCGCTCCTGAGCCGCCGCGCCCAGTCGCAGGAAGATCGGCAGGAGCCGATCGCGCACCCATTCCAGCGCCCGGTTCGGCACGGCCTTCGTGTTGCCGGCGCGGCGCGACTGCCGGACGATCGTCTGCACGCGCTGCCGCCGCGCGCGCTCGAACGCCTCGAACGCCAGCTCCGGCGACCGCGCATCGCGCAGACACTGCGCGAGCACCATCGCGTCTTCGAGCGCGAGCGACGCTCCCTGTCCGGAGCTCGGCGTCGTCGCGTGTGCGGCGTCGCCTGCCAGGCAGACGCGGCCGTCGTGCCACCGCGGCATGAACAGGATGTCGTGCAGAGGAAAGGGACCGACGATCCGTCCGGTCGATTCGATGACGTGCCGGATCCACGACGGATCGCCGTGATGCAGCGACGCCGCGTGGGCACGCAGCGCGAGCGGGTCGCGCAGCACGTGATCGGCCGGCTTCTGCCCGCAGTTCTGGAACCACCAGACCTGACCGTCCGGGGTGCGGAACGCGCCGAAAAAGGCGCGACGGCCGAACACCATCACGTTGACGCCGGCCGGAAAGCCGACAGTTGCCGTGTCGGTGATGCCGCCACAGTCGAACAGTCCGCTCCACTCGGGCTCGGGTGCGTCCGGCAGCACGAGCCGCCGCGTGTCCGAGCGGATGCCGTCCGCCCCGATCAGGATGTCGCCCTGCTCGTGGCTGCCGTCTGCGAAGTGTGCCGTGACGGACGCGTCGGTACTCCGGTCGATGGCGGTGAGCGTCCGGCCGAACTCCACCCGGACGCCGGCCGCACGCGCCGCATCGGCCAGTACCCGATGCAGGTCGCTGCGTCGCACCATCTGCAGCCGCGCCCCGAATCGTGCCGCATCGTCCTCCCGATCGATGACGCCGATCACGCGG
>QGVF01000002.1:0-77500 GCA_003242705.1 Acidobacteriota bacterium
GCCGTCTTCGCGGGCCGCTTCCCGAGCGACGTGCAGAACTATCCGCTCGAGTTCCTCTGCGTGCCGTTCCTGCTGTGGGCGGCCTTCCGGCAGGGGCGCCGGACGGTGGCACTGGCGGCGGCAACGCTCTGCGGTACTGCCGCGTGGGGCACCATGCACGGCTACGGTCCCTTCGTGCGTGACAGCGCCTACGAGGCCATGGTGCTCGTGCAGGCCTATGTCGTCGTGATGGGCGCGATGGCTGCGGTCATCGCCGCGGTCGTCGCCGAGCATCGTCGCGCTACCGAGCAGCTGCGCGAGCTGGCAACGACCGATCCGCTCACGGGGCTGGCGAACTACCGCCGCCTGCTCGATGTGCTGCGCGGCGAAATCGCGCGCTCGAACCGCACGGGCCGGCCGTTCTCCGTGCTCTTTCTCGACATGAACGGCCTCAAGGACATCAACGACCAGCACGGGCACCTGGCGGGAAGCCGCGCGCTGTGCCGGCTGGCCGAAACGCTGCGGCAGACCTGCAGGGCCATCGATACCCCGGCGCGGTACGGCGGCGACGAGTTCGCCATCGTGCTGCCCGAGACCGGCGAGGCCGGGGGGTACACCGTGCTGCGGCGCATCTCGGAGCGCCTCGCGGCGGCTGCCGGCCCGCTGACGATTTCGGTCAGCGGCGGCGTGGCCGTCTTCCCGCGCGACGGCGCCTCGCCAACCCAGCTGCTGCGCGCTGCCGACAAGCTGCTCTACGAGGCCAAGGAGCTTGCCGCGTCGAGCCGACGCCGCCAGCCGACCACGGGCCTCGAACGCACCGGCACCGCCTCCTGAGCCGCCGCCCGTCGGCCGCCACCGGGCCATCGTCGCCGGCCGGCTCTGGTCTACCATGGCGCGATGCTGGAGCCGCTCATCTTTGCCAGGACATCGGCGGGGCAGGCCCTCGGTCTGCTGCCCGCCATGGCGAACCGCCACGGGCTGATCACCGGCGCGACCGGTACCGGCAAGACCGTCACGCTGCAGGTGCTCGCCGAACGCTTTTCGTCGATCGGCGTGCCGACGTTCATGGCCGACGTGAAGGGCGACCTGGCGGGGCTGGCGGCACCGGGAACGCTTTCGCCGAAGCTCACCGCCCGCCTCGAGCAGTACGGCCTGCCAATCCCCGAGCCTGCCGCCTGTCCCGTCACGTTCTGGGATGTCTTCGGCAGCAGCGGCCACCCGGTCCGCGCCACGATCTCCGATATGGGGCCGCTCATCCTGAGCCGCCTCCTCGACCTGAACGAAACTCAGCGGGGCGTTCTTTCCCTCGTCTTCCGCGTCGCCGACGATGCCGGGCTGCTGCTGCTCGACTTGAAGGACCTGCGGGCGATGCTGCAGTTCGCGGGCGAGAACGCGCGTGCGCTCCGGACGGAGTACGGCAACATCTCGGCCGCCTCGATCGGCGCCATTCAGCGCGCACTGCTTGCCGTCGAGGAGCAGGGTGGCGACCGGTTCTTCGGTGAGCCCGAGCTCGACATCGCCGACTTCATGCAGACGATCGAGGGGCGCGGCATCGTGAACGTGCTGGCGGCCGAGCGGCTCATGCAGGCTCCGCGCGTCTATGCGGGCTTCCTGCTCTGGATGCTGTCGGAACTGTTCGAGCGTCTGCCGGAGACCGGTGATCCGGAGAGGCCGCGTCTCGTCTTCTTCTTCGACGAAGCGCACCTGCTGTTCGACGATGCCCCCGATGCGCTCGTCGAGAAGATCGAGCAGGTGGTCCGGCTGATTCGATCGAAGGGCGTCGGGGTGTACTTCGTCACCCAGAATCCGCTCGACATTCCCGAGCGCGTGCTATCGCAGCTTGGCAACCGCGTGCAGCACGCGCTGCGCGCGCACACGCCGCGCGATCAGCGGGCCGTGCGCACGGCTGCCGATACGTTGCGGCCGAATCCCGCCTTCGACACCCGCGACGCCATCGCGGAGCTGGGGATCGGCGAGGCGCTCGTGTCGTGTCTCGACGCGAAGGGCATGCCGACGGTCGTCGAACGTGCGTGGATCTATCCGCCCGTTTCGCGCATCGGGCCGATCACGCCCGAAGAACGGGCGCGCGTCATGGCGACGTCGATCGTCAGGGGGCACTACGAAGAGACGATCGATCGGGAGTCGGCCTACGAAAAGCTGCGCGCGCGCGTCGATCGCGACTCGACGGCGGCCGGCGCGGGCCGGCAGGGGCAGGCGCCGCGCGCGGGCGACACGCGAGGTGGCGATCGCCTGACCGAGATCCTGTTCGGCAGCACAGGGCCGCGCGGCGGCCGTCGCGAGGGCGTGATCGAGTCGGCCGCCCGCAGCGCCGCGCGCAGCATCGGATCGGCCCTCGGCCGATCGATCATCCGTGGCACGCTGGGATCGATCTTCGGGCGCCGTTGAACGACGACGGCCGGCAGCGCTCGCGGCCGCCTGCGTGGCTGTGTGTGTCGTTGCCACGTCTGCGCTGCAGGCCGCACAGCGGAACGACGTCGCGTCCCGTCAACGGCATATCGTCCAGGTCGAGGGGCATCCTGTCGTCGTCTGGGGCCGGGTTCCGGAACAGCCGGCTGCGGCCGTGCTGCTCGTGCACGGGCGGACGTGGAGCGCACGGCCCGGCTTCGATCTGCAGGTGCCGGGCCTCGACCGTTCCGTGCTGGCGTCGCTGGCCTCGCGCGGCGTCGCCGCGTATGCCGTCGACCTGCGCGGATATGGCGAAACGCCGCTCGATCCGTCGGGCGCGCTGACGCCGCAGCGCGCAGCGGCCGACATTTCGGCCGTGCTCGGCTGGATCGCGTCCCGTCATCCGGCGCTGCCGGCGCCCGTGCTCGTCGGCTGGTCCCGGGGCGGTGCGATTGCCCTGCTCGCGGCGCGCGACGCGCGCCTGCGAGTCGCCGGCCTCGTCGTCTACGGATTTGCGTTCGAGCCAGGTGCGAGATTCGGCGACGCGGCGGCGGCCAGGCCCGGGCGGCCTGCGGCGAACACCGCCGATGCGGCGCGCAGCGACTTCGTCTCGCCCGACGTTGCCGAGCCGGCTCTCGTGCGCGCGTTCGTCGAGCAGGCGCTGGCCGCCGATCCGTTCCAGGCGCCCGTTGCCGGCGAAGCGCAGTTCAACCTCATCGATCCGGCCCGCATCCGAGTGCCGGTACTGTTCCTTTACGGCAGGCGCGATCCCACGATTGTCGCGGGGCAGGCGGAACGTCTCGCGGCGCGTATCCGGTCGTCGGGTACGCCGTCCGATGTGGTCGTACTCGATGGGGGCGATCACGCTGCGCATCTCGAGGCCACGCACGAGGCGTGGATCGATGCGGTCGTCCGCTTCGTGCGTCACGTTTCGCGTCCCGCCGGTTTCCGGTAGTCTGTCCTGGTTCGATCCCGAGCTCGAGCAGGCCGGTCGCTGCGCCGCGGACAGACCGGAGAGGCCGCGCCTGCCCTCGAGACAGCTTCGGCGCGGCTGCTGCCGCGCCATTCACGAGGCAGGAGATGGACATGAAAAGGACAGCAACGCTCATGCTCCTGGCGGCGATGACCGTTGCAGGCGTCATCGCCCGGCCCTTTGCACAGGGCAGCCAGGTCACGCCGTACCGGGAGCTCACGGCTTTCGTCAACGTGAACGCGGTCCCGATGGACCGCGAGCACGTCCTCCAGGACTGGACCGTCGTCGTCGGCGACGGCAAGGTCATCGCCATGGGGCCGTCGTCGTCGACGCCGGTGCCCGAGGGAGCGACGACGATCGACGGACGCGGCAAGTACCTGATGCCGGGGCTGGCCGAGATGCACGGTCATCTGCCGTCGCCGGAGTCATCCGATCCGGAGTACCTCGAGTCGATTCTGTACCTGTTCGTCGCCAACGGCGTCACGACGGTCCGCGGGATGCAGGGCGCGCCCGGGCAGCTCGAGCTTCGCGAGCGAGCGGCGCGCGGCGAAATCATCTCGCCGCAGCTGTTCCTGGCCGGCCCGGCCTTCAGCGGCGGAACCGTCAAGTCGCCCGAGGACGCGATCGCGCGCGTCAAGCAGCAGAAGGCCGAGGGCTGGGACCTGCTGAAGGTGCTGCCCGGCCTGAGCCTCGAAAGCTACGACGCGATGGCGAAGACGGCACAGGAGCTCTTCATTCCGTTCGCCGGGCACGTGCCGCAGGCCGTGGGCGTGGAGCACGCGCTCGAGTCGCGCCAGGAGACCATCGATCACCTCGACATGTTCATCGAGAACCTCGGCGGGACCGATCGACCGCTGACCGAGGCCGAGATGCGGCCGCTCGTCGAGAAGACCGTCAAGTCGGGCGTCTGGCTCGTCCCGACGATGTACGTGTGGGAGACGCTGCGGGGGCCGGTGTCGTTCGAGGAACGGACCTCGCTGCCCGAGCTGAAGTACCTGCCCCGCGAGACGGTGGAGCAGTGGACGAAGTCGCTCGGCAGCCGGCTCAAGAATCCGAAGTTCGACGCCGAGGCCGCAAAGCACTACATCGACAACCGGATGAAACTGCTGAAGATGCTCTCGGACCAGGGCGCGCGAATCCTGCTCGGCAGTGACGCGCCGCAGCAGTTCAACGTGCCCGGCTTCTCGATCCATCGCGAGATGGAGCGGATGATTGCTGCGGGCATGACGCCGTTCCAGGTGCTCCACAGCGGCACGGCCGCCGTCGGCCGGCACTTCCGCCTCGCCGAGAGCTTCGGCCAGGTGGCCATCGGGCATCGCGCCGATTTCATCCTGCTCAACGCCAACCCGCTCGAGGACGTGGCGAACGTCCAGCAGCGCGAAGGTGTGATGCTGCACGGCCGCTGGATCCCGGAAGCCGAGATCCAGAAGCAGCTGGCCCGGATTGCGGCGGCCAGCCAGGGCAGCTGACGACGCGACCGTCTGCCGAATCGCGGGCGGGCCTGCTTCGGGCCCGCCCGTCACTCCCGCCGCTACCGTACGAGATCGCCCATGTCGACCCCCGAATCCCCCCGCATTCACGCACCCGACTTTCCACCCGATGCCGAATGGTTCAACGTCGCGCGACCATTGTCGCTGCGGGCGCTGCGCGGCAAGGTCGTCCTGCTCGACTTCTGGACGTACGGCTGCATCAACTGCATGCACGTCATTCCCGACCTGCAGCGGCTCGCGCGGAAGTACCGCGACGAACTCGTGGTGATCGGCGTCCACTCGGCGAAGTTCACGAACGAGCGGAAGTCGGAGAACCTGCGGCGGATTCTCGTCCGGTACGGCATCGAGCACCCGGTGGTCAACGACGGCGACTTCCGGATCTGGCGCAGCTACGGACCGCGAGCCTGGCCCACTCAGGTCCTCATCGACCCCGAAGGCTACGTCGTCGGAACCGCGTCGGGCGAGGGGAACGCCGAGGCGTTCGATCAGGCGATTGCCGCGGTGGTCCATGTGTTCGACGAGCAGGGCCTGATCGATCGACAGCCGCTGCCGGTGTCGCTCGAGCGCGAACGCATCCGCACGCAGGCGCTCGCCTTTCCCGGGAAGGTGCTGGCCGACGAGACGACGGGCCGGCTCTTCGTGGCCGACACGAACCATCATCGCGTCCTCGTCTGCACGTTCGATGGCACGGTGACCGACGTGATCGGCGGCGGAGGCATCGGCAATGCGGTGCTCGAGCCGGGACTGCTCGACGGGGCCTTCGATGCCGCGCGGTTCGCCGGTCCTCAGGGGATGGCGTTCGATGCGGCGTCCGGCATCCTCTACATTGCCGACACGCTCAATCACGCGGTGCGGGCGGCCGACCTGAACACGCGTGTCGTGTCGACCGTGGCCGGGACGGGACGTCAGGCCGGGTGGGGCGCCGAAGGCGGCGCGGCACGCGAGCGCTCGCTGAACTCCCCGTGGGATCTGGCGCTCGACGACTCGCTGCTGTTCGTGGCGATGGCCGGATCACACCAGCTCTGGGTCATCGACCTCGTCAGGGGCCTGGCGTTTCCGTACGCGGGCTCCGGCCGCGAAGCGCGCGTCGATGGTCCGGCCGACGAAGCGGCGTTCGCGCAGCCTTCGGGCCTGGCCCGCGTCGGCCGCGAGCTGGCTGTCGCCGACAGCGAGTCGAACATCGTGCGGCTCGTGAGTCTGCCACCGGTCAACGAGGTGCGAACGCTCGCGGGCGGCGACCTGTTCGAGTTCGGTCATCGCGACGGCCGGGGCGACGACGCCCGGTTCCAGCATCCGCTCGGCATTACGGCGTCGAACGGCCATCTGCTCGTGGCCGACACGTACAACCACCGGATTCGGACGGTCGATCCTTCAACGGGCGAAGTACGGACGCTCGCCGGTGACGGCGACGAAGGTCTGCTCGACGGCGATCTTTTGTCTGCGCGCTTCTACGAGCCCGGCGGTATCTCTGCTACCGGATCGACGGTATTCGTGGCCGACACGAACAACCATGCGGTCCGGCGCATCGACCTGAGAACCGGCAGGGTCGACACCCTGTCCATCGATCTGCCGGCCGTTTGATCCAGTCGGCAAGTTGTGTGGAATCAATGATTTAGCCTTCCGGATTCGACAAACTTGTCGAAATTCGTGAACTTCGGCTCGACAGTTTCGTCGTATTCTTGGAGATGCCCGTTGCTGATTCGACGGGTTCGGAGGCTATCAAGAAGTGCGTATTTCATTCCTCAAGCAGATGTTTGCCGCCCTCGCGCTGACCACGGCGATGGCGGTCCCCGCCGCTGCGCAGAACTCGCTCGGCGTGAACCTGACCTTCCTCAACGAGGAGGGTGACGACACCGGCGTCGGCTTCCAGGTGGACCTGGCCGGCGGGATTGCTCCCAACTTCGCGATTGTGGGCGATTTCGGCCTGAACGACTTCGATGGGGCCACCATCACGTCGTACCTCGCCGGTGTCCGTTACATCCCGACGATCGAGGCGCCCGTGAACCCGTTCGTCCAGGTGCTGCTCGGTCTCGAGCGCTACAGCATCGATGACTTCGACTCGGAGAACGGTTTTGCCTTCCAGATCGGCGGCGGCATCGAGGTTCCGGTGAGCGATCGCCTGAACGTGCGTGCCCAGTACGACTACCGGCGCACCAGCTACGACGGTGACGGCTTCAACGGCAACCGCTTCGGTGTCGGTGTCGTCTTCCCGTTCTGAGCCGGTTTCAGCCGGTTGACCGACCGGAAGGCGGACGCGTTTCGCGTCCGCCTTTTCTGTTTTCACGCGCCGAATCGCACGCCGCGGCACGCAACGCGCCGGCAGATCACGATCCTTCATCGCCGCTTCATCAGCGATCGGCACAAAATGCTGGAACTCCTGTGTTTGCATCGTTTAGACTGCTGCGGTCGTGATGCCGAGACGAAGCTCCCCGGTGCCGGTGTTCGTCGTCTGTGCCGCGCTGATGCTGGCCGGCTGCTACTCGGGATCGTCGGACGAGCCGCGGGCGCTCCGCGAGGACGTCAGGCTCCTCGCCGAAGCCACCACCATCCAGGCCGTCGTCCCGCGTAACGCCACGTTCGAGAGCCTGCTGCGCCAGCAGGAGCTGGCGCCCGAGCTGGCATCGGCCGTCGTCTCGGCCGTCAGGAACGTCTTCAACCCGCGCGAGCTGCGGGCGAACCAGCAGTACTGGGTCGTCAAGACGCTCGACGGCCTGTTCCGCGAGTTCCGTTACCAGATCAACACCGACGAACTGCTGCGCATCGTCTTCCGCGAGGACGCCGACGGATCGACGACGGTGCCCTTCGACGTCGAGCGTGTGACGCTGCCGAAGGAGTTCGTCAGGTCGACGGTCACGGCGGAGATTACGCCCGAGGCCAACTCGCTGATCGCCGCCTTCACCCGCGGGCGCGAGAACCGGATGCTGCCGATCCGGCTCGCCGAGATCTTCTCGGGCGAGGTCGACTTCAATACCGACCTGCGGCAGGGCGACACGTTCACCGTGCTCTTCGACCGCGCCGTGCGCAATGGCGAGTTCATCGGCTACGGCGACATCCACGCGGCCGTCATCGAGGTCGACGGCCGCCGCCTGACGGCATTCCGGTTCCCCGACGCCGACGGCAAGGACGCGTGGTACGACGAAGACGGCCAGTCGCTCCGTCGCCAGTTCCTGAAGACGCCGCTGCCGTTCGACCCGCGCATCACGTCGGGCTTCTCGTACAACCGCCTGCACCCGGTGCACGGCACCCGGCGGCCGCATCTGGGCGTCGACTACGGCGCACCCACCGGCACGCGCGTGCTGGCCGTTGCCGACGGCGTGGTCGTCCGCGCCGGCTGGGCCGGCGAAGCCGGGCGCCTCGTTCACCTCCGCCACTCGGGCGGCTACGAAACGATGTACCTGCACCTGAGCGGGTTCGGGCCGGGCATCCGGCCGGGCGTGCGCGTGGCGCAGGGCGACGTCATCGGCTACGTCGGCATGACCGGAACGGCCACCGGGCCGCACCTCGACTACCGCGTCCGTAAGAACGGCACCTACGTCAACCCGGTGACGGCATTCGCCAACATGCCCGCCGGCGAGCCGATCGCGGCCGAGCGGATGGACGACTTCATCCGGTTCCGTGACGAGGCGCTGCGTCAGATGCGCGAGCCGGCCTCGGTGCCGGTCCTGATGGCCTCGGCCGACTGAGTCGGCCGGGCCGGTTCTTCCAATGTCGGCACTGTTTCCTTTCCGGGCGCTCCGCCCGGCCCCCGCTGCTGCTGCACAGGTTGCGTCGGTGCCCTACGACGTTGTCGACGCGGCCGAGGCGCGCGCGCTCGCGGAAGGCAACCCGCTGAGCTTCCTGCACGTGACCCGTTCGGAGATCGATCTGCCCGAGGGTGTCGATCCCTACGACGCGCGCGTCTACGAGCGCGCCCGGCAGAACCTCGACCGGCTCATCGCCAGCGCCCTGCTCGTGGTCGACGACGAGCCGTCGTTGTACTGCTATCGGCTGCGGATGGGGCAGCACGTGCAGACCGGGCTGGCCGGCTGCTTTTCGGTCGACGAATACGAGCGCGACCTGATCCGGAAGCACGAGAAGACCCGCCGCGACAAGGAGGACGACCGGACGCGTCACATCGTCGAACTGCGCGCGCAGACCGGCCTCGTGTTCCTGACGTACCGCGCCTGGCCCGACATTGGCGCCATCGTCGACCGCGTGACGCAGGGCGCGCCGGAGTATCACTTCACCGCGCCCGATGGCGTCGAGCACACCATCTGGCGGGCGGCCGGGACCGACCGCGATGCGCTCGTGAAGGCCTTTGCCGCCATCGACGTGCTCTACATCGCCGACGGTCACCACCGGGCGGCCAGCGCGGCCCGGGCGCACCGCACGCTGGTCGAGCGAGGCGAGGCGACCGAGGAGTCGGGGAGGTTCGTGGCCGTGGCCTTTCCGCACGACCAGATGCAGATCCTGCCCTACCACCGGGTCGTGAAGGATCTCGCGGGGATGACGCCCGAGGCGTTCATCGACGCCGTCGGGCGGGTGGCGGGGCTGGGCGACGGCGGGCCGTCGCCCGATGCGGCCGGCCGTGTGTCGATGTACGTCGCCGGGCGGTGGTACACGCTCACCCTGCCGCCGGCGCCGCCCGATGCGCCGCGCGCCGACACCCTCGACGTCGAGGTGCTGCAGCGGCGCATCCTGGCGCCCATCCTCGGTATCGAGGACCCGCGCACCGACGCCCGCATCGACTTCGTCGGGGGCATCCGCGGCACCGGTGAGCTCGAACGCCGTGTCGATGCCGGGCTGGCGGCCGTGGCGTTCTCGATGTATCCCGTCTCGGTCGACGACCTGATGGCCATTGCCGATGCCGGCGGCATCATGCCGCCGAAGTCGACCTGGTTCGAGCCGAAGCTGCGCGACGGGCTGCTCGTCCACAGAATCTGACGGCGATCGTTCCGGTCGACCGCCATCCATGAAATGATCGGAAGCGTGCCCGCCGGCGCGGGTGCGACTCGTTCATCATCGGGGCGGATTCTGACTATGCCTGTTCATCGGATCTACAACTTCTCTGCCGGACCGGCGGTCCTGCCGGTCGAAGTGCTCGAAGAGGCCCAGCGCGACCTGGTCGCGCTCCCCGGCGTCGGCATGTCGGTGATGGAGATCAGCCATCGCTCGAAGACGTTCGACGAGATCATTCAGCGGGCCGAGGCCGACTTCCGCACGCTGGGCAACGTGCCCGACAGCTACAAGGTGCTCTTCCTGCAGGGGGGCGCCAGCCTGCAGTTCTCGGCCGTTCCGCTGAACCTGCTGGCCGAGGGGCGTTCGGCCGACTACATCGTCACCGGCGACTGGTCGAAGAAGGCGCTCAAGGAAGCGAAGAAGGTCGGCGCGACCCGCGTGGCCGCGACGACCGAAGAGGGCGGCTTCCGGCGGATTCCGTCGCAGCAGGAGCTGCAGCTCGACAGCGGCGCGGCCTACGTGCACATGACGTCGAACAACACGATCTTCGGCACCGAGTTCAAGTACGTGCCGGAGACCGGCGACGTCCCGCTCGTCTGCGACGCGTCATCGAACATCTTCTCGCGGCCGATTGACGTCACGAAGTTCGGGCTCATCTACGCCGGCGCGCAGAAGAACCTCGGGCCGTCCGGCGTGACGGTCGTGGTCATCCGCGAGGACCTGCTCGAGCGCTCGTCCGACGCGCTGCCGAGCATGCTCAACTACCGCGTGCAGGCCGGCGCCGGATCGCTCTACAACACGCCGCCGACCTTCGGGATCTACATCCTCGGCCTGGTCCTGCGGTGGCTGATCCGGCAGGGCGGTCTCGAAGCCATGGCCGCCGTGAACGATCGGAAGGCGGGGAAGCTGTATGCCGAGCTCGACCGCTCCGGATTCTGGCGACCACACGCCGAGCCGGAAAGCCGGTCGGCCATGAACGTGACGTTCCGGCTGCCGAGCGAGGAGCTGGAGAAGCTGTTCGTGAAGGAAGCGACTGCCGCCGGGTTCGACGGCCTGAAGGGGCACCGTTCGGTAGGCGGCCTCCGTGCGTCGATCTACAACGCGTTCCCGGAGGCCGGCATCGACGCGCTCGTCGAGTTCATGCGCGAGTTCGAGCGCCGGCACGGGTAGGCCGGGCGGCCTACGAGTCGTCTGCGTCCGGCGCCGTCCGTCGTCGCCGTCGGCGTCGTCGCCGACGGCGGCGACCGGGCGCCGGGCCGTCCCCGGCGGCCGCTGGGCGCTCGCCGTCGTCGGCCGCCTCGAGCGTCCCTTTCCACTCCGCGACGATCTCGGGCGCGTCGCCGTAGATTTCGAGCCAGACAAGCGCGTCGCGGAACGCGGGGCGCCGCAGGATCGTGCGCGCGGCGCGCTCGGGCAGCAGCGGATCCGACAGCTTCGGCACGATCTGCGTGATCTGGCGCAGCGTGTCGATGTCTCGGCGCGCGACCGGCAGCATCCCGAACTCGAGACGTTCACCCGGGGGCGACCGCCGGCGCCGCGTCTTCGAACCGGCCGGTTCGCGCGGCGCGGGGGGCGCCGAGGCCATGCTGCGCTCCCAGACGCCCGAGGGCATCAGCAGCGCCGAAATCAGGATCGGGTTGGTGAGCGCGGGCGGCGCGGTTTCAAAGCCCTGCCGGTAGCGGTCGAGCTTCTCGAGCCAGTCCCAGAGCTCGTCGGGCGGCGACTTCAGCTCGGGCGTGATGAGCTCGAGCAGCCGGGCGCGCGCCAGGGCCCGGAACGTGGCCTCTGAGTATCCGGACCGGAGAATCTTGTAGTACTCCTCGAGCAGCCGGGCCGGGGCGGCTGTCGTGATCAGCTGCCGGTGCTCGGCGATGGCTTCCACGACGAGCGGGTCCATCTCGAAGCCGAGCCGGCTGGCCATCACCACTGCCCGCAGCATCCGCACCGGATCTTCCACGAACCGCACCCGCGGGTCGCCAATCGACCGCACGATGCGCCGCTCGAGGTCGGCAAGGCCGCCGACGTAGTCGATGATCGACAGCGTCGCGATGTCGTAGAAGAGGCCGTTGATGGTGAAGTCGCGGCGGAAGGCGTCTTCTTCGGGGGTTCCGTAGGTGTTGTCGCGGACGATCGGGCCGGCGGGACGATTTCCGCCTTCTTCCGGTCCGGGCGAGCTGGCGACGACGATCGGTTCGTCCGAGCCTTCACCCTGCGGGGTTTCGGGCACGAACCGCCGGAACGTGGCGACTTCGATGGTTTTCGTGCCGAACTTGACGTGAGCGAGCCGGAAGCGCCGCCCGATGATCCAGCAGTTCCTGAAGAGCTTCTTGATCTGATAGGGGTGCGCCGTCGTGCCGATGTCGAAGTCCTTCGGCCGACGCCCCAGCAGCAGGTCGCGGACGCTGCCGCCGACCAGGTACGCGGTGAAGTTGTGCTCGTGCAGCCGATAGAGCACCTTCAACGCGTCGGGATCAATGTTCCTGCGGGAAATGGTGTGGTCTGCCCGCGGAATAATGATAGGAACCGTCACGTCTTTCTGAAATCAATTATAGGGGGCTCAGGGCTTCGCTTCCTTCCAGTTCGCCCCGATGCCGACGTCGACCGTCAGCGGAACCGACAGCGGGAAGGCCCCTTCCATGGTCGTCCGGACGATTTCGGCCACTTCCCGGACGTCGGCTTCCGGCACCTCGAAGAGCAGTTCGTCGTGGACGGTAAGGATCATCCGGGCCCCGGACCGCCGTCCGCGGTTGTAGGCGTCGAGCGTGTCGCTGACCGCGATCATGGCCTTTTTCAGGATGTCGGCAGCCGTGCCCTGGATCGGCATGTTGATCGTTTCGCGTTCGGCGGCGGCCCGGACCTGGCCGTTGCGGCTGGTCAGCTCGCGCACGAGCCGGCGGCGGCCCGTCAGCGTGCGGACGACGCCGGTCCGGCGCGCTTCTTCGAGCGTGCGGTCGATGAACTGCCGGACCGCCGGAAATCCGGCGAAATAGGCGTCGATGAACTGCTGCGCGGCCGTCTGCGAGACGCCGATGTCGCGCGCCAGCGTGTAGGCGGTCTTTCCGTAGAGCAGCGCGTAGTTGATGATCTTGGCGCGCCGGCGCAGCTCGTGGGCATCGAGGCCCAGCGGCCCGTCGGGCCCGCCGAAGACCCGCATTGCCGTCTGGTCGTGGATGTCGAGGCCCTGCCGGAACGCCTCGACCAGCACTTCGTCGCCGGACATGTGGGCGAGCACCCGCAGCTCGATCTGCGAGTAGTCGGCCGACACCAGCACGTGGCCCGGCTCGGCGGTGAAGGCCGCGCGGATCTCACGCCCGAGTGGCGTCCGAATCGGGATGTTCTGCAGGTTCGGGTCGCTGCTGCTCAACCGGCCCGTCGCCGCCACGGCCTGGTTGAACGTGGTGTGGACGCGGCCGGTGTCCGCGTCGACGAGCGTCGGCAGCGCGTCGACGTAGGTGCCCTTGAGCTTCTGGATTTCGCGCCAGCGCAGGACCAGTGCCGGCAGCTCGTGGACGAGCGCGAGCTCCTCGAGCACTTCCCGGGCCGTCGAGACCGCGCGTGTCTTGCCGGTCCGCTTCGTGGCCTGCAGCTTCAGCCGCTCGAACAGGACTTCGGACAGCTGCCGTGGCGAGTTGATGTTGAACTCGCCGCCGGCAAGCTCGTAGATCCGGGCGCCGAGCTCGTCGAGCTCGGCCTGCATGCGGACGCCGAGCGCTGCCAGCGCGGATGTGTCGATCTTCACGCCGCACCGCTCGAGGTCGGCCAGAATCGGCACGAGCGGCTGCTCGATTTCGCGGTAGACCTGCTCGAGCCCTTCGTCGCGCAGCTCGGTCACCAGCGCGTCGGCCACGCGCAGCGGCACTTCGGCCCGGTCGCCGGCGAGCGGCAGCACCGTGTCCGGCGGGAGCTGATCGAGCGTCAGCGCTTTCGCGCCCTTGCCGCACAGATCCTCGACGCTGGTGGCCCGGTAGTTCGCCCGTTCCAGCGCGATCGTCTCGAGTGAATGACTCGAGCCCGTGGCGTCGAGCAGATAGCTCGCGAGCATCGTGTCGAGCCCGATGCCCTCGATCGCGATGCCATGCCGACGCGCCGCCAGCACGACGACCTTGACGTCGTGCGCAATCTTCGTGATGTCTGGATCGGCCAGCAGCGGCGCGAGCCGGGAGAAGACGGCGTCTTCCGGCAGGTTCGGCTGCTCGGCGAGCCCGCTGTGCCCGATCGGCACGTAGCGCGCCATGCCGACGTCGGCCGACAGGCCGATACCGGTCAGATCCATCCGGTGAGCGCCGCTATGGCGGCCGATGAGCGCGATGCCCATGCGCTTCGTGCGGCGGATGGCGTCGACGACTTCGTCGAGCGCGTCGAGCGACGTCACGATCCGGTCGTCGCGGTTCGAGTGTTCGGCGCGCGGCGCGTACTCCTGGACGAGCGAACGGAAGCCGAGCTCCGAGAAGAGCCGGAAGCAGCGCTCGCGCGACGGGCCGCGGTAACGCAGCGCGTCGGGATCGAAGTCGACCGGGACGTCGGTGCGGATCCGGGCGAGCTCGCGGCTTTCGCGCGCCGAGTCGGCATGCGCGAGCAGGGCCTCACGGTAGCGCTTCTGTGGCAGGGTCGGCGCCGCTTCGAGCAGCGCGTCGAGCGTCCCGTAGGTCGTGATCAGGTCGCGCGCACCTTTTTCGCCGATGCCGGGGACGCCCTTGATGTTGTCGATGGCATCGCCCATCAGCGCGAGCATGTCGACGACCTGGTCGGGCCGTACGCCGAACCTGGCCACGACGCCGTCGGCGTCGTACCACGTCCCGTCGTCGCGCGGGTTGTAGATACGGATGCCGGGCGCGACCATCTGGAAGAAGTCCTTGTCGCCCGTGACGATGGCGACGTCGAAGCCGGCATCGCGGGCCTGGACCGCCAGCGTCGCAATGACGTCATCGGCTTCGTAGCGCTCGGAGGTGAGGATGGGAACGCCGAGCGCCTCGCAGGCCTCGTGGACGAGCGGCACCTGCTCGGCCAGATCGGGCGGCATCGGCGTCCGGTTGGCCTTGTAGTCGGCGGCGAGCTCGTCGCGGAACGTCGGGCCCGCCAGATCGAACGACGCCGCGATGTACTCGGGCTGGTGATCGGCGAGCAGCTTCCGCAGCATCGTCACGAAGCCGTAGACGGCGTTGGTCGAGCGGCCGTCGGGCGCCGTCAGGCCGCGGATCGCGTGGTACGCGCGATACATCTGCGAGCTGCCGTCGATCAGGAAGAGGCGAGGCACGTGAAAAGGCGCTGTCTGACGGGAAAGGCACCGGCGGCCGGCCGGCGCGGGAGGGCGCAGTATATCATCGGCCCGATGTGCGTTCGTCGGCGTCTGCTGGCCGCAATTGCCGGTGTGGCTGCCCTCGCGGCGGCCTGTAGTAACCCCCTCGCCCGGCAGTACGAGTATTCCGAGCAGCTCTACCTCGATGTTGACGGCTCGGCCGAGCTGGTCATCGATTCGTCGATCCCGGCGTTCGTCGCGTTCCGGAACCTGCCGCTGGATCCATCGCCCGACACGCCGGTCGATCGCGACGCCGTGGCCCGCGCCTTCAGCCATCCCGACTGCGGCCGCGTCACCGTGAATCGTCCCTGGCGGCGGCACGGCCGACGCTTCGTCCAGGTGGTCCTGCGGCAGGACGACGTGCGGCGCTTTGCGGGGTGTCCGCCGGTGGCGTGGTCCAGCTATTCGTTCGAGCGGCGCGAGGATGGCGAACGCGCCGAGATTCACTACGTCCAGGAAGTCGGGCCGCCCGACGCCGGTGATCCCGGTCCGGTGAACTGGACCGGCGAGGAAGTCGTCGGCTTCAAGCTGCACCTGCCGAGCCGCATCCTCTACCACAACGTCCGCCGCCTCGAAGACGGCCTGCCGGGCAACGCCGAACGCGGCAACATCCTCGCCTGGGAGCAGTGGCTCGAGGATCGACGGGCCGGCACGCCCATCCGCATGGAAGTCCGGATGGACGCCCAGTCGATTCTCTACCGCACGCTGTGGCTGTTCGCCGGCGCCTTCGCTGCCGCCGTGCTCACGCTGGCGTCCGCGACGTGGTTCGTCCTGCGGCGGGCCCGTCGGCGGATCGCCGCGTCGCGACAGGCTGTCGCACCCCGCCCCCGTTCGACCTAGCGGCGGCGATTGTCCGGGAGCTGCTGCGTGATGGCAGCGACTCGCGCCGGGGCTCAGCCTGTCGGGGGCACCTGCTGCCCCGCGACGCGGATGTCCTGGACCTTCCGTTCCCCCGGATTCAGTGTGATCGGGATCGACGCCGGCACGACCTGCGACAGGAACGCCGGGTCGAACCACTCGCCGGGCTCGACGTCGGTGACCGCCGTGATGCGGTAGCTGCCCGGCGGCAGGTTCCGGAACGTGAAGCGACCGTCGGTCCCGGGGCGCGTGGCCCCGATACGGCGCGACATCGGCTGCCAGTACTGCCGATCGTCGGGGAAGACGATGATCGTGAAGTCGGCGGTCGGACGGCCCGAGCTGTCCTGGATGACGCCCGACAGCTCCTGGCTGCGCGTCGTCCAGGTGAGGACGATGCCGCTCACGTTCTGGTGCGGACCGATTTCGAGCGGGAAGTCGAGCAGGTCGCGGCCGTTGTACATCGCCGATTCGAGCACCCACTGGCTGGTGCCAGGCTGTATGCCCGGGCCCTCGAGCAGTTGCGGCAGGTTGCTGCCGCGCCCCACAAAGCCCGGGCCGCCCATGGCTGCGGCGAGCGTGTAGCGGCCGGGCGGAACGCCCGCGATGCGGAACCGCCCCGTGCCGTCGACCTCGGCCGGTGGCACGCTGCCCAGCTCGAATGTCTGCGCTCCACGCGGCGCGAGCGTCACACGCACGAGCGACAGATCGTCGGGCGAATTGGCGCCGTCGAACCGGATAGTGCCGCTCACGCTCATCCCTTCCTGCAGGTTCAGGACGATGTTGGGAAGCGGCTGCCCGGTGACGGACAGGTCGGCCGACGCCCAGAGCACCTGCGCCACCGGCCCGCCGCGGCCGCCACGGCCTCCGCGTCCGCCGCGACCGAAGGCATCGATCCCCGTCCCGTCGGCGCGCACGTTGCTGCGTGCCTGCAGCACGTAGTCGCCCGGCGCGACCTGGTTGAACGCGAACCGGCCATCGCTGCCGACCCGCGAGACGTTGCTGCCGAGCCCGGGAATGGCGGGCATGCCGGCGGCCTTCGGCACGAGGGCCACCGTCGTGCCCTGGGGGGCCATGCCCGACGGCGTCACGACGACGCCGCTGACAGTCGTCGTCGGCACGAGCCGAAGGCGGAGGTTCACGCCGCCGCGTTCCTCGCCCGGCCCGAGTGCAATCGGCTCGGCGGCCGCCGGCGACGTGCCGCCGGGGTAGAAGACGGGGGCGTAGCTTGCCGCCGGCGGTTCCTCGAACGACTGCAGCTGCCGCTGCAGTTCGGCAACGCGCGCCTGGACGGCCGGGGCGGCCGTCAGTGCCGGCCCGCCCGGCTGTGCCTGCGCCAGGCTCGCGATTTCCATCACGATCGCCTGCCGCGCATCGCCGACGTTCACGTTCCGCGGCACGGCGCTGACGATGTACTCGCCGGGGACGAGCTGGAAGATGCGGTAGACGCCGCGATCGTCGGTCTGGTCCTGGCCGGCCATCTGCAGGGTACGCTCGCCCGTCTGCATGACGAATCGCATGGCGCGCACCTGCGTGCCGGGTACCGGATCACCATGCTCGTCGACGACGACGCCGGTGATGACGCTGCCGCGGGGCAGCGGAATGGTGAGCCGGTCGAGCGTCTGGCCGTCGGCCAGCTGGACGGGTGTCCCGGGCCGCGACGGCCGCCGCGCGCCGTAGGCCATCGATACGAAGCCGGCCTTCGACGCCGTGATCGTGTAGCGACCCGGCGGCAGTGCATGAAACGCGAATCGCCCCTCGTCGTCGGTCACGGCCGTTCGGCCGCCCCGGAGCTCGGGCGCCGCCAGCGTGACGCGTGCCCGGCGGACCGGCGTGCCGCTGCCGTCGAGCACGACCCGGCCGGCGATGATGCCGGTACCGACCGCGGCCTGTGACGTATCGCGCTGCGGGGGCGCCGGGGCGCGTCCGGGAGCGGGAGCCTGCCCGGCAGGCGGGGCGACGAGGACGAGGGCGACCAGTGCCGCGGACGACACGGCGGGAAGAATCGAACGCCTTCGCATGGCGACGGTACCTCAGACGACCCATCCGGCCCGCGGGCCGGGAGCGTTGATTTGACCGACCTGTCGTGCTTACGGCCCCGAACGGCGTCCGGTTTCCCCGTCACGCCGGCAGACGGGCCTTGTCACGCCATCGTCACCGATCCGCCACACGGAGCCGGTTCTCGACGCTCAGGACGCCGGGCACGTGGGCAAGCGACTGGGCGAGGATTCGATCTCCGTGGCGGTCGACTTCTCCGACGAGCGTGACGCGCGCGTGC
This sequence comes from Acidobacteriota bacterium, assembly GCA_003242705.1. Taxonomy (GTDB): domain Bacteria; phylum Acidobacteriota; class Vicinamibacteria; order Vicinamibacterales; family SCN-69-37; genus SCN-69-37. The sequence goes on from QGVF01000002.1 coordinate 18,216, forward strand.
TCGATGATGATGTGGATCGACGGGTGCGGGCTTTCGGCGTAGCGCCGGAACCCGGGATGGCCGTAAACGGCGGCCGCGACGGCGCGCCGGAGCCGGTCGTCGGTCACCGAGGCCGGCAGCACGGCGATGTCGTTGGTCAGCGACCTGATGCCCTCGATCCTGGCGACGCGCTCACCGATTTCCTGCTTCTTCACCGGCACCGTGACACGTCCGGTGAGGGTGACGTGCTGGTCCTCGACGTGCACGGTTACCTCGTCGAAGATCGTGTATCGCGCATAGGAACGTATGGCGCCCGCCACGCGCTGGCCGAGCACTTCGTCGGTCGTCTGGGCGGCGATGGCCGGCCGGACAGCGCCGAAGAGCAGCAGGCTGGCCGCGGCCCCGACCAGGAGCCGGAGTCGCAGGGCGGGAGGAGCCGTGGTCACGCGACTCCAGAAGCAAGCGACGTACCACGGACGCCGGGCGACGGGGCGATCGTCGTCGCCCGGCCGTGTCGCCCCGGGGCGACACCCCACGATCCGGGCCATTGTCGTCACAGCAGGGCGATGGTGAGGATGCCGAGCAGCATCAGGACGACCTGCCGCACGGCGTTGCTGTCGATCAGGCCGCGATGGAGGCTCGGGATCAGGTCGGCCATCGCGACATACAGGAAGTTGCCGGCCGCAAACGCGAGTACGTAGGGCACCATGTCCGGCACGTGCGCTCCGAAGGCCAGCATGAGCGCGGCGCCCAGAATACCGCCGAGGGCCGACGTCACGTTGAGCATCATGGCGCGCCGGCGCGGCGTGCCGGCGGCGAGGAGGATGGCGAAATCGCCCGCTTCCTGCGGGATTTCGTGCATCACCACGGCAATGGCCGTCGTGACGCCGAGCTCGACCGACGTGAGCGTGGCAGCCGCGATGACGACGCCGTCGACGAACGTGTGCACCGCGTCGCCGATGATGACGAGCGGGACCGTGCTGCGGTGGACGTGGCAGTCTTCGTCCTCGTGGCAGTGCCGCCAGAGGACGAGCTTCTCGAGGATGAAGAACGTGATGATGCCGGCCAGCAGCGTGCCGAACGCCGGGCCCGTGGCGAGTTGCTCGAGCGCTTCGGGCACGAGGTTGAGCATCGCGGCGCCGAGCAGCGTCCCGACCGCGTAGGAGACGAGCCAGGGCACGACGCGTGTCCGTACGTCCTGCTGGAAGACGAGCAGCGTCGACGCGATGAGCAGGCCGACGAGGCTGCCCACCGCCGACAGGCTCAGGGCGACGCACCATTCGAGGGGGCCGACCACTACCGGGCCTTCCGCGCTTCGTAGTAGGAGACGCCGTCGGCCGAGCCGAGCTCACGCACGGCAAGCCCGCCGGCCGTCTGCAGCAGCGACAGGATGGCCGGGCCGGGCAGCGTCGGTTCACGCCGGCCGAACCAGCGCGTCGCCGGGCGTCCTTCGATGATGACCACCCGGCCGCCGGGGCGCGCCGCGTCGAAGGCCGCCGCCACGAGCCGCTGCCGCGCCGCGTCGTCGAGCGCGACGAGGTCGTGGTGCAGGACCACGACGTCGTAGTCGCGGGCGTCGGGCGGCAGTGCGGCCGCGTCGCCGGCCGGTGCGTCGGTCATTTCAACCAGGACGCCGGCTTCGGCGGCGGCGCGTTCGTAGGGCTCACGGGCGTCAGGGGGCACGACGAGCAGCGTCTGGCCGTTGAGGCCCGTGACGCCGGCCACTTCGGCCACGACGCCCGGCAGCGGGCTGCCGGCCACGAGCACACGCGTGCCGGCCCTGGCGCCGATCATGGCGAGCGCGGTCTGGTGCGGGGAGGGACCTTTCCTGAACAGTGCCATGCGGGCTCCAGCGAAGAACGCGGCGTCCGGCGCGGCGCACCGAACGGGATCCTGAATGATATAGTCTCCACCCGTGACCAAAGCTCTGAACATCGCGCCCGCCGGCGGCAAGCTCGGCGTGCTTCTCGTGGGACTCGGTGCGGTCAGCACCACGACCGTGGCCGGTGTGATGGCCGTTCGCCGGGGGCTCGCCAAGCCGATCGGCGCCCTGACTCAGATGGGCACGATCCGGCTGGGCAAGCGGACCGAAGGCCGGACGCCGGCCATCAAGGACTTCGTTCCCCTCGCCTCGCTCGACGACCTCGTCTTCGGCGGGTGGGACATCTTCGAGGACGACTGCTACGAGGCGGCGAAGACGGCCGGCGTCATCGAGACGCCGCTGCTCGACGAGATCAAGGACGAGCTGTCGGCCGTCAAGCCCATGCCCGCGGTCTTCGACCGGCAGTACGTCAAGCGCCTCGACGGCCCCAATGTCAAGAAGGGCAGGAACAAGAAGGACCTGGCCGAGCAGCTGATCGCCGACATCCGGAAGTTCAAGGCCGACAACCAGCTCGACCGCATGGTGCTCATCTGGTGCGGCAGCACCGAGGTCTTCATGAAGGAAGCGCCGGTGCACCAGTCGCTGGCGGCCTTCGAGAAGGGGCTCGAGGAGAACGATCCGTCGATTCCGTCGAGCATGATCTACGCGTACGCCGCCATCCACGAAGGCCTGCCGTACGCCAACGCGGCGCCGAACCTGAGCGCCGATGTCCCGGCGCTCGTCGAACTGGCGCAGAAGACCGGCGCGCCGATCGCCGGCAAGGACCTGAAGACGGGCCAGACGCTCGTGAAGACGATCATCGCGCCCGGGCTTAAGGCGCGGCTGCTCGGCGTCGAGGGCTGGTACTCGACGAACATCCTGGGCAACCGCGACGGCGAGGTGCTCGACGATCCCGATTCGTTCAGGACGAAGGAGGAGAGCAAGAAGTCGGTTCTCGACTACATCCTCCAGCCCAACCTGTATCCGGACCTCTACAACGAGCTGCACCACGTCGTCCGCATCAACTACTACAAGCCGCGAGGCGACGCGAAGGAAGGCTGGGACAACATCGACCTGTTCGGCTGGCTCGGCTACAAGATGCAGCTGAAGGTCAACTTCCTGTGCCGCGACAGCATTCTGGCCGCGCCGATCGTCCTCGACGTCGCGCTGTTCCTCGACCTGGCGAAGCGCGCGGGCATGTCGGGCATCCAGGAGTGGCTGTCGTTCTACTTCAAGAGCCCGCAGCATGCGCCCGAGCTCTACCCGGAGCACGATCTGTTCATCCAGCTCATGAAGCTGAAGAACACGCTCCGCTACATGCAGGGCGAGGAGCTCATCACCCACCTCGGCCGCGAGTACTACGACTGAGGCATGAGGCGGCTGCAGGCGTCGCTGCTCGGTGGCCTGTTCATCGGCGTCCTGTCGGGACTGCCGATCGTGGCATACGGCAACGCCTGCTGCTGCCTCTGGGTTGTTCTCGGCGGCCTGCTGACGACGTGGCTCAGGCAGCAGGCCCACGAATCGCTCGAGCCGACCGACGTGGCGCTGGCCGGGCTGCTGGCCGGCGTCGCCGGCGCGATCATCACGGTCGCCATGTCGGCCATGCTGTTCTTCTTCACGGGTGATCTCGTCGAACAGGAGATGCAGCGGGTGATCGAGCAGTATCCCCAGCTGCCGCCCGACGTGCGCGATCGGCTGATGGCGCTCACGTCGGGTCCCGGCCTGCTCCTGCTGACGCTGTTTGTGAGTCTGCCCGCCTACGCCGTGTTCGCGATGGCGGGCGCGCTGCTCGGACTGCTCTTCTTCAGGAAGCCGCAGCCGCCGCCGGTCGCCTCGTGATCGGCGGGGGTGCGGCCGTGAGGCGCGCCGATGTCTGACCGGAAGTCCCCCGAGATCAACGCCCTGCTCACCGAAGGCCGCGTCTTCGATCCCTCGGACGAATGGCGCAGGAACGCGCTTGTCAACGACCCCTCGATCTACGAACGGGCGGCGGCCGATCCCGAAGCGTTCTGGGCCGAACGTGCGGCCGATCTCGAGTGGATGGCGCCGTGGTCACAGGTGCTCGACTGGAAACCGCCGCACGCGCGCTGGTTCGTCGGCGGCCGGCTGAACGCGAGCGCCAACTGCCTCGATCGCCACGTGCGCAACGCCCGGCGCAACAAGGCGGCGATCATCTGGGAGGGCGAGCCCGGCGATCGGCGCACGCTCACGTACTTCGATCTTCATCGCGATGTCTGCCGCTTCGCCAACGTCCTGAAGTCGCTCGGCGTGAAGAAGGGCGACCGCGTCGCCATCTACCTGCCTGTGATTCCGGAGGCGGCGATCGCGATGCTCGCCTGCGCGCGCATCGGCGCCGTCCACAGCGTCGTGTTCGGCGGCTTCAGCGCCGATGCCCTCCGCGATCGCATCAACGACGCGCAGGCCTCCGTGCTGATCACGGCCGACGGCGGGTTCCGGCGCGGTCAGATCGTCCAGCTCAAGCAGATGGCCGACGAGGCGCTCAGGGACACGCCGAGCATCCGCCACGTCGTCATCGTGCAGCGCCGGGCCGGCGAGTCGATCACGCCGATTCACGTCAAGGAAGGGCGCGACCACTTCTACCACCGCCTGATGCAGGACGCGCCGGTCGAGTGTGCGCCCGAGCCGATGGATGCCGAGGACATGCTCTACGTGCTCTACACGTCGGGCACGACGGGCAAGCCGAAGGGCATCGTGCACACGACCGGCGGCTACATGGTCGGTGTGCATGCGACGACGCGCTGGGTGTTCGACCTGCGCGACGAAGACGTCTACTGGTGCACGGCCGACATCGGCTGGGTGACCGGGCACAGCTACGTGATTTACGGGCCGCTCAGCTGCGGCGCGACGGTCGTGATGTACGAGGGGGCGCCCGACTGGCCCGAGCGCGACCGCTTCTGGCAGATCGTCGAGGAGCACGGCGTCACGATTCTCTACACGGCGCCCACGGCGATCCGCGCCTTCATGCGGTGGGGCACCGAGTGGCCCGCGCGGCGGAATCTGTCGTCGCTGCGGCTGCTCGGATCGGTCGGCGAGCCGATCAACCCGGAAGCCTGGATGTGGTACCACGAGCACATCGGCGGCGGGCGATGCCCGATCGTCGACACGTGGTGGCAGACCGAAACCGGGCACATCCTCATCACGCCGCTGCCGGGCATCACCCCGACCCGGCCCGGATCGGCGACGCGGCCGTTCCCCGGCATCTCGCCTGAAATCCGCACGGCGTCGGGTGAGGCGGTTTCGAAGGGAGGCGGCCTGCTGGCCATCACGAAGCCGTGGCCGGGCATGCTGCGCGGCATCTACGGCGATCCCGAGCGCTACGTGCAGCAGTACTTCAGCAAGTGGGCCGACGGCGTGTATTTCACGGGCGACGGCGCCCGGGTCGACGAGGAAGGCAACTACTGGTTCCTCGGGCGCGTCGACGACGTGCTGAACGTGGCCGGGCACCGCATAGGAACGATGGAAGTCGAGAGCGCGCTGGTCGATCACCCGAGCGTGGCCGAGGCGGCCGTCGTGGGCCGGACGCACGAAATCAAGGGGCAGGCCGTGGCGGCGTTCGTGACGCTCAAGGAAGGCGTGACCGCCGGTCCCGCGCTCGTCGACGAACTGAAGGAGCACGTGGTCCGGAAGATCGGGCCCATCGCGCGCCCGGATCAGATCCTGTTTGCCGCCGATCTGCCGAAGACGCGTTCCGGCAAGATCATGCGCCGGCTGCTGCGCGACATTGCCGACGGCAAGGCGCTGGGCGATACCACGACGCTGGCCGATCCGGCCGTCGTGGCCCGGCTGAAGGAAGAGTACGAGGCCGTCGAGGGATAGCCGCACGCTGCCGGTCGGCCGGCGTGGAGCGGGGCCGGATCGCCGGGCCGCTCTGCGACCTTCCGGAACCGTCCGGGTTCTAATCCGTAGAAGACCAGGACTGCCCGCCCGTCGTCTGCTGTACCCGTGGCAGGCGGGGGCGTGCCTGCGGCCGCCGGCGTGGTGCCGGTCCGAGCTGCCCGTCAGTGAGGTGTCCGGATGGCCCTGATCGAGACCGTCGACCTGTGGAAGACCTACCAGATGGGGACCGAGGAAGTGCACGCCCTGCGGGGCGTCTCGATCCAGATCGAGCGCGGCGAGTACGTGGCGATCATGGGCCCCTCGGGCTCGGGTAAATCGACGCTGATGAACCTGATCGGCTGCCTGGACACGCCGACGAAGGGCACCTACCTGCTCAACGGCAAGGAAGTCAGCACGATGAACGACGACGAGCTGGCGCGGATCCGGAACGAGGAGATCGGGTTCGTGTTCCAGACGTTCAATCTGCTGCCGCGCGCCACGGCGCTGCAGAACGTCGAGCTGCCGCTCATCTACGCCGGCGTGCCGGCGAAGGAGCGGGCCGTGCGCGCCAACGAGGCGCTCGACAAGGTCGAGCTGGGCGACCGCAAGTACCATCGACCGAACCAGATGTCGGGCGGTCAGCGCCAGCGCGTCGCCATTGCGCGCGCGCTCGTCAACAACCCGTCGATTCTGCTGGCCGACGAGCCGACCGGCAACCTCGACTCGCGCACCGGCGTCGAGATCATGGCGCTCTTCCAGCGCCTGCACGACTCCGGCAACACGATCGTCCTCGTCACCCACGAGCCCGACGTGGCCGCCTACGCCCAGCGCACCATCTACATCCGCGACGGGCAGGTCGAAAAGGACACGGCGCGGGCAGCGTAAACCGACCGGCTGCCTCCGCGGGGGCCGGACCGTTGCAGCGACGGGCGCGCCCTCCGTGCCCCCCGGGCTGTTGTCTGCGGCGTCGAAAGAGGGGAGCCGGCGCGACCCGCCGCGTTCGGGCCGTCAGGCGACTTCGATCCGCTGCGTGGCCGCGTTCCATCGCACCGGCCGTCCCTGGCGCAGCGCGGCGTTGGCAATGTGCGAGGCTCGCGCCGCCTGGTGCGCGGCGCGGATGTTCGCCGTCGGGACGTCGCGCGACCGGATGCAGTCGAGCCAGTTCTGCAGGTGCGCGATCGAACCGTCGCTGTGCGACCGGACGTAGATTTCCGGTTCGGGCGCGTACGTGCCGGGCACGTTCGAGGCGTCATTCCGGTACACCGCCAGTCGATTGCGGTCGATCTTCATCACCGCTTCCGTCCCCCGGAACTCGAGGCCGCCGTCGTCGACACGGCTGCCATAGCTGCCGAGATGCGCCACCTGGAACGACGGGTACTGCAGCGACGCGATCACCGTGTCGGGCGCCTCCCATTCCCTGACGCGGTGATTCGTTCCTGTCACCGATGCGCCGACCGGGACGTCGACGTCGAGATACCAGTGGACGACGTCGATCCAGTGCGTCATCAGGTCGGTGAGCTGGCCGCCGCCGAAATCCCAGTAGTGACGCCACTGGTAGAAGCGCTGCGGCACGAACGGCTGATCGGGGGCCGGTCCGAGCCACGCCTTCCAGTCGAGTTGTTCGAGGTTTACCGGCTGGAACGTTCCGGATCCGCCCATCTGGTACCAGTAGAGATGAACGAAGGTGATCTGGCCCAGACGTCCCGAGTCGACGATCTCCTTGCCGAGCTTCCAGTGATCCCAGCTCCGCTGCTGCGTGCCGGTCTGAACGACCTGTTTCGACGCCTCGACGGCGCGGACCATCTCTTCGCCTTCTTCGAGCGTGCGCGAGATCGGCTTCTCGACGTAGATGTCCTTGCCGGCCGAAACCGCGTCGAGCGTCATCCCCCTGTGCCAGTGATCCGGCGTTCCGATGAGCACGGCATCGATATCGCGGTCGTCGAGGATCCGGCGGTAGTCGGCAACGCGCTGCGCCTCAGGCGCAATCTTCGCCGCCTGCAGGAGGCGCGGTTCGTAGACGTCGCAGACGGCGGTGATCGCGACGCCCTGCAGGTCTTTGAGCTGGTTCATCAGGCCGCGCGCACGGCCGCCGGTGCCGATGATGCCGACGCGGATGCGGTCGTTGGCTCCCTGCGCCGTCGAAGCCGCCAGTCTCGTTCCCAGCGCGGCAATCGTCGCCGCCGTCGTCGACGCGAGAAAGTGACGTCGCGTGTGACGCATGGTGTGCCTCCCTGGGTGCAGGCGCCCATTGTAGGCACAGCCGGGCCGGGAGTGCGACCGGACCGCCGGGTGTAGAATCCGCGGGTCCGGGCACGCTCCTTCGCCTGCCTCCCGGATCGCGGCCATCGATGCCCGAGCTTCGAGACGACGACGTGACCGGGCTCCTGCGCGCCTGGAGCGCTGGCGACGAGCAGGCGCTCCATCGGCTGATGCCGCTGGTCGAGCGCGAGCTGAATCGCATCGCGCGCGCCTGCCTGGCGCGTGAGCGCGGCAACCGCAGCCTTTCGGCAACGGCCCTCGTCAACGAAGCCTTCCTCCGGCTCGTCCAGCTCGATCGGATCGCCTGGCGCGATCGCGTGCACTTCCTGTCCATCGGCGCGCGGCTCATGCGCCGTGTGCTCGTCGATCTCGCGCGCGCCCGTCGTGCCGACAAGCGGGGTGGCGACCTCATTCGCGTATCAATCGACGAAGCCGGGCTTCCGGCCGGTGGGCGCGAGGCGGAGCTCGTCCGCCTCGATGAGGCGCTGGACGCACTGGCCCACGTCGATCCCCGCAAGGCGCGCGTGGTCGAGCTCCGCTTCTTCGGAGGGCTTTCCACCGAGGAAGCGGCGACGGTCCTGGCCGTCTCGACCAGAACCGTCGCCCGCGACTGGACGTTCGCCAGGGCGTGGCTGCAGCGCGAGATGGCACGCAGCCGACCGCCGCGCTGAGCCCGACGGCTCGCGTGCGGTCAGGTCGTCAGCTGCCGCTGCTGCTGCCGTGCGGTGCCGCCGTGCGCTTGCCCTTCAGGTGCGTGTCGAGGAAGTGCAGGATGATCCGGCCGGCCTCCATCCGGTTGGTCCGGCTGGTGAATCCGTGCCCTTCGTCGGGGAAGACGACGTACTCGACGGGAACGCCGTTCTTCCTGACCGCGGCCACGATGTCGTCGGATTCGGCCTGAATGACGCGCGGGTCGTTGGCGCCCTGAAGCACGAGCAGCGGCTTGCGGATGCGATCGGCGTGGAAGAGCGGTGAGATTTCGCGAAGCATGTCGCGCTGCGTCGCCGGATTACCGATCTCCTCGAACAGCAGCTGGCGCCTCGCTTCCCACCACAGCGGCATCACCTCGAGCGTCCGGATCCAGTTCGAGACGCCGAAGATGTCGACGCCGACGTCGAATACATCGGGATGAAAGGCCAGGGCCGCCAGCACCATGTAGCCGCCGTAGCTGCCACCCATGACGCCGATGCGGTCCGGATCGACGTACGGCAGGCTCGCCAGGAAGTGGCGGGCTTCGACGACGTCCAGCAGCGGCTCTCGTCCGTGCCGCAGGTCGTCAGCGGCGAGAAACGACTTGCCGTACCCGGAGCTGCCGCGGTTGTTGATGCCCAGCACCACATAGCCGTGATTGACCAGGTACTGCAGCTGTCCGTCGTAATCGCGCATCGTCTGACCGCCCGGTCCACCGTGGACGAACACAATGGCGGGCGCCTTGTTGTCGGGCGACGCCTGGTGCGGCTTGTAGAGGATGTTCGGAATCTCCAGGCCATCAAACGACTGGAAGCGGACGACCTGTGAATCGACAAGGTCAGCCGGATCGATGTCTGCTGGCAGTGAACGGGTCAGTCGGAGGGGTGGGGCGCTGCCGTCCATCGGCAGGATGTAGTGATCCTGCGGTGCGCGATCGCCTTCGACCGTGAATCGCATGAGTCGCTCGCTGCGTGAAACCGTGGCGTCGACGACGCCGCCGTCCGGCATGTCGGGGAGCGGGACGGGCCGCCCCGTGGCCGTTTCGACCACGCGTTCGACGACGCGGCCGTCTTCGTTGACGTGAGTGAAGCGGTAGGTGCCGCGCGGCGAGAAGTGAACGCTGGTGACGTCCCAGCTGGTCCGTTCGACATCTTCGTGCTGACCGGTCTCCAGATCGAACCGGCTCACATAGGCAAACTCGCTGCCGGCGTCCGTCAGGTAGTACATCTGCCTGGATGCGGGATCGAAAGTGGCGCCGAAGTGCAGGGCTTCGCCCGTGTGTGGCGTGGCGTGCTGCGTCGTGCCGCCGGCGGCGTTCCACAGCAGGATATCCGTGTCCTTCAGTGAGTTGGGTCGCAGCAGGGCGACCCACATTCCATCCTGTGAGATATCCATCGGCGAAAGGCCGAGGTCGTTCCTGAAAAGAAGCTCTCGCTGCAGAGTGGCCGTGTCGTAGCGGTAGATGTCGAAGAAGCGTGCATCACGTTCGTTGCTGCTCACGAAGAAAGACGAGAAGTCGTTCGACCAGCGCATGAACTGCGCGCGCAGGCGTTCGCCCGGCGTCAGATCCTGCTCGCGGCCGTCGGGGTAGCGGACGAACAGGTGGAACAGCTCGTTGCCGCCCTGGTCCCGTGTGAACAGGATGCGGTCGTCCTGCGGGAAATACCCGACCGCGTACGTGGCGTCGGTAGTCGACGTCGTGATGGGCGTCAGCTCGCCGCCCGTGACGGGAAGAGAATACACGTTCCAGGTGCCACTGCGGTTCGACGAGACGAGCAGTCTCGTCTCGTCGGCCGAGAAGCCGGCCGTCCGGACCTGCTCCACGTTCGTGAACTGCTCGATGGTGTACTGCTTCGGCGTGCGCGCGCCGGACTCCCGTGAAGCGGGAGTCTGAAGGGCGGCAGCTGCCGCGGCCGCGCCCAGGGCGGCGGCCAGGACGAAGAAGACTCGGGCACGGGTGACCATTGGGAACCTCCAGCCCGGTAGGCGGAATAGCGGTGCCGACAGGGACATCCGGGCGTAGAATTCCCCTCCACTCCGATGACACGGCTTCCCGACGACGGGCAGCGATGGCGGCGGGTCGAAGAGCTCTTTCACGAGGCGCTCGAGCGGCCGCCGGACGAGCGGCGCGCGTTCCTGGCGGAGGCGTCGGGGGGCGACGTCTCGCTTCTGCGCGAAGTGGCGTCGCTGCTCGGCCGGGCGGAGGAGGAAGAAATCTTCAGGGACGGGCTCGAAGGGCTCGCACGCGTGATGACTGGCGCGAGTCACGAGGGGGCGCGCCTCGGTCCTTACGTGCTGGGGCCGCTCATCGGGCGCGGCGGCATGGGCGACGTCTACCGCGCCCGCGATGAGCGACTCGGCCGCCATGTGGCGATCAAGCTCCTGCCGGCCGGCCCGGCGTCCGACCCGGAGCGGCGGCAGCGGGCCCGGCGCGAAGCGCTGGCGCTGGCGTCGCTGAGCCACCCGAACATTGCGGCCATCTACGGGCTCGAGGAGGGCGACGGGCTCACGGGGCTCGTGCTCGAGCTCGTTCCCGGCACGACGCTCAAGGAGCTTCTTGCCGGCCGCGGGGCACTGCCGCCCGGAGAAGCCCTGGCAATCGCCCGGCAGATCGCTGCCGCGCTCGACGCCGCGCACCTGCGCGGCATCGTGCACCGCGACCTGAAGCCCGCGAACGTTGCCATCACTCCCGACGGGCTCGTCAAGGTACTCGACTTCGGGCTGGCACGAATCGACGCACGCAACGTCGACGGCGGCGACGACGCGGCGGTCGTGACCACCGAAGGAGCGATCCTCGGGACGGCTGCGTATATGAGCCCGGAACAGGCGCGCAGTCAGATTGCCGACCAGCGGACCGACGTCTGGGCGTTCGGTGCGGTCCTGTTCGAGATGCTGACGGGGCAGCGGGCATTCGAGGGTGAGCGCATTCCCGACACGCTCGCTGCCGTCGTGCACGCTGATCCGAATCTCGATCGACTGCCATCCTCGGTTCCACCCCACGTCAGGGCGGCGATCGAGCGCTGCCTGCAGAAAGATCCCTCGGAGCGGCCCCGCAGTGTGGCCGATGTCCGGATGGCGCTCGAAGGTGCCTTTGCGCCGCCGCTTCTTCCCGCACGCCCGTCGTCGTCACGGGCGCCGTGGCTGGCGGCCGCCGTACTTGCGGGCGCGGCGGTTGGCGGTGTCCTGGCCTCGATGGTCCGACCCGGCACCGAGGCGCCCGCACCAGCCATGCGCTTCAGTGTGAATTCGCCGGCCGACTTCAGGTTCGGCGGCGTGGCGCTGTCGCCTGACGGGCGAAGCCTGGCGTTTATCGACGACTCGGAAGGGAGGACAGGACTCTGGGTGCATTCGTTCGAGACCGGCCAGTCCAGGCGTCTCGAACGCTCGGAGCGCTACACGGCCTCGATGTTCTGGTCGTCCGATGGGCGGTCACTTGCGTTCGTGTCGGGCAACTGGCTGTGGCGCATTGCCGTTGCCGGCGGTCCGCCTCAGCGAATCGCCGAAGCCGCGACGTCGGCTTACATGGGCGGCCAGTGGACGGCCGACGACTGGATCCTCTACGGACGGTCCGATGGCGGGCTGCTGAAGGTGCAGGCGTGGGGAGGAACACCCGTCCCCGTCACGGAGCTCGACCCGTCGCGCGGAGAGACGGGCCACGGCGGACCGGTGATGCTGCCCGATGGCCGTCGCTTCCTCTACCTGCGCGAGGCACGGGACCCACGGCAGCGTGGCGTGTACGTCGGTGTGCTCGATCGTGTGCCGGCCGATCAGCCTCGACAGCAGGTCCTGTCGTTTGGAGCACGCCCGTTCGTGTCGCAGGCTCCGGATGGATCGATCGATCTGCTCTACGTCCAAGACGGCGCACTGCTCGCACAGAGGCTCGACGCGGCGTCGCTGACGACATCAGGCCCTCCGAGGGTGGTTCTCGAACGTATCGCTTCGGATGGTGAACCACTGCAGGTCTCGGTGGCCCGCGACACGATCGCCGTGCGTCCGCCGGCGCCGCCGGTGGGCGGCGCGCCCACGTGGCTCGATCGTTACGGCCGGTCGATGGGCCCCGTCTTCGATGGGGCCGTTCCACCGGCGTGGCACCCGCGGCTGTCTCCTGACGGGACGCGACTGGCGCTCGTCATCGACTACTGCGTGTGGGTGTATCCGCTCGACGGAAAGCCTCCGATCCGCCTGACCTCGGGCGCGAGTCTCTCGCCGGTCTGGACTGCCGACGGCGGGTCGATCGTCTTCGAGTCGTTCGGCGATCCGCCGGGCCTGTACGTCATTGCCGCCGACGGCAGCAGCTCGACACCCCGGCGGGTCGGTCCCTCCGGACACTTTCACACCTCCGGCGTCCTTGGCGAACGCGGCGCGCTCGCCATGTTCGAGCCGCGCGATGCCTTCGGCTCCTGGTGGCTCGTCGAGCTCCCGTGGTCGGACGACGGCCAGCCACGCCGTCTCGGCGACATCGTGATGCCGACGCCGGAGGTCAGCGCCGCACTGTCGCCGGACGGACGCTGGATCGCGTACATCGCGTCGACGACCGGGCGCCCCGAGCTGTGGGTGCGCCGCTTTCCCGAGCTCGACGCCGCCACGCGCGTGTCGCCGGACGGCGCGGTGGATCCGGTGTGGGCGAAAGACGGCCGGTCGCTCTACTACATCGAAGGTGACAGGCTGATGCGCGTGGGGGTCAGGGACCCGGCCGGGCTGCGCTTCGCCTACGAGCCACCGGTGGTGCTGACCGAGGAGCCGTTCCTGCGACTCCCCCAGCCGTCGTCGTACGATGTCGCGTCCGACGGTCGGGTGCTGGCGCTCGCGCCGGTGCCCGGCCCGTCGCCGGCGCCGGTCGAGGTCATCGTGAACTGGCGGAGTCTGCCGGGCGTCGGCCGGCTGGAGTGAGCCTGTATCATTCTGGTTGCGGCATGTCCGACGAGCAGACCGACGAGACCGTCATCATCAGCGACATTCCAGCGGCTCGCGCCCTGGCCGCCGACCGCCGCCGCGCCTGCCTCATTGTCGTGGCCGGCCGGGGCGTCGGGGAGGTGTTCGTCGTCGACCGCCCGCTCATGGTGGGACGCGGCCTCGACGCGGACCTGCGCATAGAGGATGCGGGCATTTCGCGGCGTCACGCCCGGTTCGTGCAGGAGAACGGCCAGGTCGTCGTCGAGGACCTCGGGTCGACGAACGGGACGTTCGTCAACGGCAGCCGTGTCGATGGCCGGCTCGTGCTGGCCGACGGCGACAAGCTGCAGTTCGGGACGTCGACCATCCTGCGCTTCCAGTTTCAGGATCCGGCCGACGAGGCCTTCCAGCGGCAGATGTTCGAGCTGGCCTCGCGCGATGTGCTGACCGGCGCGCTCAACCGCCGCTATTTTCTCGAGCGCCTCGACGCCGAGATCGCGCACGTGAAGCGGTACAACTCGCCGCTCACGCTGCTGCTGTTCGACATCGATCACTTCAAGCAGGTCAACGACCGCCTTGGACATCCCGCCGGCGACCGCATCCTTCGGGGCGTGTCCGACCTGGCCGCGGCGTCGCTTCGGAGCGACGATGTGCTGGCGAGGTACGGGGGAGAGGAGTTCGCGGTCCTGATGCCTTCGACGGACCTGCCGACGGCCATCGAGGTCGCCGAGCGTCTCCGGCAGCGCATCGAGGCGGCAACGTTCGACGCTTGCGGCACGGCGGCGGGCGTGACGGTCAGCATTGGTGTCGCGACGCTCGCTCTGGCGTCCGAGGCCTCGGGGCATGCGCTGCTCACCGCGGCCGACGAGGCGCTGTACCGGGCGAAGCGGCGTGGCCGCAACAGGGTCGAGGTCTGACCGGATCGGTCGGGAAGCTCCCACCTGCCCTGCAGTGAGCCGCGCGCCGGCCGATTGGTGGTCGGGGCGCGCAGCTCACTCATGCGTTCAACCGGCATTCACTTCACGAGCCTGCTCACCGCGGCGCTGCTGTCGGCGCCCGTCGTCTGCGAAGCCGGGCAGGCGCCAGCCGGACCCGTAGCCGTCGAGAGCCGGCAGCCGGAGCCGGCGCCGCCCCACGGGTTCGTGGTCGACGAGTCGGCCGCCGTGCTGCCCGGGGTGACTGTCACCGTGGTGGCGGCCGACGGCCGGCCGCTTGCCGGGACGGTGACCGACGAGAGCGGCCGGTTCGTCTTCGAACGCCTGCCGGACGCGGCTCATGCCCTGACGTTTACGCTCAACGGCTTCGAGCCGGCGACGACGACCATCCGGAACAGGACGACGGCGAATGGGGACGAGGGAATCGTCCAGCGACTGCAGCTGGCCGCCCGGACCGAGCAGGTCACCGTGCATGGCGACCCCCCGCCGCCCCCGCCGAGCCTCGAGCCCGTGCCCGTCCACGACCAGGCGTCGGTCTGCGGTCCGGCGATGGCCGAACCCGAGGTGCCCGCCTTCGGGACGGTCGTCTCGCGTCGCCACGATGATGCGAAGGTGCTCTTCTCGGCCGGCGATCAGCTGCTCATCGACGGCGGTGAGCAGACGGGGCTCCGTGTCGGCCAGAACTTCGTCGTGCGTCGTCGATATCCGACGCCGCTGCGCTACGGCCGCAATCAGGCGGTGACGGGTGAGCACACCGCGGGCCTCCTTCAGATCGTCGAGGTGCAGCCGGCGCTGGCCACGGCGGTCGTCGTGTACGCGTGCAACGAGATCATGCGAGGCGATTACCTGGCACCCTTCGAACCGGAGCCGCCAGTCGTCGCCGAGCCGCCCGGGGCGCCGGAATTCGACGCGGCAGCGCGCATCCTGTTCGGTGACCTCGGCGAGCCGCTGGGTGTCACCGGACGCATGCTGGTCGTGGACCTCGGCAAGCGGCACGGCGTCCGACGGGGACAGCGCCTCACCTTCTTCCGGCGATCGCGGTTCGGTGACGCCCGTCCCTACATCGTCGGCGAGGGGGTCGTGGTGGCGGTGCGTCGCGATACGAGCACCGTCCGCGTCGAGCATGCCACCGACGTCATCTTCTTCGGCGCGGCAGGCGACTGGGCGGCGCCGCAGCAGCCGGGCGCTTCGACGCGACGCTGACCTCACGCGGTCGGGCCAGATCGCTGGGGAGGCGTCGACGGCCCGGATGTGCTGCCGACGGCCATCCGCTTCCGCCCGATACCGGACACGCCCGCGCTGGCGCGTTGCACCGTGATATAACGGGCCGCCACTACCCTTATGGCTACGGCACTCCGGCTGCGGGGCGTGACAAAGACGTTCGGCACAGTGCGTGCCGTCGACGACCTCGATCTCGAGATTCCGCGCGGCACGACCTGCGGTTTCATCGGCCCGAGCGGCGCCGGCAAGACGACGTGCATCCGGCTCATCATGTCGATCCTCTTTCCCGACAGCGGTGAGCTATCGGTGCTCGGCCACGCGTCGGCACTGGCCGCGAAGGATCGCATCGGCTACCTGCCGGAAGAGCGCGGTGTCTACCGTCGGATGCGGGTCGGGGCCTTCCTGGCCTACATCGGGAAGCTCAAGGGCGTGCCCGAGTCGGCGGCGCGGGCGCGCGCCAGCCGGCTGCTCGAGCGGCTCGGCCTGGCCGGCGTCGAAGAGAAGCGCTGCGAGGACCTGTCGAAAGGCATGCTGCAGCGCGTGCAGTTCGTCGCGGCGCTCGTCAACGAGCCCGACCTGCTGATTCTCGACGAGCCCTTCAGCGGACTCGACCCGGTGTCGGTGCGGCGCATGCGGGAGGTGATTGCGGACGAGCAGCGCCGGGGCGTCACGCTGCTGTTCTCGACGCACGTGATGTCTCACGCCGAGGAGCTGTGCGACCACGTCGTGATGATTCACCGCGGCCGCAAGGTGCTCGACGAGCCGATTGCCGGGCTGCGGCGCCAGTACGACGTGCGGACCATCCGGCTCGAGCCGCTCGACGCCGATGCCGACGTCGGGGCGCTGTACGACGTTCCGGGCGTGGCGTCGGTGCGGCGTGCGAGCGGAGGCTGGGAGCTGCGGCTTGTTGCCGACAGCGATCCGGTCGACGTCATGCGGCGCATTCCGGGCCTTGTCGTGCCGGCGCGGCTCGAGTTCGCGCGCGTCACGCTCGAAGACATCTTCGTTCGACTGGCACAGCAGGGCGGCGCGGTCCGGGACGAAGGCGCCCTGCGGGCGCACCTGCAGGGACTCGACGTGGGGGCGTCGGCATGAGGCGTATCCTGCTCGTCGCCCGCCGTGACTTCATTGCCACCGTCAGCACGAAAGGCTTCATCGTCGGTCTGCTGGTGCTGCCGGCGTTGATTTCGCTCGTCGCCGCTCTGGCGCCGCGCATCCCGGAAATGCGGAGGCCGGTCAGCGGCGAAGTGGCGATCGTCGATCCGACCGGACGCGTGAGCGCGCACGCGCGCGCGGCGCTCGCGCCCGACGCCATCCGGGCGCGCAGGCTCGCAGAGGCCCGCCGGGTCACCGCACCGGTTGCCGGCGCCGTCGGTCCTGTGGCGGATCAGGCGATCGAGCGCGCCGTCGGGCAGGCGCCGTCGTTCACCGTGGTTCAGGATGGACCGGGCGACGCGATCGACGACATCAGGGCCTGGCTGCTCGAGGCCGGTTCCGCGTCGCCGCGTCTGGCCGTCGTCGTCGTGCATCGCGACGCGCTCCTGCGTCGCGCCGACGGTGAACTGGGCAGCTACGACCTCTACACCTCGCGCGCGCTCGACGAGGCGGGCGAGCGCGCCCTGCACGAGTCGATGCACGAGGCCCTCGTGAGCGCACGGCTCGAGAGCGCGGACCTCGATCGCGGCGCCATCGAAGCAACGCTGCGCGTCGTCCGACCCGAGGCCGTACTCGTCACCGCCGCAGGCGCACGTTCGAGCAGCCGCGGTCTCGCGCAGCTGCTGCCGTTCGCCATGGGTCTCGTGCTCTTCATCGGCGTCGTCGTCGGCGGCCAGAGCCTGATGACGTCGATGGTCGAGGAGAAGTCGAGCCGTGTGGTCGAAGTTCTCCTCGCAGCGGTGTCTCCGTTCGAGCTCATGGCAGGGAAGCTGATTGGCCAGCTGGGTGTCGGCCTGCTCGTGCTTGCGCTCTACGTCGGGCTCGGCCTGACGGCCCTGTACTCGTTCGCCGTGCTCGGCCTCATCGAGCCGATGCTGCTCGTGTACCTCGTGATCTTCTTCCTGATCACCTACATGGTGTTCGGTGCGCTCATGCTCGCCATCGGCGCGGCGGTCAATCAGCCCAACGAGGCGCAGTCGCTCATGGTGCCCGTGCTGATGCTGCTCGTCATTCCGTACATGCTGTCGCCGATGATCGGGCAGGCGCCGAACTCGACGTTCGCCGTCGTGCTGAGCTTCGTGCCGCCGGTGAACACCATCGCGATGATGGCCCGCCTCGGTTCCGAGTCGCCACCGCCGGCCTGGCAGGTCTGGGCGACGGCCCTGCTTGGACTCGGCGCCGGCATCGTCGCCACCTGGTTTGCGGCGAAGATCTTCCGGGTCGGCCTGCTCATGCACGGCCGGCCGCCCGACCTCCGGACGCTCATCCGCTGGGCGCGGCAGGCGTAGGGAGGGCCCCGGCAGTATTGGCCGCGCCGGGGCGCCCTCTATTACACTTGTCGGTTGTCATGAGCACCCCGTTCGCCGAACTCTCTCCGTCGGAACGCACCAGCCTCGCCGCAGAACTTCAGGCCCGCTACGATGCCTTCAAGGCGCGCGGCCTGAAGCTCGACATGACGCGAGGCAAGCCCTCGCCCGAGCAGCTCGATCTTGCGAACGGGATGCTCGAGCTGCCCGGCGCGGGCGACTTCCTCGCGGCCGACGGCACCGACACGCGCAACTACGGCGGCGTCGACGGCCTGCCCGAGATGAAGGCCCTGTTCGCCGAACTGCTCGACGTGCCGCCGGCGAGTGTCATTGTCGGGGGAAATGCCAGCCTGCAGATGATGCACGACACGGTCGTCCGGGCGCTGCTGCACGGCGTTCCCGACGGCGACGCGCCGTGGTCGAAGGGGCGCGTGAAGTTCCTCTGTCCGAGCCCGGGCTACGATCGCCACTTCGCCATCTGCGAGCACTTCGGCATCGAGATGATCCCGATTGAGATGGACGAGCACGGCCCGGACGTCGAGCAGATCCAGAAGCTCGTGGCGTCCGACGCGTCGATCAAGGGCATCTGGTGCGTGCCGAAGTACAGCAATCCCACCGGCATCACCTACAGCGACGAGGTCGTCCGTGCCCTGGCCACGATGAAGACGGCTGCGCCCGACTTCCGCATCTTCTGGGACAACGCCTACGCCGTGCACGATCTGTACGACACGACCGACCCGCTCCTGAACATCCTGCGCGTGGCGGCTGAGGGCGGGCATCCGAACCGGCCGCTCGTCTTCACGTCGACGTCGAAGATCTCACTGGCGGGCGCCGGCGTGGCCGCCATGGCCGCCAGCTCGGCGAACGTCGCCGATGCCAAGCGGCACCTCGGCATCCAGACGATCGGGCCCGACAAGGTGAACCAGCTCCGCCACGTGCGGTTCTTCCGCGATGCCGCGGGCGTCCGTGCGCACATGGCGAAGCACGCCGGGCTGCTGCGCCCGAAGTTCGAGGCCGTCGACCGGGTCTTCAGCCGCGAGCTCGGCGGACGGCAGATTGCGACCTGGACGAAGCCGCGCGGCGGCTATTTCGTCAGCCTCGACACGCTCGACGGCTGCGCGTCCGAGGTCGTCCGCCTGGCCGATGCGGCGGGCGTCAAGCTCACGCCGGCCGGATCCACCTATCCGCTCCGGAGAGATCCACGCGATCGGAATCTGCGTATCGCGCCGTCGCTGCCGCCCGTCGAGCAGGTGGAGCTGGCGATGGAAGTCGTGGCGGTCTGCGTACAGCTGGCCAGCCTGCGCGTGCTGGAACAGTGAGCGCGCCGGTTACCGGGCAGCCGCCCCTCATCGACTGCCACAACGTCTCGGTCTACCGGGGTGAGACGCTTGCCCTCGATGGCGTCTCGCTCCGCGTCGCGGTCGGTGAGCACGTGGCGATCCTCGGCCCGAACGGCTGCGGCAAGTCGACGCTGATCAAGACGTTCACGCGCGAGTGCTATCCTGCGACGAACCGGGGGGAGTCGCACCTGCGCATCCTCGGTCGCGACCGCTGGGACGTCCGCGAGCTCCGTGGCATGCTCGGCATCGTCACGAACGACCTCGTCGACGAGTGCACGCGCGGAATGTCGAGTGATTTTGCCGAGCTGCCGCGCCGCGTCACGGCGCGTGACACGGTCATCTCCGGGTTCTTCTCGAGCATCGGCGTCTGGGAGCATCACGTCGTCACGCCCGAGATGCGCGAGAAGGCCGACGAGCTGCTCGCCAGGCTCGGCGTCGGCCACCTGGGCGACCGCCTGCTGACCGAGATGTCGTCGGGCGAGGTCCGTCGCGTCGTGATCGCGCGTGCGCTCGTTCACGATCCGTCGTCGCTCGTGCTCGACGAGCCGACGAACAGCCTCGACCTCAAGGCCACCTACGAGCTGCGCGAAGCCGTGCGGACGATCGCGCAGTCGGGCATGAGCGTCCTGCTGGTCACACATCACCTGGCCGACATCATTCCCGAGATCGAGCGCATCATCCTGCTCCAGAACGGCCGTGTCGTCGACGATGGGCCGAAGGAGAAGCTGCTGACGTCGGAGCGGCTGTCCGAGCTGTTCGGGGTGCCGATCGAGGTCGGCCGGCGCGGTCCGTACTACCACGCCTGGTAAACCTCCCGCCGTGCGGCGGCCCTATGCGCCGAGTGCCGGGTTGGCCTCGATGACGTCGAGGAACAGCTTCACGGCCCGCGGGTCGAAGTGGCTGCCCGCCTGCGACCGGATGTGCTCGAGCACGCGGTCGTCGGGCCACGCGGCGCGGTACGGCCGATCGGAGCGCAGGGCGTCCCACACGTCGACGACGGCAAAGAGCCGTGCAGCGAGCGGGATCTGCTCCGCACGCAGCTGCCTCGGATAGCCGCAGCCATCCCAGCGCTCGTGGTGGCAGTAGGGGATGTCGAGCGCCGGCCGCAGGTACGACACCGGCCAGAGCAGCTCGTACGCGATGCGCGGATGCTCGCGCATGATCGCCTCTTCCTCGGGCGTGAGCGGACCGGGCTTCCGCAGGATTGCGTCGGGAATCCGGATCTTGCCGATGTCGTGCAGCAGGGCGCCGCGCCGCACGTGCGCGAGCGCCTCGCCCTCGATGCCGGCGGCGCGAGCGAGCGCAACCGTTGCGCGCGTCACACGCGCGGTATGGCCGTGGGTCTCGCGATCGCGCAGCTCGAGCGCGCGCGACCAGCCTTCGATCGTCGCGTCGTAGGCAAGCGACAGCTCGAGGTTCGTCCGCTGCAGATCCGCGAACAGCCGGCCCGCATCGATCGCCATCGCCGTCTGGCCGGCGAGCGCCTCGAAGAACGACAGCCAGGAGCGATCGGCGTCGAGGCCGGCGGCAACGTCGACAGCCAGGACGCCGATGAGCTCGCCCTTCGCGACGAGCGGCGTCGCATAGGCCGACCGCGTGCGGCGACCGGCCGACAGCCAGTCGTCCGGGCCGTCTTCAACGGAATGATCGATGGCCGGCGCGGCAATCGTCCGCCCCTCGACGGCGGCACGGCCCCAGATCCCGCGGCCGAGCGGGATCGAGCTCGTGACCGGCGGCGCGGGAAAGCCGCCTTCGGCCGCGAGCGTCAGCCGGTTGGTCCCCCGGTCGAGCGTGGCGATGAGCACGCCATCGACGCCCAGCTGTTCGCGCGTTTCATGCACGACGGTGCGTACTGCGACGCGCCAGTCGGTCGTGCCCAGGATCGCCCTGTCGATGTTGCGCAGGGCATCGAGCCGGCTCAGCTGACGCCGGAGATCCAGCTCGGCCAGCTTGTGATCCGTGACGTCGAGCGACATCACGAAGAGGCCTTCCCGAATCGGCTGAATGCGCAGGTCGAACCATGCCGAGTCGCCGTCGGGATAGACGAAGCGGTGCGTCGTCCGCATCACCTGACCCGTTTCCAGGCTGGTCTTCAGCACGCCGAACACCTCGGTGTGCTCGATGCCGGGGTACACCTCGGGCATCGTTCGGCCAAGCAGTTCGCGGATCGGTCTGCGTGCGTGGCGTCCCGCCGCTTCGTTCAGGTAGAGGTAGCGCCAGTCGGGGCCGATGATCTGGCAGCCCTCGATCATCCCGTCCAGCAGCTCGCGGAAGTACCCGGCAGGAACCGAAAGCAGGTCGGCGCGACCCGGCATGGCGGAATGTTATGCACCGGGCGGCGCCTCGACAACAGGAGACATGGCGCCGCCGGCAGCCCTCAGCGCCGACGGCTCAGGGGATGTCTGTCGGCCCGAGGCGGGACGTCGACGGGTCGAACATGTGCGTGCCCGTGGGGTCGAAGTAGGTCGAGCGTCCGGTCCGGACGGCCCGCCAGGTGAGCGTGCGCGGCTCGCCGGTCGCCGGAGCAACGTCGACCGTGCCGACGATCGCGTCGCCATCGACGCGGCCCCGGAAGGCGTGGTGTGTCAGCCCCGAACCCTCGACCGTGATTCGAAGCTCGAAGGCGAGTTCGGCGCCGCGAAGCTGGACCGCCTCGAGGACTTCGCGCCGCCAGCCGACGCGTGCGACACCCTCCACTTTCTGGAACTGCTGCTCGAGCAGCACGTCGTACTGATGCCGCCGCCCGTCGAGCTCGAGCTCCCACCGCCAGCCGCCGGCGACGCGGGCAGGGACGATGTAGAGAAAGATCTTCGGGTAGCCCCGGTCGTCGACGGCATCGGGCTCCCAGCTGCCCAGGTGCCACGTGCTGGTGAGCACGCGCGTGCCCGGCCGCGCGCGCTCCAGGATGATCGGTCGCAGCAGGCGCATCATTTCGGGAAACAGCCACATCGTCACGACCGTCGCCTCGCGCAGGTCGGCATCGTAGGCGTTCTGGTGGAAGAACCGGACGCGGTCGGCGACGCCGGCTTCCGCCGCCCGCCGGTTCGATCGTTCGACGAGATCCGGATTGATCTCCACGCCCCACCCCCGCAGCCGGGGATTCATCGTGGCGGCCGTGATCGGAATCAGGCCGTCGCCGGAGCCGAGATCCACGACGACGTCGTCGTCGCGCAGATCCGCGAGCGTGAGCATGCGCTCGACGCTGTCCGGCGTGCTTGCCACGAAGAACGAGAAGCGTTCCTGGCCGGCCGCTGTCACTGTCGCGGCGACTGCGACCAGCGCGACGATGGCAGGAAGAGCGAGTCGAGCCATGATGGCGACATTGTGCACGAGCGGGCGCCCGGGACCGCAAGCAGGGTGTCGATACGCCGACCGCGCTGGACGGGGTGTCGACACGGCAGCCGGCTGATGCCGTTCGACGACGGGTGCATCCTCGGCGCGGGGTCGGCACGAACGTTGCCTTGCTTCGTACCGGAGGTCGACGTATGTCCATCGTGAACGGAACGGCCGGTACGGGTATCGGCGCGATTGCGCAGCAGCTGCTGCAGGTGTTCGACACCAATCGGGACGGTCAGCTCACGACCGAGGAGTTCACGGCCGTGCTCAACAACGTGCTGGGCGCTGCGTCTGCGGCCGGCGAGGGCGCGCCAACGACGTCGGTGCCCGGACGGTCGGACCAGCTCACGGGCTTTTCCGAGGTGAAGATCGCGACCAGCCACAGCACGAAGTACCGGTTCGCGCGGGCGGCGATGCAGTTCGACGTGTCGAGGGTACGGACGAAGGCCGACGCCGAGGCGCTCCTCAACCAGATGCGGCCGGCGATGGCTGCGCAGGGACTCGACGTGCTCGAGGTGAAGGGCGACAGGATCCGCGTCAGTCATGAGGGCACGCCGATCTGGGTCGACGTGATCCGCGGCACGGAATCGGGTGCGCCGATGTTCCAGTGGCTGCCGGTGTGAATCGGCGTAACCGGCACTGATAAGCACATTGCCTGCCAGTGCGATGGGGTCGATCCGCGGTCGAATCGGGCGATTTCTCATGTAGGATCGGAAGCACGGCTCCCCGCCACGGAGGACTTGTCATGCGCCACTGGGTCACAACGTGTCTTGCGGTTGCGACAGCGGCAGTCGTTACTGTTGCGGCGCAGCAGAACGCGACGCTCACGCTGGCATCGGGCGAACGGCTGCAGGGACAGCTCGTCGATCTTGGAGGTTCGGGCTTCACGTTCCGCGTCAATGGCCAGGATCGCCAGATTCCG
The DNA here is from genome assembly GCA_003242705.1 of Acidobacteriota bacterium. Lineage (GTDB taxonomy): Bacteria > Acidobacteriota > Vicinamibacteria > Vicinamibacterales > SCN-69-37 > SCN-69-37. Next base: position 41,951 of record QGVF01000002.1, read on the forward strand.
CGCGGCGACGTCCGCATCATCGATTTCGGCGATCCGGCGGCCGACGCGCCCGAGGCGGCGAAGAATCTGCCGGCTGGCACGAACCTGCTCGTACTCAGGAACGGTGAGACTGTCCAGGGCGAGTTCTACGACGTCGGCGGTACGACACCGCTGCGGATCACGTTCCGCACGAGCGGCGGCGAGCGGACCGTCAACGCCGACGAAGTGCAGCGGATCTACATGACCCGCGTCGACGGCGGCGATTCGGCCGGCGGCTCGGGAGGCTCGCTCCAGGGGCAGACGATCACTGTTTCGGCGCGTACGCGCTGGACGCCGACGAACATCACGGTCTCGCGCGGCCAGACCGTGCGGTTCCAGGCGAGCGGTGAAATCCGCTTCAGCCCGCGCGGTCACGTCGCGACGCCGGCCGGCAGCCAGGACGGGCTGTTCGACTCGAACGCGCCGATGCCCAGCGTGCCGCAGGGCGCGCTCATCGGACGTGTGGGCGGCAGCGGCCGCGGCGGCGGGTCGGTCTTCCAGATCGGCAGCCAGGAATCGGTCGTGATGCCGGCCGACGGCCAGCTGTTCCTGAGCGTCAACGACAGCGGGCTCAACGACAACAGCGGCGCCTTCACGGTCGTCGTCGCGCCGCAGTAACCGCAGACGATCAGGCGACGCGCCGATGCGAGGCGGTGCCCGGGCATGCTCCCGGGCCGTCCCGCGTCGGCGGCTTCACGTACGGGTCGCGCCGGTCGGAACGTCAGTCGGCCGGCGCGTGTACGCCAAAGACGCGCCGGAGTGCGTCCGCCATTTCCCCAAGCGTGGCGCGCGCGTCGACCGCCTCGATGATCGGTGGCATCAGGTTCCGGCCCTCGCGCGCGGCGGCCTCGATGTCGGCGATGCGTCGGGCGACCAGATCAGCATCGCGGCTCGCGCGTACCGAGGCGACGGCGGCGCGTTGCCTTGCTTCCACTTCCTCGGGGATGCGGAGCAGCGGAATCGAAACATCTTCGTTCGACTGGAAGCGGTTGACGCCGACGATCGTCTGCTCGCCGCGGTCGACGGCCAGCTGCGCCTGGTAGGCGGCCTCCTGAATCTGGCGCTGGATCCAGCCGCGTTCGATGGCCGCCAGCGTCCCCCCGAATTCATCGATGCGTGCGATGAGCGCGGCTGCGTCGCGTTCGATCTGGCGTGTCCGCTCCTCGATGACCCATGAGCCGCCGACCGGGTCGACCGTGTTCGCCACCCCGGTCTCGGCCGCGATGATCTGCTGCGTGCGCAGCGCCAGCGTGGCCGACGTTTCGGTCGGCAGCGCCAGCGCTTCGTCCCTGCCGTTGCAGTGCAGCGACTGCGTGCCACCGAGGACGGCGGCCATGGCCTGGACGGCGACGCGCACGATGTTGTTGTCGGGCTGCTGCGCCGTAAGCGTGCTCCCGGCCGTCTGCGCGTGAAAGCGCAGCTGCTGCGCCTTCGGGCTCTGGACACCGAACCGGTCGCGCATGATGTGGGCCCAGAGGCGGCGCGCCGCGCGGAACTTCGCGATCTCCTCGATGAAGTCGTTGTGCGCCGCGAAGAAGAACGAGAGCCGCTGTCCGATGCGGTCGATGTCGAGTCCGGCGGCGCGTGCCTGCTCGACGTACGCGATGGCGTTCGCCAGCGTGAAGGCGACTTCCTGCACGGCGGTCGAGCCCGCCTCGCGGATGTGGTAGCCGCTGATCGAGATCGTGTTCCAGTTCGGCATCTCGCGCCCGCACCAGGCGAAGACGTCGGTCACGATGCGCAGCGACGGTCGCGGCGGGTAGATGTACGTGCCGCGTGCGACGTACTCCTTCAGGATGTCGTTCTGCACCGTCCCGTTCAGCGCGGCAGGCGGCACCCCGCGCCGACGCGCCAGGACGACGTACATCGCGAGCAGGACGATGGCCGTGGCGTTAATCGTCATCGACGTCGAGACGCGCTCGAGCGGGATGTCGGCAAACAGCCGTTCCATGTCGTCGATCGAGTCGATCGCCACGCCGACGCGGCCGACCTCGCCGGAGGCCAGCGGATGGTCCGAGTCGTAGCCCATCTGGGTCGGCAGGTCGAAGGCGACGCTCAGCCCCGTTACGCCCTGCGACAGCAGATACCGGTAGCGGGCGTTCGATTCTTCGGCCGTCCCGAAGCCGGCGTACTGCCGCATGGTCCAGAGTCGGCCGCGATACATCGTGGGCTGGATGCCGCGCGTGTACGGGAAGACGCCGGGATAGACGTCGCCATCTTCGAGATCTGGCGGGAAAATGCGGGAAGGGAGGCCCGGTTCGACCGGAGAGTCGGGCATGCGGGCATTCTACGTGACGACGGCCCGCCGGCGGTGTGGAGGCGACGGCAAGGGCGCGGCGGTTTGACAGTGCCGTGAGCGTCTTCTTACAATGCGCGCCAGGTTTTCGACGTGTTCGAGACCCGCCTCATGCCCCGTCTTCTTTCCGGCAGCCGGATGCCGGCAGGCCGGCCGCTCCCGTCCGACCTGGAATCAATCCCCGGGGGTGTCGTGATCCCAGGCGCAGCACGGAGGTTCGCATGGACTCGCTGATGAACCAGTTGGCGCGCGAGATGACCGATGCCATTGCCGCTGCGGTGGCGAAGGATCCGGCCGTCGAAGCCTGCCGCGAGAAGGCGCGTGCCGCCGGTCTCGAGATGCGAATCTCCCTCGAAACCGTGATCGGCTTCGCCGATCGCAATGCCCCTGCGCGCGGCAAGGGCCGCCAGTCGCCGCGCTCGTCGTTCGAGATGAGCGCCAACGACCGGCGGTTCCTCAAGTCGCTCCGGATCTCGGCCGACGAGGCGACCGGCACCGAAGTCGAGTAGCGCCTTTCAGCCCTTCGTCTGGTTGGCCACCGCTTCGGCGGCCTTCCGTGCCGCTTCCGGATCTCCCAGGTAGTAGCTGCGGATCGGCTTCAGCGCTTCGTCGAGCTCGTACACCAGCGGGATGCCCGTCGGGATGTTGAGCCCGACGATGTCCTGGTCCGAGATGCCGTCGAGGTACTTCACGAGCGCGCGCAGGCTGTTGCCGTGCGCGGCGATCAGGACCCGCCGGCCTGCCTTTACGTCGGGTGCGATCGTCTCCGTCCAGTAGGGAACGAACCGCGCGATCGTGTCCTTGAGCGACTCGGTGGACGGCAGCTCCGACTCCGACAGCCCCGCGTAGCGCGGATCGTGCCGCGGGTGCCGTGGATCGTCGCGATCGAGCGGCGGCGGCGGCGTATCGAAGCTGCGGCGCCAGATCTTCGTCTGTTCCTCGCCGTGCTTTGCGGCCGTCTCGGCCTTGTTCAGCCCCTGCAGCGCGCCGTAGTGCCGTTCGTTGAGCCGCCAGCTCTTGATCATCGGGATCCAGAGCAGGTCGAGCTCATCGAGGGCGATCCAGCAGGTGCGCAGCGCGCGCTTGAGCACCGACGTGTAGGCCACGTCGAAGCCGTAGCCCTCCTCGCGCAGCAGCCGCCCGGCGGCGTGCGCCTCTTCGATGCCCTTCGCGCTCAGGTCGACGTCGGTCCAGCCGGTGAACCGGTTCTCGTGGTTCCAGGTGCTTTCGCCGTGGCGCAGCAGAACAACTTTGTACATGGCGTCTGTCGCGCGGGCCGTCGGGCCCGCGCGCTCCGGTGAGAAAACGATGGTTACGACAGCTGCCTGATGGCCGCGCGCCCCGCATAGCGGGCCGCCTGGCCGAGAGCCTCTTCGATACGAAGCAGCTGGTTGTACTTGGCCGTGCGATCCGACCGGCTCGCCGAGCCGGTCTTGATCTGGCCGGCGCACGTGGCGACCGCCAGGTCGGCGATCGTCGTGTCCTCGGTCTCGCCCGACCGGTGCGAGATGACGCTGGCGTAGCCGGCCTGGCGCGCCATCTCGACGGCCGCGAGCGTCTCGCTGACCGTGCCAATCTGGTTCAGCTTGACGAGCAGCGCGTTGCCGACCTTCTGCTCGATGCCTTCCTTCAGGATCTTCGGGTTGGTCACGAACACGTCGTCGCCGACCAGCTGCACGCGCGAGCCGAGCGCGGCGGTCAGCTTCTGCCAGCCGGGCCAGTCACCCTCGGCCAGGCCGTCCTCGATCGAGATGATCGGGTACTGCGTCGTCCACTCCTGATAGAGCGCGATCATCTCGTCGGTCGTCTTGATGCCTTCGCCCGACTTCCTGAGGTTGTAGTGCTTCTGCTCCTCGTCGAAGAACTCGCTCGAGGCGACGTCGAGCGCAAGATACATGTCGCGCCCGGGCGCGTAGCCTGCGGCCGTGACGGCTTCGAGCACGACCTCGACAGCCTCGCGGTTCGACTTGAGGTTCGGGGCAAAGCCGCCCTCGTCGCCGACGCCGGTGCTCAGGCCGCGCTTCTTCAGGATGCTGCGCAGCGCGTGGAACGTCTCGACGCCCGACCGCAGTGCATCGGCGAAGGTCGGCGCCCCGACCGGCATGATCATGAATTCCTGGAAGTCGACGTTGCTGTCGGCGTGGGCGCCGCCGTTGAGGATGTTCATCATCGGGACCGGCAGCAGCGGCCCGCCCCTGCGCGCCTCTTCCGGCACCAGCGTCGCCAGGTGCTCGTGCAGGGGGACGCCGCGGCCGGCGGCCACGGCGCGCGCGAGCGCCATCGACACGCCCAGAATCGCATTGGCGCCAAGCCGGCCCAGGTTCGGCGTGCCGTCGAGCTCGATCATCTTCGCGTCGATCGCCCGCTGATCGGCCGGCTGGCCGACCAGAGCCTTCGCGATCTCGCCATTGACGTGGGCGACGGCCCTGGTGACGCCCTTGCCGAGATACCGGCTCTTGTCGCCGTCGCGCAGCTCGAGCGCTTCACGGGTGCCGGTCGAGGCGCCCGACGGGACGGCGGCCCGGCCGAACGCGCCCGAATCGAGAGTCACATCCACTTCCACGGTGGGATTGCCGCGCGAGTCGAGGATCTCGCGCCCCTGAATGCTGCGGATCGTCACGTGAGGGTCTCCTGGAGACGGAAAAATGGCCCGGAACGGAAGCTCGGGCGGTCCGGATTGATACTCCGGGGTGCCCGGAAAACCGGCATGATATCACGCAGAACCGGAAGGCCCGGCGCCGGCGTCGGCGCCGCTGGCGCTGCTCCCGGGGGGCTGCTACGATACGGCGATCCCGCGCCATTCTTCGATGTGAGGTCTGCCCGCGTTCCGTCGAGAGGGTTTATGAGCCGCTGCCTGCCCGTCCTCGCCGCGTTCCTCTGTTTCGCCGCTTTCGACCAGGCCGCCGCCCAGACGGCCGCACCGGCCCCGCTCAGCGTCAGCGCCTCGGCCGCGCCGCCGGCAACGGGCATCGTCGGCCGCGTCACCGACGAGGCGGGCGCGGCGCTCGAAGGCGTCAGCGTGCTGGCCATGGGGACGACGGTCGCCATGGCGCGAACCGATGCGCACGGCTTCTTCACCCTGCGCGTGCCGCCCGGTCCGTACGTGCTGCGGGCGACGCGCGACGGCTATATCTCGACGTACCGCGAAGCGGTCTACGTCCGGAACGACGACCGCCTTTCGCGCTCCATCACGCTGATTCGCGCCGACGAGGGCGATGCGCGCCTCGTGCTCGCGTCGACGGCGCAGCCCGACGTGCTCGACGAGCCGGCCGGGACGCCCGACGACGCCGGGCGCACGTTGAGCGAGGCCGCATGGCGACTGCGCCACCTGCCGCGCACCGCGCTGCGCGACGAGCGGCCGGTGGCTGCGGCCTGGCAGGGATCCACCGGGCGCCCCGCATCGCCGTGGACGCTGGCCGACGTGACCGGGCGGGTCGATGTGGTCACGACGGGAGCGCTCAACGCCGATGGCGAGCTGCCCGCCAGCCAGTGGCCGCGCGGCGTGGCCTACGTCGTGCTCGGGGCACCGGTGGGCCGGCACGGTGAGTGGAGCGTCCGCACCTCGCTGGCCGGCGGCGAACGGGCCGCCTGGACGCTGGCCGGCGACTACTGGTCGAACGAGGATCGCCGGCATGCCTTCCGCGCCGGTGTCAGCTACAGCGCTCAGACGTTCGCCGACGACGTCGTCATCGGGCAGTCGCTCGCGCCGGTCGACACCGTCCGACGCGCCGGCGGCGTGTACTTCTCGGACATCTGGACGCTGACGCCCGCGCTCACGATCGAGTCGGGGCTTCGCGTCGAGCGCTACGACTACCTGGCTGATCCGACGCTCGTCAGCGCGCGCGTGGGCCTGCGACAGGAACTGCCCGGCGGCTTCGCCATCGTCGCCGCGGCCTCGCCGCACGAGGTGGCGCCGGGCGCCGGCGAGTTTGCCGCACCGTCGACGGCCGGTCTCTGGCTGCCGCCCGAGCGGACGTTCTCGGCGCTCGAACCGGGCGGCGCACTCGACGCGCAGGGCATTGCCGCCTACGAGGTCGGCATCGACGCGCCGCTTCCGGGAGCGGCCGCGTCGGCGGTCGGCCCGCGGCTGCGGATCCGCCGCTTCGTCGAGCGCTCCACGAACCAGGTGGCCACCGTCTTCGGCCTCGACGACGCAAGCCAGGTCGGCCACTACTACCTGGCGTCGCCCGGACACGTCGATGTCGACGGCTGGATCATCGGGATTGCCGGTGAAATCGGACCGTCGGTCGTGGCGTCGATCGACTACTCGCGCACCTTCGCGATGTGGCGGGGCGGGGCGACCGCCGAGGCGGTCTTCGAGCGTGCCGGTTCGGTGCTGCGGCGCGGCGTCGAGCAGCTGCACGACATCACGGCGTCGGTCGATGCCGACGTGCCCGTGACGTCGACGAAGATCAACGTGGCCCTGCGCCTCAATTCCGGCTACAGCCGTCCCTACTCCGCGCTGGGCGGCTTCGACGCGCGCTACGCCCTCGAGGTGCGGCAGCTGCTGCCCGTCAGGCCTCTGGGCCGCGGCGACGTGAATCTGCTCGTGTCGATCCGCACGCTGCACCGCGAGCTGCAGGAGCCGGGCGGCTATTACGACGAGCTGCTGACCGTCGCCCCGCCCGTCCGCCTGACGTGCGGGCTCCAGATGCGCTTCTGATGAACGGACGGGACGCCGCTCTCGTGCTGACGCCCGCGGCCCCGGGCCGCGTGCGCTCACTGCTGCGCGTCGGCCTGCCCGTGGCCGTCGCGGCGCTGCTCGTCACGCTGGCGATCGTCAACATCGCGGTCGTCAAGACGTGGGAAGGGCAGATTGAGGACGGCGTCCTCTGGCGCCAGGAGGGGGCCAACGTCGTCGCCGTCGAGGTGGCGCCCCATCATGCCGGTGCGCGTGCGGGCATCCAGCCGCGCGACGTGCTGCTCGCGATCGACGGGCAGGAGATCACGTCGGTCTCGCAGGTGGCTTCGCTCATGCAGGCCGGCGCCGCAGGCCAGGCTCGCGTCTATCTCGTGCAGCGCGCGTCGGCCGACCTGCCGTTGAGTCTCACGCTCGAAAGCTCGCCGGTCGTCCAGCACGCCCTGTACTACTCGCTGGCGCTTGTCGGCATCCTCGCCGTCATTGTCGGCGCGTCGGTTCGCCTGCGGCGGCCGCACGATCAGGCCACGCTGCACTTCTTCTGGCTCACGGTCGCGTTCTTCGGCGTGCTCGCGTTTACCGCGGCGGGCCGGTACGACCGGCTCGACTACGTCTTCGACTGGGCCGACCTGGTGGCGCGGCTGCTGCTGCCGCCGCTGTTCCTGCACTTCGCGCTCGTGTTCCCCGAGCGGCCCAATGCCTGGGTCCGGACGCGCGCCGGGCGCGCCTCGCTCGTGCTCTTCTACGCGCCGGCGGCGATCATCGGCCTGGCGCGTGTCGCGGCAGTCCGCGGCGCGTTCGAGGGGCAGGCGGCGACGGCCGTGCTGCTTGGTGTCGAGCGCTCGGCCTACGTCTACCTGGCGATCTGTCTGCTGGCCGGCCTGACGCTGATGACGCTCGCGCTGCGCCGGCTGCGGTCGGTGACGGCCAAGCGGCAGCTCCGCTGGATCGTCTGGGGATCGGCCGTCGGCGTACTGCCGTTCGTCGGCCTCTACGTCGTGCCGCTGCTGGCCGGCTTCCCGCTGCCGTACACCGAGTACACGGCGGTGCTGCTCGGCTGCGTGCCGCTGTCGTTCGCCTCGGCGCTGGTGCGCTACCGGCTGATGGACATCGAGGTCATCATCAAGAAGGCGATGGTGGCCGCGGCGGTGGTGGTGCTCCTGGCGGCCATCTACAACGGCACGCTGATCCTCGTCGGCCTGGTCCTGCCCGCCGACAGCGACGATCGCGGCAGCTTCTGGGCGCTGCTCGCGACGCTCATCGTCGCGCTGGTCGCGCCGACGCTCCGGACGTCAATCCAGAACGCGCTCGACCGGCTCTACTACCGCGACCGGTACGATTACCGGCGCGCGCTCGTCTCGTTCGCTCGCGAGCTCAACAGCGATCTCGATCTGCAGCGGCTGAGCACGCGCCTGGTCGAGCGCGTCCGCGAGACGCTCGGCGTCGATCGCATGGTGCTGTTCCTGTCGTCGGGCGCGCCGACGGCCCAGCGCTTCCGTCCGTTCAAGGCCGCCGGCTTCGACGGGCCGTTCGATCGCGTCATCGAGCCGTCGTCGGTGCTCGGCGCGCGGCTGTCACTGGGGCAGACGGTCGTGCTCGGCGACGCGGCCACGCGCCGGATGTCGCCGCAGGAGCTGGCCGTCTGGCGCGAGTCGGGGCTGAACGGCTTCGTGCCGTGTGTGTCGAACGAGGTGACCATTGCCGTGCTGGCGTTCGGACACCGGCCGCACGGCGAACCGCTCAACAGCGAGGACATCACGCTGCTCAACGGCGTCGCGGCACAGGCGGCGACGGCGCTCGAGAACGCGCGCCTGTACGACGAACTGAGCGCCAAGGCGGGTGAAATCGAGCGGCTCCGGCAGTTCAGCGACAGCGTGGTCGAGTCGCTCAGCGACGGCCTCGTCGTCGTCGACCTGCAGGATCGGGTGCTGCGGTGGAACCGGCGCATGGAGACGCTGGTCGGCGTCGGCCGGCAGCAGGCGCTCGGGCGCGATCTGGGCGACCTGTTCAACCGGCCCTTCGTCGAGGGGCTGCAGGCGGCGCGGCGCGAGTCGCCGCTCGGCGCGTCGATGTATCGCATTCCGCTCGACGTCGGCGTCGGTGAGGAACGCCGGCAGCTGCTCGTCAACACCGCGATCGCGCCGTTCCAGACGACCGAGGACGAGCAGGCCGGGTGGATCATCGTGATCGAAGACGTGACCGACCGCGCCAACCTCGAGGAGCAGCTCCGGCTGTCCGAGAAGATGGCGGCCATCGGCCTGCTGGCGGCCGGCGTGGCGCACGAGGTGAACACGCCGCTCACCGGCATCTCGAGCTTCACGCAGATGCTCCTGGACCGCGCCGATCCGGGCGATCCGGATACGCAGCTGCTCGAGAAGATCGAGCAGCAGACGTTCCGCGCGGCGAAGATCGTGAACAGCCTGCTGAACCTGGCGCGGCCCTCGGGCGGCGAGATGCGCGTGGTCGACCTGAACGCGACGATCAGCGACGTGCTGTCGCTGCTCGAGCACCAGTTCCGCAACCACCGCATCCAGGTGCGCCGGCACCTCGACGGGCCGCCCGTGCTGGTGCGCGGCGTCGAGTACAAGCTGCAGCAGGTGTTCCTGAACCTGTTCCTCAACGCCCGCGACGCCATGCCGCGCGGCGGCTCGCTCACGGTGACGACCGCCACGAGCGGCAGCGAAGCGCTCGTCGAAGTGGCCGACACGGGTATCGGCATTCCGTCCGAGCACCTGGCGCGAATCTACGATCCCTTCTTCACGACGAAGGCCGACGGGCGCGGCACCGGCCTCGGGCTCTCGGTCACGTACGGTATCGTCCAGGAGCATGGTGGTACGCTGACGTGCGACAGCGATCCTCAGCAGGGGACCCGCTTCCGTCTCGTGCTGCCGCTGGCCGAACCATCGCCGGCGGCCGAACGCGACGCCACCACCGGCGTGACGCATGCCTGACGCGCCGAGCTCGACGATGACTGATACCGCTTCCATCCTCATCATCGACGACGAAGAGATCATCCGTGAGGCACTCGAGGCTCTGCTCAGCGCCGAGGGCTATCGCGTCCGTACGGCGGCAACGGCGACCGAGGGCATGGAACAGGTCGCCGCCGGCCCGCTCGACGCGGTCCTGCTCGACCTGATGCTGCCCGACCGCAACGGTCTCGAGGTGCTCGAGGAGATCCGCCGCTTCGACGAGGACCTGCCGGTCGTGATGATCACGGCGTTCGGAACGATCGAGAGCGCGATCGCGGCGACGAAGCAGGGCGCCTTCCACTACTTCACGAAGCCGTTCAAGAACGACGAAGTGCTCGTCGTGCTGCGCAACGCGGTCGAGCGGCGGCGTCTGGTGCGCGAGAACAGCGCGCTGCGCGAGCAGCTCCGCTCCGACACGCACCGCTTCGGCGAACTGATCGGCGGGAGCAGCCGCATCCGCGCCGTTTACGACCTGATTGCGCGTGCGGCGCCGAGCCGCGCGACGGTTCTCATTCAGGGCGAGAGCGGTACGGGCAAGGAGCTCGTGGCGCGCGCCTTCCACCGGCACTCGGCCCGCGCCGACAAGCCGTTCGTCACGGTGAACTCGGGCACGCTGCCGCCGGATCTGCTCGAGTCGAACCTGTTCGGACACGTGAAGGGCGCCTTCACCGGTGCGGTCGCACCCAAGAAGGGGCTCTTCGAGGTTGCCGACAAGGGGACGATCTTCTTCGACGAGATCGGCAACGTCCCGCTCGAGACACAGGCGAAGCTGCTGCGCGTGATTCAGGAGCGCGAGTTCATGCGCCTGGGAGGTGTCGAGACCATCAAGGTCGACGTCCGCATCATCGCGGCCACCAACGCGGACCTGAAGGCGCTCGTGCGGGAAGGAAAGTTCCGGGAGGACCTGTTCTACCGCCTCAATGTCATCCTCGTGAAGCTGCCGCCGCTGCGCGAGCGCAAGGAGGACATTCCGCTGCTCGTACAGCACTTCCTCGACAAGTTCACGAAGGAGAGCGGCCGGCCGTCGATGATTCTGACGCCGGAGGCCATGGATCGACTCATGGCGTACCACTGGCCGGGCAACGTCCGCGAGCTCGAGAACGTGATCGAGCGTGCCGTCGTGCTCTGCCCCGACCGGGAAATCGGCGTCGACCTGATTCCCGACCACGTGAGCGACGAGCCGGGTGTCGAGGTGCCGGAGGTGGTGATTCCCGACGAGGGCATCCACTTCCGCGAGGTCATCACGGGGCACGAGCGGCGCTACATCGAGGCGGCCCTCGAGGCGGCCGGCGGCGTGCAGAAGCGCGCCGCCGAGCTGCTGCACATCAAGGCGACGACGCTCAACGAGATGATCAAGCGCTACGAGATCGTGCCGCGGCGTCGCCGGGGCTCGGGCGAGCGCAGCGAGCCGGAGCCGGATGCCGAGCGCACCGGCACCTGAGGCGGCGCGCGTCAGCGCCGCGGGCGGCGATCGCCGCGGCCGCGCCGCTGCTCGCGTCCGCGATCCCGCCGGTCGACGCGCTCCCGCTCCCGTTCGCGGCCGGCCGGCCGTTGCGCGGGTCGCAGCCGCGCGAACATCCGCTCGTACTTGCCGATGATCGTCTCCCACCGGTAGTGCCGGTTGACGTACGCCTTGCCGTTGCGGCCGAGCGCCTCGCGCAGCGCGGCATCGCGCATCAGCAGCGAGAGCGCTTCCACGAACTCCCAGCGATCGGCGTAGTACAAGCCCGCGTTGCTCCGCCGGCAGTGATCGACGAGCACCTCGGACCGGGCATTGGCCAGCACCGGCGTGCCCATGGCGAAGGCCTCGAGCGCGAGCAGCGACAGGCTCTCGTGTGGCGACGGGACAATGACGACGTGCGCCGCCTCGAGCGCGTGGAGGCGTTCGGCGTCAGGCAGGAGGCCGGCGAACCGCACGTGCGGATCGTCGGGAATCGGCATGAGCTTGGTACCCATCAGGACGAGCATGCCCTCGCCGCCTTCGTCGACGTAGGTCCGGAAGTACTCGAGCATCTCCTCGCAGCCCTTCCCGGGATCGATCCGGCCGCCATAGAGCGCGAACGGCGAATGGATCCGGTGCCGGCGGCGGAAGGCGATGGCCGGGCCCTGCAGGTGGGGCGCGAGTGCCTCACGGCTCGGAGGCGCAAGCCCTTCGCGGTCGTCCTCGTCGGTAATCGCCACGCCCTCGGGCAGATCGACGCCGCATCCGACGACATCTTCGACAATCGCGCGCAGGTCGAAGTGTGCGGTGACGAAGCGCCGCTCGACTTCCGTGTTCCAGACGATACCGGCCGGTGCGGCGAAGACGTCGCGGTAGATGCCGAGCCGGATGGCCGGCTCATCGTGCGCGGTGGGCACGAGCAGGCTCTTGTGCGGCGCGACCCGGATGCCCAGTACGGTTGGCGCGTAGAGATAGGTAAAGAAGATCAGGACGTCGTACTGATGGTGGTGCCGCTCCAGGTATTCGACGAGTGACGGCACCCATGGCCCCTGGCGGCGGAGCCACTCCATTTCGTCCTGCCGCGAGTGGCGCGACGTGAAAATCCACTCCGAGTAGCGGTTGAAGCTCTCGATGTCCCGTGTCTCCGCCACCGGAAAGCGGCGGACGGTCACGCCCCTGACGCGGTCGGTTCCTTCGGGATACTCGTTCGCCCAGGTGATGTAGTCGCGCGCGCAGCTCGTCAGCACCTCCACCTGGTGGCGCTCGGCGAGCCGTTCGGCGATGAGCCGGCAGTGGTACTCCGAGCCGCCGAGGATCTCGGTGCCGTAGCGCTGAACGATGAACGCGATCTTCACCCTGTGCGACTCCTTCCCATCGGCTCAGGCCAGGCCGACCGGCGCCAGCGCCCCGACAATGCGCGCCTCGAGCGTCTCACGCGAGAAGGCCCGGAGGCGGGCGCGCTGACCCTCGAGCACGCGCTCGCGCAGCCCGTGATCGTAGACCAGCGCGCCGAGCAGCTCGGCGGCGACTTCCAGATCCTTCGGCGTGAAGCAGATTCCTGCGCCGCCGAGCGTCTCGGGCACGGCGGCGGCGCCGTAGGCGAGCACCGGCACGTCCATGGCCATGGCCTCGACGAGCGGCACGCAGAAGCCCTCGTGCTCGCTGAGCGACACGTAGGCGTGCGCGTTGCGGTAGTAGGCGGCCAGTTCCGCGTCGGTCGCCGGACCGGTGAACCAGAACCGATCGGGCGGCATGTCGAGCTCGCGCAGCAGCGCGCGAACGCCCGCATAGTAGGCCGGCACGGCATCGGTGCGGCCGACGAACAGGAAGCGGTACTGGACGTCGACGTACCGCTTGTAGACCTCGGCCATGCGGATGTGGTCCTCGATCTTCTTGTTCGGGGCGATCCGGCCCACGAACAGGATATTGGCCAGTCCGTCCTGCAGCATCCGCTCGAGCGGCGGCACCGGAGGCGCGGCGCGCAGCCGGGCCGTGTCCACGAGCAGCGGCAGGATGCCCGTGGGCTCGAAACCCATCGCCTCGAGCTCGCGCCGGTTGTAGTCCGAGACGCCGAGTGCGAGGTCGACGCGACCGGCCAGGCTCGCGAGCTCGCGGCGGCCGCGGACCGTCAGGGCGGCAATTCCCCGATCGAACGGCGCGAAGAAGTGGGGCGGCGTGACGTTGTGGTAGCAGAGCACTCGCGCGCCGGGCAGCGTGGCGAAGGCCGCCGAGAGCGGCGACGGCATCGCGAAGTGGAGGATCGTCACGTCGGCATCGCGCGATTCCGCCCATGACCATCGCCGCACGTCGTCTTCGAGCGCGTCGTCGATCGTCAGGGCGAACAGATCGGAGGTGTGGCCGAGCCGCCTGAAAAGCGCGCGCAGCTGGCGGGCGTTGTCGCCGACGGCGTCGCCGGCGTGCGCGGCCGGCACCCACTGGTTGATGATCACAGCCGATGGTCCAGCCGCGCGAGTGTCGCGTCGCGCGGATCCGGCGGCAGCGCGCGGAAGGCCGCCGGTCGCGTCTGTCGGATGACGTCGAGCTCGTTGGCCAGCGCGAACTGACGCCAGAAGTCCGGCTCGACTGCCGGCGGTGGCATGCGCGGCGCTTCGAAGGCCTGCGCGACGAAGTCGAGCACGAGCTTCGGAAAATCGCGCGCCAGCAGCCGGGCGAGCACCGCGTCCTGCCCGGCGACGATGTCGTCGCTGCGCGCGGCACTGTCGAGCGTGGCGTGGACGATGGCGGCCACCTGGCGCGGATCCGTCGTGTCGTACAGCACACCGGCGCCATCCATCGTTTCGGGCACCGCGGCCGCGGCATAGGCCATCACCGGGATCCGCTTGTAGAAGGCCTCCATGAGCGGCACACAGAATCCCTCGTGCTCGCTCGCGCACAGGAACAGGTCCGCCACGTCGTACAGCGCGGTCAGCTGCTCGTTGGTGACCTGACCCAGGATGTGAATCTCCTCCGCACCGAGGTCGGCCACGAGCCTGTGCAGCTGCGCGAGGTACTTCTCGAAGCCGCCGTACGACCCGGCGAGGATCAGCCGCGTGCGCCGGTTGTAGAGCGCACGGTAGGCGTGGACGAACCTGATGAGGTTGTCGGGCCGCTTGTTCGGAATGAGCCGCCCGACGAACAGGACGTTGGTCCACTCGTCGTCGTATGCGTCGTAGATGCGGGTATCGGGCGCCACGTCGAGGTGGCTGAAGTCGGGCACGACGGGCAGGACGGCCGTGCGCGGGAATCCGGCGTCCTCGAGCTCGCGACGGTTGTACTCCGAGTCGCCGAGCGCCAGCTCACACCGCGTCCGGTACGGCAGCAGCTCGCGGCGGCCGTGGTAGCACTGCCGGACCAGGGCCCGGTGCACGCCGACGAAGTACTCGGGCGGCGTGATGTTGTGGTAGATGAGCATCATCCGGCACGGCAGTGCGAAGGCCACCCGCGAGGCGCGCGATCCGATCGAGAAGTGATGGATGAGCAGATCTTCGGGGCCGATCTCGTCGACCATGTCGCGGTAGTCGACCGTCAGGTGCTCGAGCCTCGGGTCAGCTGTCTCGACGATGATCTCCGAGTCGAAGCCGGCGCGCCGCAGGGCCCGGGCGATGCCGAGCACCTCGTTGCCGATGGCGTCGCCGTAGCCGAGCGTGGCGAGGATCTGGTGGACGCGGGGGCGCGGTTCGGCCATCACACGACTGCTCCGGCAGGGGCGGCGGCCACGATCTCGGCCGCCGGCGGCTGGGTCCGCGCCCGGCGCGCGAAGAAGCCGGGGAGCGGCTCGATCGGGGCCGCCGGTTCACGCCTGAGCCGCTCGAACATGTCCAGGTACTTCCGTTCGATCACCGGCCACGAGTAGTGGCGCCGGTAGAATTCGCGTCCGTTGCGTCCGAGGATGCCGCCTACCGGGCCGCTGGCTTCGAGCATGTAGAGCGCTTCGGCGAACTCGTCGAAGTTCTCGTAGTACAGGCCCGCGTTGCTGCGGATGCACTGTCCGCGCAGGACGTCGCAGTGCCCGTTGGCCAGCACCGGGCGGCCGAGCGCCCAGGCTTCGAGCGCCACCATCGACAGGCTCTCGTACCGCGACGGCATAATGAGTACGTCAGCGGCGGCAAGCGCGTCGAACTTGTCCTCGTCCGGCAGAAAGCCCAGGTGACGGATCCGCGGGTGCTTCGGGATCGGCAGTACGCTCGAGCCGATCAGGACGAGGTCGAGGCCCTGCGGATGCATCGCGGCGTACCGCTGAAAGTACGAGAACAGCTCGGGCACGCCCTTGTTCTCGTCGATGCGGCCGATGTAGAGCGCAAACGGGCGACGGATGCGGAACTTCTTCCGGAACCGGTTCGGATGCGTGCGTTCCGGAATCGCCGACCCGACGCCGACGATGACGCCCGGCCCCTGCCGGCCGCTGACGTGCTCGATGAGGGCGCGCTCCTCGTGTGAGTTGTACATGATGGCGCGCACCATGCGGAACACCGGCGGGAAGATCGCGAGGCCGATCGCCGGATCGCGCTCGGCCGTCGGGACGAGGATCGCCTTGCCGGGCACGGCGCGGCAGCCGTGCCACGCATGGTGGTAGCGGTAACTGAAGAACAGCAGGTAGTCGTAGTCGCCCTCGTGCTCGCGGACGTAGCGCACGAGCGCCGGCGCGGTCGGTCCTTCGGCGTCGAGCCACTTCAGCTCGTCGGCAATCGAGTGCCGCCGCTCGAAGACGCGCCGCGACATTGTCCCGAAGTGATGCGGGTCGCGCGGCCGGACCACGGGAAAACGGCGCACCCGGACCCGGTTGATCGTTTCCTCGCCGGCAGGCAGCTCGTTCTTCCACGTCACGTAGTCGCGGGCGCAGGTGGTGAGCACCTCGACCGTGGCGTGGCGCGACAGCCGCTCGGCGATGTAGCGGGCGTGCAGCTCGGCGCCGCCGTTGATGTCGGCGGCGTAGCGCTGCACGACGACGGCGAGCTTCACTGCCCGGGCTCGCCGTTCCCGTTGCCGGCGGCCCCGTTGCCCGACTCGGGCGAATCCTGCTGATCGGTCCGGTCGTCGTCGCCCGCCGGCTCGTCGCCCTCGGGCGCCTCCCCCGTCCAGGTCTGTCCCTGCGTTTCAGCCAGCGTCGCGCCGGGCCTCCGCCGACGCCGCCGGCGTCTTCGACGGCGCTCGCCGCCCGCGTCGTCGGTTGACTCGCCGGCGGCCGGCGCGCCTCCGTCGGGCGTCGCGTCGCCGGCCGGCCGTGGACCGGGTGTCCGGTACTGGACGACCCCCTCAAAGGCCTTCGCACGCCGCTCGTCGAAATCGAGCCGCGCCGAAAGCGACTCGACGCGCATCTTCAGGTTGTGCACTTCGATGCCGAGCCGGGTGACCTCGACGGTCAGGTTGTGGAGCAGCTCGTAGGCCAGGTCTTCGACCCGGCGCGTGCGCGAAACGACCTCATCGTTGATCCGCGACTGCAGGTGCAGCGCGTGCGACAGCCGGTCGGCGTTGAAGAAGAGCTTGAGGAACGGCCGGAAGAAGTTGCGGATCGCGCGGAGCAGCGGCCGGTGGCTTTCGAAGAGCGAATCGGCACCGAACTCGTAGTTGGGCAGCGGCGCCTCGGCCTGGCGCCGCTGGAAATGCTGCAGCAGGTCGGAGCGGATGCCGCGCGGATCGATGAACTTCTCGAGCTTGACCTGAGCCAGATGCTGCAGCTCGGCCTCGGTGTAGTCGACGCCGCGCTTCTCGCGGATCCGCGCACGGATCTGACGCATGATCTGCTCGACGTCGACCGAGTCGCTTTGCACCGTGAAGTCTGACATAGGGAACCCTTCTGCCCCTGCCGGTCGCGGCGGCGCTCAGCCCGCCGACAGCCGTGGGCCGTAGACCAGCAGGACGATGGCCGCGCCCCACAGGAGCACGCAGGCGAGAATCGGACGATCCGTGACGAGGATCTCCGAGGGATTGCCGCCGCCGTCGCGGCGATGTACGAGATACAGATACCGGAAAATCCCGTAGAGCGGAAACGGCACCGTCCACACCAGGCGATCGGTCCCGAAGCGCGCCACCGTATCCGGATCAATCGTGTAGAGCGCGTAGGCCAGCAGCGTCGATGCGGTGACCACGCTCACCATCTGATCGAGCAGCTGCGGGCTGTACTCGGCCAGCGCCGGCCGATGGTGCCGCGCGTCGTCGGCCAGGCCGACCAGCTCGGCGCGCCGCTTGCTGAGCGCCAGGAAGAGCGCGAGCAGCAGGGCGAGCAGGAGCAGCCAGTGGCTCATGTCGACGTCGACGGCCGCCGCGCCGCCCCAGGCGCGCAGCACGAATCCCATCGCGAGCGTCAGCACGTCGAGAATCACCAGGTGCTTCAGCCACACCGAGTAGAGACCGAGCAGCACGAGGTACGTCGTGGAGACGGCGCCGAACTCGCGCGACATGAGGAACGCGACGGCCAGTGAGCCGGCCCCGAGGACGACCGCCGCCAGAAGCGCGATCGGGACCGGCAGATCTCCGGAGGCAATCGGGCGGGCCGACTTGAGCGGATGGAGCCGATCGGCCTCGCGATCGCGCACGTCGTTGATCAGGTAGACGACGCCCGACAGCAGGCAGAAGACTCCGAAGGCCAGCGTCGCTTGGGCGACGGCGCCGGGATCGAGCAGCCGCTCGCCGAAAATCAGCCCCGCAAAGACGATCAGGTTCTTCGTCCACTGCGACGGCCTGAGGGCCAGGACCAGCGACAGAACCAGGGGCCGACCGGCGGGGCGCCCACCGGGAGGTGCAGGGCGCGCCGGGGAAGTGGACAACACGAAGGTCGGGCACGGCGGAGCGTGGCCCCGCCGGCCGGGTTACGCGAAGCTGCGGAGGGCTTCCTCTTCCGAGTCGAACGTCTCGAAGACCGTCAGCAGCTTGGTAATCGACAGCAGGTCTTCGATGCGCTTCGTCAGGTTCACCAGCTTCAGCTGACCGCCCTGGCGGCTCACCGTGGTGTAGGTGCGGACGATCTCGCCAAGGCCCGCGCTGTCGATGTACGGCACGCCCTCGAGGTTCAGCAGAATCTTCCGGCGGTTCTGCAGCGTCAGCGAGTTAATCTTGTCCTTCAGCACTTCGTCGCCGTCGCCGAGGGTGATCTTGCCCTTCAGGTCGAGAATCGTCACGTCGCCGACGACTCGTTCCTCGATCTGCATGCGGAACTCCTTCGTGTCTGGCCGCCGTGGCGGCAGGGCGCCGTGGCGCCCGGGTGGCCGGTCCGACCGGCCCCGATCCTTACCGCGGGAAAAGCGCCACAAGTCTAGGGGCAACCGGGCACTTTCCACAAGATCATCGTGCGGAAGACGAACGGGGCCGGCACACGGCGCGCCTTGCGGCCGTCGCCATGCGCCGACCCCGTCCGCGGGCGTCTACTCGTTTTCCCGCCGCTGCTTCTTACGGGAGCGTTTGCGGGCCAGCGCCTGCTTGGCGCGCCGCTTGTCGCCGGGCTTCAGGTAGAACGAGTGCTTCTTGATGTCCTTGATGATGTCTTCCTGCTGCACCTTCCGCTTGAAGCGGCGCAGGGCGGACTCAATCGACTCGCCTTCCTGGACCTTGACTTCGGCCACGGTGATACACCCCCTTTCAGCGGGAATCCTGCCTGGTCCCCGGACGGGACAGGCAGCAAAGTAGCCTACCACGGCCGCGGGACCGGCTGGCGGGCGGGGACGGAAAATCACGTAGAATCGCCCGGATGAACATCCTCGTGCTGGGATCCGGTGGGCGCGAACACGCCCTGGTCTGGCGGCTGGCCGCCGATCCCGACGTGACCGGCCTCATTGCCGCCCCCGGCAACCCCGGGATGGCCGCTCTGGCCCGCTGTGTCCCGGTCGACCTGACCGATCCGCAGGCCGTGCTCGATTTGGCCCGCCGCGAGCGGGTCGACCTGACCGTCGTCGGTCCCGAGGCGCCCCTCGCGCTCGGGCTCGGCGCCGTCTTCCGGCAGGCCGGCGCCGCCATCCTCGGCCCGGGCCCGCTCGGCGCCGCCCTCGAGAGCTCCAAGGTCCAGGCGAAGCACTTCATGGCGCAGTACGGCATCCCCACGGCCCGCTTTGCCGTCTGCGACGAGCTCGACGCGGCGCTGGCCGAGGTGGCCCGCCACGACTTCGCCTCTCCGCTCGTCATCAAGGCCGACGGGCTGGCCGGCGGCAAGGGCGTGGTGATTGCCGAGGACCGGGCGTCGGCCGAGGCGGCCGTCCGGGCCGCAATGGTCGACCGCACGTTCGGCGAAGCAGGCGCGCGACTCGTCATCGAAGAATGCCTGTCCGGGCCCGAAGTGTCGGCCTTCTATCTCTGCGACGGCTACCGTGCCGTGCCGCTCTCGACGGCGCAGGATCACAAGCGCATCTTCGACGCCGACCGCGGGCCGAACACCGGCGGCATGGGGGCCTTTTCGCCGAGCCCGCTCGCGACCCCGGACATGCTGGCCTTCGTCCGGTCGCGGATCGTCGAGCCGGTTCTGCGCGGGATGCGCGAGGCGGGCGAACCGTACGTCGGCTTCCTGTACGTGAGTCTCATGCTGACCGACGACGGCCCGAAGGTCATCGAGTTCAACGTTCGATTCGGTGATCCCGAAGCGCAGGTCGTGCTGCCCCGCCTCGAAGGGCGGTTCGCGCAGGCGCTGCGCGCAGCGGCGGAGGGGCGGCTCGCGGGTGTGAGCCTGCAGGAATCGGCCGATCGGTGCGTCGGCGTTGTTGTCGCCTCGCGCGGATATCCGGCGTCGTCAGAATCGGGCCGTCCGATCGAAGGGCTCGACGCGGCGGCAGCCGAGGGCACGCTCGTGTTTCACGCCGGAACGGCGGCCGACAACGGCCGCATCGTCACGGCCGGTGGACGCGTGCTGACCATCGTCGGACGGGCCGCCTCGTTCGAGGCGGCCATGCAGACGGCATATCGCGGCGTGGACCGGGTACGGTTCGACGGGATGCAGTTCCGGCGCGACATCGGACAGAAGGCGATCGCCGCCGAGAGCGGCGCGGAGATACGTTGATGGCGAACGTGGTGCAGGTGCTGATCCTGATGGGCTCCGACTCGGACGCTCCCGTGATGCAGGCGGCCGGCGACGTGCTGACCGAACTGGGCGTCACGTGGGACATGACCGTCGCGTCGGCGCATCGCTCGCCGGCCCGCGTCGTGCGGCTGGTGGAAGAAGCACCCGGTCGCGGCGTCCGCGTCTTCGTCGTCGGGGCCGGCGCTGCGGCGCACCTGGCCGGCGTCGTCGCGGCACACACGACGCTTCCCGTCATTGGCGTGCCGATCGACTCGTCGGCGCTCAAGGGACTCGACGCGCTGCTGTCGACCGTGCAGATGCCGCCCGGCGTGCCCGTCGCGACGGTGGCCATCGGCCGACCGGGGGCGACGAATGCCGGGGTGCTCGCGGCCCAGATGCTGGCGCTCGCCGATCCGGCGGTGGCCGAACGGCTCGCCGCCTACAAGGAGCGGCTCGCCGAAAAGGTCGACGCGGCAGCCGAGCGGCTCGCGAAAGCCAGGGCCTGACGCCGCGCCGGCTATTCCGGCAGCGGCTGATCCTTCGTTTCGGGCATCAGGGCCACGATGAGCAGGCCGACAGGGAACAGGCCGGCCATGATCACGATGGCCAGCCGCAGGTCCATGTCGGGCAGCGCCTTGAGCCAGCCCGAGAAGACGAGTACGGCGCTGGCCAGCAGCCGGCCGCCGTTGAAGCAGAACGCGGCGCCGGTCGAACGGAGCCGGTGCGGGAAGAGCTCCGGAAAGTAGATGGCGAATCCCGCGTGCAGCCCCCACGTGAAGAAGCCGTAGAGGCACAGCAGCACGAGCAGCCACTCATAACTCGGCGCCGCGTAGCAGGTAAGCGGCACGACGACGGTCGACGCTGCCAGGTACGCCATGAACGTGCGGCGCCGGCCGTAGCGCACGGCGAGCGGTCCGAACGCCAGCATGCCGATGCCGGCCGCAATCGCTTCGACGTTGCCGTAGGCGAACTTCGCCCGCTCGTTCGCGATCGCGGGAGCGACGCCCTGCCTCACGAGATAGTCCTGGGCGAGGTCCTGCCCGGCCACGCTCACGCCCCAGAACGTCCCGAGGCCGATTGTGGCAAGCAGGAGGCCGAGCCAGGCGCGCTTTGCCCACTCGGATGAGGTGAGCAGGTCGCGGAAGCTGCCGAGCTGCTGCCCGCCCTCGGCGCGTGCGCGCTCGCGCGCCTCGAGCCACGCCTCCGGCTCCTCGATCCGCCGACGCACCCAGACGACGAGCAGCGCGGGGACGACACCGAGGAGGAAGGCCAGGCGCCAGTTGGCGCCGACGAGCAGTCCGACCCACGCCGCGAGAAAGGCGCCGAGGATGCTCGTGCTGTGGAAGATGCCCGACATGTGAGCCCGGGCGCGCGGCGGAACGACCTCGGCGACGAGCGACGCCGCCACCGCCCACTCGCCGCCGACGCCCATTGCCACCAGGAAACGCAGCACGCCGACCTGCCAGACGTCGGTGACGAAGTAGGTGAGGCCCGAGAAGACGGAGTAGAAGAGGATGCTCAGCATCATCGCGGGCCGACGCCCGTACCGATCGCCGAGCCAGCCGAAGAGCACGCCGCCGAGCGTGCCGCCGGTCAGGAAGACGGCCAGGAACACGTCGCCCCAGTAGAGAACCTCCGGGTCGCCCGACGCGACGCCGAGCAGGTCCGAAAGCATCTGGTCGCGCGTGATGTTGAAGATCTGTCCTTCGAAGGCGTCGAAGACCCAGCCGGCCGATGCGATCGCGAGCACCAGCCACTGGTACGCGGTGACGTCCTTCCGCCAGGATCCTTCTGCGGCCATCGTTACCGGGGAGCAGCGTCTGCGGCGGGCGCCATGCGATCGGCGAGCTGCTGGGCCGCCGACTTCCGTCCGCCCTCGACGATGAGCTGGCCGCAGGCGGCGCGGATGTCGCGCCCGCGGCTTCTGCGGACGAGTACGCGGACACCCTTGTCGGCGAGGATCTTCGCGAACGCGTTCACCCGCGCGTCGTCGGGGCGCCGGAAGGGAATGCCCGGCGCTTCATTGAGCGGCAGCAGGTTGACCTTGGCCCGGATGCCGTCGAGCAGGCGCACGAGCCGTCGGGCATCGTCGGGCGTGTCGTTGACGCCGGCGAGCAGGACGTACTCGAACGTGATTCTGGCGCGTCGCCGCACCGGAAAGCGTCGGCAGGCGTCGAGCAGCGCCTCGAGATCGTAGCGCCGGTTGAGCGGTACGAGCGCCGTGCGCGCCGGGTCGGTCGTCGCGTGCAGCGAGATGGCCAGGTTCGGCATGAGCGGCTCGGTGGCGAGCCGCTCGAGCGCCGGAATCAGTCCAACTGTCGACAGCGTGACGCGGCGCGGATGAACTCCAAGACCGCGCGGGTCGGCCAGGATCCGGAGCGCCTGCATGGTCGCGTCGTAGTTGTGCAGCGGCTCGCCCATGCCCATCAGGACGATGTTGAACGCGATGCCGGCCAGGCCGGTGTGGTGGGCGAGGACGCGCACCTGGCCCACGATTTCGCCGGCCGTCAGGTTCCGGACGAGCCCCATCTTCCCGGTCAGGCAGAACGCGCAGCCCATGGCACAGCCGACCTGCGTGCTGATGCAGAAAGTCTGGGCCGGGGTGTCGGGGATGTAGACCGACTCGATGCGGCGGTCGTCGGCCAGCCGGAGCAGGAACTTGGTGGTGCCGTCGGTCGATTGGTCGACGCGTTCGAGCTGGGGCGTATAGATGGCGAAGCGCTCGGCGAGCGCCTGGCGCAGGCCGGCCGGTAGGTCGGTCATCGCCTCGAACCGGGTAACCCCCCGCCGGTGGATCCAGGCGAAGATCTGGCGGCCGTGAAAGGCCGGTGCCCCCAGCTCGGCCAGGGTTTTCTCGAGCGCCACCGGCTCGAGTTCGGCTAGGTTGAGAGGAGACGTCGCCATGGGGCAGACCTGCCGCGCAGTGGAAAAGGGAACGCTCCCCATGGTAACATCAATGTCTTGTTCTCGGCTTGTAAGCTCAATTCTGTGAATCACTTACAGGAAGCAACGGCCGGTCGGGCCGGTACCTCGGGCGGGAAGGCGGATCGTGACGCACACTGAGACCCTGCCGTCTGGGCTGCGGCTGCTCACCGAGTCGATGCCGCATGTCCGTTCGGTCAGCGTGGGCGTCTGGCTCAAGCGTGGCTCGCGCCACGAGTCGGACGCCGAGTCGGGCGTGGCGCACTTCGTCGAGCACATGCTCTTCAAGGGCACCGAGCGCCGGACCGCACAGCAGATTGCGCAGACGATCGATTCGATCGGTGGTCAGCTCGACGCCTTCACGGCGAAGGAGTACGCCGGCTACTACATCAAGGTGCTCGACGAGCACCTGCCGCTCGCCATCGACCTGCTGGCCGACATGGTCATGCGCCCCGCGCTGCAGCCCGAGGACGTCGAGCGCGAGCAGGGCGTCATCCTCGAAGAGATCAAGATGGTCGAAGACGTGCCCGACGACCTGGTGCACGAAGTCTTCGTCCAGCAGTTCTGGAACCGCCATCCGCTTGGCCGGCCGATTCTCGGCACGCCCGAGACGGTCATGTCGTTCACCTCGGACCGGCTGCGCGCCTACTTCGAGCGCACCTACCTGGCGCCGAACCTGGTGATTGCCGCCGCCGGGCATGTCGATCACGACCGGCTGCGCGACCTGGTGGCGCGCGCGTTTGCCGATCTGCCGGCGATGACCGACGGTGCCGTGGCCGTGCCCCCCGAGGTCGAGCCCGGGTTCGTGGTCCGCGAGAAGGATCTCGAGCAGAGCCACATCTGTCTCGGCACACCCGCCTATCCGTCGGCGCACGAGGAGCGCCACGCGATGTTCGTGCTCAACACGATCCTGGGCGGATCGATGAGCTCGCGGCTCTTCCAGCACATCCGCGAGGAGCGCGGCCTCGCCTACGCCGTGTGGAGCAGCCTCATTTCCTACAGCGATGCGGGCGCGCTCACGATCTACGCCGGCTGCTCCACCGATCGCGTGCGCGAGGTCATCGACCTGACGCTGGCCGAGCTCGCCGCGCTGCGGAGTACGCCGGTCGATGCGGCCGAGCTGCGGCGCGCCAAGGAACACCTGAAGGGCAGCCTCATGCTCAGCCTCGAGAGCACGTCGAGCCGCATGTCGCAGCTGGCCCGCCAGGAGCTGACGTTCGGGCGGCAGTTCTCGCTCGACGAGATCCTCGGCGGCATCGAGGCCGTGACGGCCGACGACATCCTCCGCGTCTCTCAGGATCTGTTTCGTGACGGCGCTGCCGTGGCGACGGTCGTCGGGCCGGCCATGGACGGCGATCTCACCCTCGACCACCTCAGGATCTGAACCGGCATGATTCCTCGATATACGGGCAAGGAGATGGGCGCCATCTGGACGGATCGGCGCCGTTACGAGGCGTGGCTCGCCGTTGAGCTCGCCGTTACCGATGCGCTGGCCGAGGCCGGCGTCGTCCCGGCCGACGACGCACGGGAGCTCCGTGCGCGCGCCGGGTTCGACATCGCGCGCATCGAAGAGATCGAGCAGACGACGCAGCACGACGTGATTGCCTTTACGACGGCCGTTGCCGAGCGCGTCGGGCCGGCCGCCCGCTGGCTGCACTTCGGCCTCACGTCGTCGGACGTGCTCGACACGGCGCTGGCGCTGCAGATGCGCGAGGCCTGCGACCTGATCCTGCGCGACATCGACGCCCTGCTCGAGGCCGTTCGCGCGCGGGCCGAAGAGCACCGCGACACGCCGATGATCGGCCGGACCCATGGCGTGCACGCCGAGCCGATGACGTTCGGCGTCAAGCTGGCACTCTGGTACGCCGAGCTGCAGCGTGGACGGGCGCGCATCGAGCGGGCGCGTGCGACGGTATCGGTCGGCAAGATTTCCGGGGCGGTGGGCATGTTCGCGCACCTCGACCCGTCGATCGAGGCCGCAGTCTGCCGCACGCTCGGCCTGGAGCCGGCGCCAGTGTCCTCGCAGGTCATCCAGCGCGACCGCCACGCGGAACTGCTGACCGCGATTGCGCTCGTGGCGGCGACGCTCGAGAAGTGCGCCGTCGAGATCCGGGGGCTGCAGAAGACCGAGATCGGCGAGGTCGAGGAGCCCTTCGCCCGCGGGCAGAAGGGATCGTCGGCCATGCCGCACAAGCGCAACCCGATCGGGTGCGAGCAGATCACGGGGCTGGCGCGGCTGCTGCGCGCCAACGCGATGGCCGCCATCGAGAACGTGGCTCTGTGGCACGAGCGCGACATCTCGCACTCGTCGGTCGAGCGCGTGATCATCCCCGACAGCTTCATCGCGCTCGATCACATGCTCCGCCGCTTCACCCGCATCGTGAGCGGCATGGTCGTCTATCCGGACCGGATGCTCGAGAACCTCCAGCGTTCGCGCGGCATTGTCTTCTCGGGCACGGTGCTGCTCGAGCTGGCGCGCCGCGGCGTGTCGCGCGAGCAGGCCTACGAGTGGGTGCAGCGCAACGCGATGCGGTCCTTCCACGAGAAGCGTGACTTCCGCGAGCTGCTGCTCGACGACCCCGACGTGATGGGCGTGCTCGGGCGCGAGGTCATCGACGAGGCGTTCGATCTGCGGGCCCAGCTGCGGCACGCGTCGACCATCTTCGATCGCGTGTTCGCCCCGGCGACCGCCGCGGTCTGACGAACCGGCCGGGCGCGGTGTCGCCCGGCCCAGACGGAGAAACCATGAAGGCTCGCGTGTTCGTGACGTTGAAACCCTCGGTCTTCGACCCGCAGGGCAGCACCATTGCCGAGGCGCTGCACTCGCTCGGCTACCAGAACGTGGCTGATGTGCGGCAGGGCAAGTACTTCGAGCTCGACCTCGACGTCGCATCCGAGCAGGATGCCGAGCAGCTGGCGTCGGAAGTCGCCAGCCGCGTGCTCGCCAACCCCGTCATCGAGAGCTTCCGCGTCGAGCTGGTCGACGCCGGAGTCCGTTCATGACCTTCGCGGTCGTCGTCTTTCCCGGATCCAACTGCGATCACGACTCCTACCACGCCGTCCGGCACGTCCTCGGGCACGACGCCCGCTTCGTCTGGCACAAGGAGGCCTCGCTCGGCAATGCCGACGTCGTGATCCTGCCGGGCGGCTTCTCGCACGGCGACTACCTGCGCACCGGCGCCATCGCGCGCTTTTCGCCCGTGATGAAGGCCGTGGCGGATTTTGCCGCGGCGGGCGGCCCGGTGCTCGGCATCTGTAACGGGTTCCAGATTCTGCTCGAGGCGGGACTGCTGCCCGGCGCCATGCTCCGCAATCGCGACGTGCGGTTCCACTGCGAACACGTCGGCGTGCGCGTCGAGCAGACCGACACCCCGTTTACGGCGCGCTGCCGTCAGGGCCGGGTCCTGAACATTCCCATCGCGCACGGCGAGGGCAACTACTACGCGCCGCCCGAGGTGCTCGAGACGCTCGAGCGCGAGCGCCGCGTCATCTTCCGCTACGCGACGGCCGACGGCCGGGTCGGGCCAGAGGCCAACCCGAACGGATCGCTCAACAACATTGCGGGAATCTGCAACGAGGGACGCAACGTGGTCGGACTGATGCCGCACCCCGAACGGGCCTGCGAGCCGATGCTCGGCAGCACCGACGGGCTGCTGCTGTTCGAGTCGGTCGTCGACGCGCTGACGGCCGGCGCGCTCGGAGGCGGGCGATGAGCACGCGTGCGTTCGCACCGGAGGTCCTCGAACAGCACGGCCTGACGCCGGAGGAGTACGACCGCATCGTCGAGCTGCTCGGGCGCGAGCCGAACCTCACCGAGCTGGGCATGTTCTCGGTGATGTGGTCCGAGCACTGCAGCTACAAGAGCTCGCGCGTGCACCTGAAGACGCTGCCCACGAAGGGCGCCCGCGTGCTCCAGGGGCCGGGAGAGAACGCCGGCGCGGTCGACATCGGCGACGGGCTGGCTGCCGTCTTCAAGATCGAGTCGCACAACCATCCGTCGTTCATCGAGCCGTACCAGGGTGCGGCCACCGGCGTGGGCGGCATCATCCGCGACATCTTCACGATGGGGGCCCGGCCCATCGCCCTGCTCGACTCGCTCCGCTTCGGTCCGCTCACCGACGCGCGCACGCGCCGCATCGTCAAGGGTGTCGTTGCCGGCATCGGCGGCTACGGCAACAGCATCGGCATCCCGACGGTCGGCGGCGAGGTGATGTTCGACGAGAGCTATCGGGGCAACCCGCTCGTCAACGTCTTCTGCCTCGGCATCGCGAAGCAGAACGAGATCATCAGAGGACAGGCGAGCGGTCCCGGCAATCCGGTCTACTACGTCGGCGCGAAGACCGGCCGCGACGGCATTCACGGCGCGACGATGGCGTCGGCCGAGTTCGACGATCGTCTCGAGGAGAAGCGGCCGGCCGTGCAGGTGGGCGACCCCTTCATGGAAAAGCTGCTGCTCGAGGCCTGCCTGGAGCTGATGAAGACCGACGCCTGCGTCGGCATGCAGGACATGGGCGCGGCCGGCCTCACCTGTGCCACGTCGGAAACGGGCTCGCGCGGCGGCGTCGGCATCGAGGTTGACGTGCGGCTCGTGCCGCAGCGCGAGACCGGCATGACGCCCTACGAAATCATGCTCTCCGAGTCGCAGGAGCGCATGCTCATCATCGTCAAGCGCGGCCGCGAGGCGGAAGTCGAGCAGATCTTCGAGAAGTGGGACCTGCACGCCGTGAAGATCGGCGAGGTCACTGCCGACGGCCTGCTGCGCGTGCGCGACGGCGGGACGGTCGTGGCCGAGATCCCGAACCTCGCGCTCACCGACGAGGCGCCCGTGTACCGGCGGCCGATTCAGGAGCCCGAGGGGATGGCCGCGCTGCGGCAGATTCCGCGGAACGGGCTCAAGCCGCTGCCGTCGGCCGAAGAGGCGTTCCTGGCGCTGCTCGAGGCGCCGACGATCGCGAGCAAGCGGTGGATTTACCGCCAGTACGACCACATGGTGCGCACGAACACCATCGTGCTGACCGGGCTCGGTGCGGCGGTGGTGCGCGTCAAGGGCACGAACCGTGCCCTGGCCATGTCGGTCGACGGCAATGGCCGCTACGTGTATCTCGATCCGCGGCAGGGCGCCCGGCTCGCGGTGGCCGAGGCGGCGCGCAACGTCGCGTGCGCCGGCGGCCTGCCGATCGGGGCGACCAACTGCCTGAACTTCGGCAACCCGGAGCGGCCCGAAATCATGTGGCAGTTCGCCGAGGCCATTGCCGGGATGGGCGAGGCCTGCCGCGCGCTCGACACGCCGATCACGGGCGGCAACGTCAGTCTCTACAACGAGACGGACGGGACGGCCATCCTGCCGACGCCCGTCGTCGGCATCGTCGGCCTGCTCGAGGATGCCTCGAAGGCGCTGGCGCGGGTCTTTCCGGCCGAGGGGCTCGACATCGTCCTCTTCGGGGCGAACCTGGGCGAGCTCGGCGGCAGCGAATACCTGCTGACGCTGCACGGTCTGCTCCGCGGACAGCCGCCGGTGCTCGATCTGGAGCGGGAGCGCGCGCTGCAGCAGCTGCTCGTGCGGCTGGCTGCCGACGGGCTGATTCGATCGGCGCAGGACTGTGCCGAGGGCGGCCTGGCCGTGGCGCTGGCCGAGTGCTGCTTCGACACGGGCGGCCTGGGAGCGGCGGTCGATCTCGCGCCGGCGGCGAGCGACGGCGGCGTCGATCTGGTTGCCGCCACGCTGTTCGGCGAGTCGGCGTCACGCGTGATCGTGAGCGTCGAACCGGCGGCGACGGCCGCGGTGCTCGAGGCGGCCGCGCGCGCCGGCGTCCCGGCGGCGCGCATCGGGACGACGGGCGGCGACCGCATCCGCATTGCCGTCGAGGGAACGACCGTTGTCGACGTCGATGTCCGGCAGGCCGAACGGGCATGGAGCTCGGCAATCGGCCGCCAGCTCGACACCCCGGTAGCGTAGAGTGGAAAGAGAGCCCGGAATGGACAAGCTCCGTGAAGAGTGCGGCGTCTTCGGCATCTATGGCCACACGGAAGCGGCCAATCTGACGTACCTCGGCCTTTACGCGCTGCAGCATCGCGGACAGGAGAGCGCCGGCATCGCCAGCTCCGACGGCGTCAGGCTCCACGTCCACAAGGCGATGGGGCACGTCGCCGACGGGTTCAAGGACCGGACCCTCATCGAGGGCCTCTCCGGAACGAGCGCCATCGGGCATGTCCGCTATTCGACGGCCGGCGTCAGCGGCATCGTCAACGCCCAGCCCTTCCTCATCGACTGCGCGCACGGCGAAATCGCCATCGCGCACAACGGCAATCTCGTCAACGCCCAGGAACTGCGGGACACGCTCGTCGCCCAGGGGTCGATCTTCCAGACGACGAGCGATACCGAGGTGCTGCTGCACCTCTATGCGCGCTCACGGGCGGGCAGTCCCGAGGCGGCGCTGATCGAATCGGTGATGCAGGCGCAGGGCGCGTTCTCGCTCGTGCTGCTCACAAAGGACAGGCTCTTCGCCGTGCGCGATCCGCACGGCTTCCGGCCGCTCACGCTCGGGCGGCTGGGCGATGCGTGGGTGGTCTGTTCGGAGACGTGCGCGCTCGACCTGATCGACGCTCAGTGGGTCCGCGACGTCGAGCCGGGTGAGATGCTGGTCATCGGGCCCGACGGCGTGCAGTCGCTGCACCCGTTCCCGCCGGCGCCGCGCGCGCACTGCATCTTCGAGCACGTCTACTTCGCACGGCCGGACTCGTATGTGTTCGGCCGGAGCGTCAACGAAGTCCGGACCGAGTTCGGCCGCCGGCTGGCGCGCGAGCATCCCGTGCCGGCCGACGTCGTCGTGCCGATCCCTGACTCGGGCGTCTGTGCGGCGACGGGATTTTCGGCCGAGTCGGGGCTGCCGGTGCAGTTCGGCCTGATCCGGAATCACTACGTCGGCCGCACGTTCATCGAGCCGCATCAGTCGATCCGGCACTTCGGCGTGCGCGTGAAGCTGAACCCGGTGCGCAGCATCCTCGAGGGACGCCGCGTCGTACTGGTGGATGACTCGATCGTGCGCGGGACGACGAGCCGGAAGATCGTCAAGATGGTGCGCAACGCGGGCGCGACCGAAGTCCACATGCGCATCAGCTGTCCGCCGACGATTTCGCCGTGCTTCTACGGCGTCGACACGCCGCGGCGCGCCGACCTGATTGCCGCCACGCACACGATCGACGAAATCCGCCGCTACATCGGCGCCGACTCGCTCGGGTACCTGAGCGTCGATGGGCTGCTCGAGGCGGTGTCGAGCGATCGAAATTCGTACTGCACGTCCTGCTATACGGGACGGTATCCGGTGGCCTTCCCGCGCAACGAGGCCGCCTACCTTCAACTGGCCCTCAAACTGACCGAGTAGCGCACGATGGTGAGTCCTGTCCTGCTGCTGATCGGACTGCTCGTGCTCCAGACACCGGCGGCCCCGGCCGGCGATCTGGACAGCGCGATCTCGCAACTGGGATCGTTCGACTTCGCGCAGCGCACCGAGGCGGCCAGGCGCCTGCGCCGCGCCGACCCGGCCGTGGTCGTTCCGGCGCTCGAGGCGGCTGCCCGCAGTCACGCGGACGAGTACGTCCGGTACCGGGCACTCGTCCTGCTCTCGGGGATCGATACGGCCGCCATGAACCGCGTGGCCGCCGACCTGCTGGGCGATCGCAATGACCGGATCCGCACGGTCGTCTATGCCTGGTTCGAGCATCACCCGAGTCCCGGGATGACCTCACGGCTGATCGCGGCGCTGCCGCGCGAAGCGTCGGAGTTCGTCCGCCCCGCGCTGCTGCGGGCGCTGGCTGCCGCCGGCGACGGACCGGAGCTGCAGAAGCTGCTCGAGCCGCTGGTCTTCCGCGGCGACGATCTGTTTCGGGGTTCCGTGATTACGGCGCTGGGTGACTACGGCGGCCGGTACGCGGTCGGTTCGATTCGCAAGGTGGCGATGCTCGACGGCCCGCTGCAGGATGATGCCGTCACGGCGCTCGGGCGGCTGGGCGACAAATCGGCACTGGCCGAGCTTGCGGCGCTGCAGAAGACGGGACCGCGCGAGCTGCAGCCGACCGTGTCGGCGGCGCTCTGCCTGCTCGGTGTCGACTGCGGGGCGCGCATCCGCTTCGTACGCGAGACGCTCACCTTTGCCGCGGCAGGTCCGGCGCAGGGACCGTTGCTGCGCGGTGCCGTGCACGCCGCCGCGACGCTTGCCCGTGCCGGCCACCGCGACATGCTCGAACTGATCGTCGATACGGCGCTTCCGGCCGCCGACGGCGCCGTTCGAGACTCGCTGACGCTCGGGCTCGGGACCGTGATTCTCCGCGAGCCGCTCGCTGCGCTCGAGCTCTACGAGACTCGCGGCCAGGACCCTGCACTCGCGCAGCTGTACCGCGATGCGTTCGACATGCTGGCCGAGGATTTCGAGAAGGAGCAGTTCGGCGCCGCGGTCCGGCGCGTGCTCTGGACCAGCCCCGAGGGCAGTCCCCGCCGCAATGCTGCCGCGTCCCTGCTGGACGCACTGGAGTTCTAGTGAGCGCTGTCGACTACCGCCAATCGGGCGTGAACATCGATGCCGGCAATGAGGCCGTCCGCCGCATCAGGGCACTGGCGCGCGGCACCTACACGCCGGGCGTGCTGTCGGGTGTCGGATCGTTCGGCGGCCTGTTCGCGCTCGATGGCACCGTGCCGGAACCCGTGCTCGTCTCGAGCGCCGACGGTGTCGGCACGAAGCTGAAGGTGGCCTTCATGGCCGGCGTGCACGACACGATTGGCGAAGACCTCGTCAATCACTGCGTGAACGACATCCTGGTGCAGGGCGCCCGGCCGCTCTTCTTCCTCGACTACCTGGCCACCGGTGCGCTCGCACCCGACGTCGTCGAGCAGATCGTGGCGGGCGTCGCGCGTGCCTGCCGCGAGAACCGGTGCGCGCTTCTCGGCGGTGAGACGGCCGAGATGCCCGGCTTCTACCAGGCGGGCGAATACGACATCGCAGGGTTCATCGTCGGGATCGTGTCGCGGTCAGCCATCATCGATGGCAGCCGGATCGAAGCCGGCGATCAGCTCATCGCCCTGCCGTCGTCGGGCCTGCACACGAACGGCTATTCGCTGGCGCGGCGGATCGCGTTCGACGTCCTCGGGCTCGGTGTCGACAGTTACGTCGATGAGCTCGGCGCCACGGTCGGCGAGGAGCTGCTGCGCCCGCATCGCTCGTACCTCGCGGCGATCGAGCCGCTGCTGGCCGGCGGCCGCATCAGGGGGATGGCGCATATCACGGGCGGCGGCATTACCGAGAATCTGCCGCGCACGCTTCCCGAAGGCCTGCACTTTTCAATCGACCGCGGAAGCTGGACGATTCCGCCGGTGTTCGCGTGGCTGCAGGCGTCGGGGCGCGTTGACGACGCCGAGATGTTCCGCACGTTCAACATGGGCGTCGGCCTGATTCTCGTGTGCGCTCCCGGCGATGTCGACGGCGTGCTGCGCGCGCTCGAAGCCGCCGGCGAACGGCCGTGGCGGATCGGCGAAGTGGTACCGGCACACGGCTGAGGCGTCGGTCGGTCGCGGCGCATTGAGGTGATCGAGCCACGCCTGCGACATCAGCACCCTCGCCGGGCGCAGGGGAAGCCTCGCCTCGAGCCGGAACCGTTCGGCTACGCTGCTCCACGGCCAGTCCTGCGCCTGACGCACGAGCCCCAGCGCCACGGGGCGCCGTTCCACGAACGCACAGTGTCCGATCAGCTCGCGCCCGCTTCGGGCGTGGCGGACGACGACCGGAAGGCGGCGGGCGGGCTCCCGTCTGCCGGGATATCGGGTACCGGCTACCCGCGCCACGAAGGCGTCGAGCGCCTGCCGTTCCCGGGCAGCGAGCACGAGGTGCAGGGCGTGCGGGACGAGACAGTAGGCGAGCAGATCGAGCGGCAGCGCGCGCAGGTGTTCGTCGAGCCTGCGCAGGAGGCTGCGATAATGCGCCGTTCGGACCGGCTGGACGTCGGCGGCCACCAGGCATGCCGTGAGCCGGAAGTAGCGGGTACTGGCCCGGGACGTGGGCATCGGGTCACCTCCTCTTTTCGAGTCGAGGCAAGCGCGGTGCCAGCCGGGTGGAGGAGCGAGCGTGAGTGACGTGCGTGAGACGCAGGCCGCCATCGGCGTGCTGATATCCGGGCGCGGATCGAACCTGCAGGCGCTGATCGATGCGTCGCGTGAGAGGCGCCTCGGCGCGCCGATCCGCGTGGTTGTTTCCAACCGTGCCGATGCCCTCGGTCTCGATCGCGCACGCGCCGCGGGGATTGAGACGGTCGTTCTGCCTCACACCCAGGCGCCCGACCGCGAGGCATACGACCGTGCGCTGGTGCAGGTGCTGCGGGAGCGCGGGGTGACCCTCGTCTGCCTTGCCGGCTTCATGCGGCTGCTCGGGCCCGTCTTCTGCGAGGCGTTTCCTGACCGCGTGCTCAACATCCATCCCTCGCTGCTGCCGGCCTTTCCCGGGATGCGCGCGCAGGCGCAGGCGCTGCGCCACGGGGTCAAGGTGAGTGGTGCCACTGTTCACTTCGTGACGCCCGCGCTCGATGACGGGCCGATCGTGCTGCAGGAGGCGGTCCCGGTGTACGACGACGATACGGAAGAGACGCTCTCGGCGCGGATCCTCGAAGTGGAACACCGCATCTATCCCGAGGCCGTCCGGCGTGTGCTTGCCGGCGGCTGGCGGATCGAGGGGCGCCGGGTGCTCTTCGCCTCGACCGATTCCAGAGACGAGCGATGACGATGACGATAGACGAGCAGATGGCCTACCTGACGAAGGGCTGTGTCGACGTGGTCCGACCGGCCGAGCTCAGGCAGAAGCTCGAGCGGTCGGCGGCGTCGGGCCGGCCGCTGGTGGTCAAGGTGGGCTTCGACCCGACGGCGCCCGACCTGCATCTGGGGCACACGGTGGTCATCCGGAAGATGAAGCACTTCCAGGAGCTCGGCCACCGCGTGGTCTTTCTCATTGGCGATTTCACCGGCCTCATCGGCGATCCGACGGGGCGATCAAAGACGCGGCCCCCGCTGTCGCCCGACGAGATTCGGGCCAATGCCGACACCTATCGCGCGCAGATCTTCCGCCTGCTCGATCCTGATCGCACCGAAGTGGCGTTCAACTCGACGTGGCTGTCGGCGCTCGGGGCCGAAGGGCTGATACGGCTGGCCTCGCGTTACAACGTGGCGCAGATGCTCGAGCGCCGCGATTTCAGGCAGCGCTTCGACGCCGGGCGCCCGATTGCCGTGCACGAGTTCCTCTATCCCCTGGTGCAGGCCTACGACTCGGTGCACCTGAAGGCCGACGTCGAGCTTGGCGGAACCGACCAGCTCTTCAATCTGAACGTCGGGCGCGACATCATGCCGGGCTACGGGCTCGAAGCGCAGGTCGTGATGACGGTGCCGCTGCTCGAGGGACTGGACGGCGTCGAGAAGATGTCGAAGAGCCTGGGCAACTACGTCGGCGTCACCGAGCCGCCGGACGAGATGTTCGGCAAGCTGATGTCGATCTCCGACGAGCTCATGTGGCGGTACTACCTGCTGCTGACAGACATGTCTGAGGCGGAGATCGCCGGGCTGCGCCGATCGGTCGACGAAGGGCGTCGGCATCCGAAAGACGTCAAGGTCGAGCTGGCGAGGCGGATCGTCGCCGACTTCCATTCGGCGGAAGATGCCGCGCGCGCCGCCGACACTTTCGAGGCCCGGTTTGCGCGGAAGGAACTGGCCGTCGACGCGCTGCCGCAGGTGGTGTTGGGGCTCGACGAGCCGCGCGCGCTGTCGCGAATTCTCGTGGAGGCGGGCCTGGCGGCGTCGGCCAGCGACGCGATGCGGAAGGCGCAGCAGGGGGGCGTGCGGATCGACGGGCGGCGGGTGACCGACGGCCGGGAGCGGATTGCGCGTGAGCAGCTTCCGCTGACGCTCGAGGTTGGCCGCCGCGCGGTGCGTCTCGTGGCGGGGTAGAAGCGACGTCGCGGTTGTCGTGATATCGGGGGTTGACACGACCGGGTGGTCTCCGTATGATTGCAAGTCCGGGCTGGCGCTGGTCGCGCTCGCGACGGAAGCGGCAGCCGGGTTCTTCCTTCAGTTCGGCCTCGCACGAGAGCACTGACGGTCGGGAAGTTTAGGGTCCGTGACGTGCTGCCTCGAAAACGGGGTGGCGCGGGAAAGTTCGAAGGGCCCGCTGAAGGGGGTTGACAGGTTCGGTAACCTGTCGTAGGATTGAAAGGTTCCCCGGCGGGAAAAATTCCTGCAGGGTAGCTTCGGTTCCTTGAAAA
>QGVF01000002.1:80000-83206 GCA_003242705.1 Acidobacteriota bacterium
GGGCCGGGAGGGCAACGCGGGGAAGTGAACCATCTCAGTACCCGCAGGAAAAGAAAACAACAGTGATTCCGTCAGTAGCGGCGAGCGAACGCGGAACAGCCCAAACCGGAGTGCATGCACTCCGGGGTTGTAGGGCCTGTCGGGCCGCAAGGCCGGCGAGTGAACAACCAGCGTGATAGTCGAACGACCTGGAACGGTCGGTCATAGAGGGTGACAACCCCGTAGGCGAAATCGCGCTGGCTCGCTGGGCAGGTTCCTGAGTACCACGGGACACGTGAAATCCCGTGGGAATCTGCGAGGACCATCTCGCAAGGCTAAATACTCTCTGGCGACCGATAGTGAACCAGTACCGTGAGGGAAAGGTGAAAAGCACCCCTGCGAGGGGAGTGAAAAAGTACCTGAAACCGTATGCCTACAAGCAGTGGGAGGGCTATGCCGCGCTTCGGCGCGGAATGCCTGACCGCGTGCCTTTTGCATAATGAGCCGGCTAGTTGTTCTCAGTGGCAAGGTTAAGCGTAAGCGAGCCGCAGCGAAAGCGAGTCCTAACCGGGCGTTGAGTCGCTGGGAACAGACGCGAAGCGAGGTGATCTACCCTTGGCCAGGGTGAAGCGCGGGTAACACCGCGTGGAGGCCCGAACCGGTGTTCGTTGAAAAGAGCTCGGATGAGCTGAGGGTAGGGGTGAAAGGCTAATCAAACCTCGTGATTGCCCGTTCTCCTCGAAATGCTTTTAGGAGCAGCCTCGGATGGTCGGCATTGGCGGTAGAGCACTGGATGGACTAGGGGCCTTACCAGGTTACTGAATCCAACCAAACTCCGAATGCCGATGACCGCAGTCCGGGAGTGAGACAGTGGGGGCTAAGCTTCACTGTCGAGAGGGAAACAGCCCAGACGACCGGCTAAGGTCCCAAAGTGTGTGCTAAGTGGTAAAGGATCTGAAGATGCCCAGACAGCCAGGAGGTTGGCTTAGAAGCAGCCATCCTTTAAAGAAAGCGTAATAGCTCACTGGTCAAGCGTCTTCGGGCCGACAATTCAACGGGGCTCAAGCACACCACCGAAGCCGTCGATTCGCTCGTCCTGCGGGACGCGCGAGTGGTAGAGGAGCGTTCTCTGGACGTTGAAGTCAGACCGAGAGGACTGGTGGAGACCAGAGAAGTGACCCTGCCGGCATAAGTAGCGATAAGGGAAGTGAGAATCTTCCCCGCCGTAAGCCTAAGGTTTCCTGAGGA
The DNA here is from genome assembly GCA_003242705.1 of Acidobacteriota bacterium. GTDB lineage: Bacteria > Acidobacteriota > Vicinamibacteria > Vicinamibacterales > SCN-69-37 > SCN-69-37. Next base: position 81,228 of record QGVF01000002.1, read on the forward strand.
AGGTTCGTCCGCTCAGGGTTAGTCGGGAGCTAACGCGAGGCCGAAAGGCGTAGCGGATGCACATCCGGTTAACATTCCGGAACTACCTGGAAGACGTTTGTACGATGGGGAGACGCAGGAGGCTATGCGATCCGGCGGCTGGAAGTGCCGGTCGAGAGCGTAGGGGGATCCGCCAGGAAAATCCGGCGGGTCGTTAACCCTGAGGACTCGGAGCGAGTTCCGTTCGGAACGAAGTCGCAGACGCCACACTGCCGAGAAAATCCTCTAAGGAGTCTTCCGGGTACCCGTACCGCAAACCGACACAGGTAGGCGAGGAGAAAATCCTCAGGCGCAAGTGAGAACCCTCGTTTAGGAACTCGGCAAACTGACCCCGTAACTTCGGAAGAAGGGGTGCTCGACGTCGTGTAGAGGCTCGCCCTTGAAGCGATGTTGAGTTGCAATAAAGAGGCCCAGGCGACTGTTTACTAAAAACACAGGACTCTGCGAAGTCGAAAACGACGTATAGGGTCTGACTCCTGCCCGGTGCCGGAAGGTCAAAGGGAGAGGTCAGCCGCAAGGCGAAGCTTCGAACTCAAGCCCCGGTAAACGGCGGCCGTAACTATAACGGTCCTAAGGTAGCGAAATTCCTTGTCGGGTAAGTTCCGACCTGCACGAATGGAGTAACGATCTGGGCGCTGTCTCAACGAGGGGCACTGCGAATTTGTGGTACCGGTGAAGACGCCGGTTGCCCGTGACTAGACGAAAAGACCCCGTGCACCTTTACTGCAACTTAGTAGTGAATGCTGCAGCCGTCTGCGCAGGATAGGTAGGAGACTGTGAACCCGGGTTCTCGGACCCGGGGGAGTCGTCGGTGAGATACTACCCTGACTGTTGCGGCGTTCTAACCGCGCCCTGTGATCCAGGGCCGGGACATTGCTAGGTGGGTAGTTTGACTGGGGCGGTCGCCTCCTAAACAGTAACGGAGGCGCGCGAAGGTTCGCTCAGGCTGCTTGGAAATCAGCCATAGAGTGCAAAGGCAGAAGCGAGCTTGACTGCGAGACCTACAAGTCGAGCAGGTGGGAAACCAGGCCTTAGTGATCCGGTGGTTCCGCATGGAAGGGCCATCGCTCAACGGATAAAAGGTACGCCGGGGATAACAGGCTGATCTGAGCCAAGAGTCCACATCGACGCTCAGGTTTGGCACCTCGATGTCGGCTCATCGCATCCTGGGGGTGTAGCAGCTCCCAAGGGTCCGGCTGTTCGCCGGTTAAAGCGGTACGTGAGCTGGGTTTAGAACGTCGCGAGACAGTTCGGTCTCTATCTGTCATGGGCGCAGGAGATTTGAGTGGGGCTGACCTTAGTACGAGAGGACCGGGTTGGACGCACCTCTAGTGTACGAGTTGTCGCGCCAGCGGCAGTGCTCGGTAGCTACGTGCGGACGGGAGAAACGCTGAAAGCATCTAAGCGTGAAACCCTCCACGAGATGAGATCTCCCCGGGTCGCAAGACCCCTGAAGGCACCTGGAAGATGACCAGGTTGATAGGTCGGGTGTGGAAGCACCGTGAGGTGTGAAGCTGACCGATACTAATCTGCCGTGAGGCTTGACCATTGATTCTTTCCGCCGGGTACATGCAAAGCCCGGCACCCGCATCCGCAGCACTGCGGACGTGGCGACGAAGAAACTGCCGTTTGCAGGGTATTCAGTTGCAGTTTGCGCAGACGCGCCGGGTATGCCGGTCGCCGAGCGCAGGTGCCGGCGGACGTATGTTCCGCCGCCACAACGATTCTCAGGAGGACAGGAAACCCTCCATCGGGACCAGCGCCCGGTCAAGTTTCCCGGTGGTCATAGGAGCAGGGTCACACCCGTTCCCATTCCGAACACGGAAGTTAAGCCTGCTACCGCCGATGGTACTGCACGGGGGACCGTGTGGGAGAGTAGGTCGCCGCCGGGATTGTTCTTCAAGGCCCGCCTGATTTCAGGCGGGCCTTTTTTTGTGCTC
>QGVF01000043.1 GCA_003242705.1 Acidobacteriota bacterium
GTCTACACCCGCGAGACCGGGTTCCTTACGACCGAGGGGCTGGAGGCCGACACGTACCGGCGCATGAACGAGGTGGCGGCCGAGCTGAACATGCCGATCGTCGGGCACGCGCCGGTGAATCTCGGTCTCGAGCCGCTGCTCGAAGCGCGCCAGCCGCTGGCGCACCTGAGCGCGCTGGCGCACGTCTACTTCCTGCCGATGTTCGGCAATGTGGGCTGGCTTGCCCTCACGGTCGTTTCGCTGACGGCGCTCACGGTGCTTGCCGTCACGAGCGGGCTGGCGGCGGTCGTCAACCGCTGGAAGGTGGTCCGGCCGCCGCGCGCGGTCCGGCGCGTCCGCGAACTGGCCGGGCTGCAGCTGCTCGGCGCCGCCATCGCGGCAGCGGCGGCCATCCTGCTGCTGCCGGGCGGCCCGCTGTTCGAAAGCGGCACCCTGCGTGTGCTGTTCACGCTGATGATCCTGCTCGTCGCGGCCGCAACCACCGCAATCGTCGTCGCCACGTTCAGGATCTGGGCGTTGCCCGAGACGTCGACCGGCGCACGCGTGCAGGCCGCCGTGGCATCGATTGCCGGTATCGGCCTCGCCTGGGCAACGCTCGCGTTCTGGGTGCCCGTTGTCTGGCGCAGCAGCGACCGCGGCATCGAGCACCTGGCCGTCCTGCTGCGCGATGCCGGGATTCCGGTGCAGACCACGCTCGTGGCCTACGACGCGATCGGCGGCCCAGGGCGGCGGCTGCTCGTGACCGACCCGGCCATCGAGTTCCTGCATCCCGATGTGCAGCGACGCTGGCGCCGTCTGCGGGCCGCCGCGCCGCGGCTGCGGTATACCGACTTCATGAAGAAGGTCGCGCGCATCCTGCACGACAACGGCGTGCCGCTCATGGCGGGAACCGACGCGATGGGCTATCCGCTCGTCACGCCGGGGTCGTCGCTGCTGCGTGAGCTGGAACTGCTCGTCGAGAGCGGCCTGACGCCGTACGACGCAATTCGTGCGGCGACGGTCGAGCCGGCGCGCTTCCTGAATCAGGAGCTCGAGTTCGGCCGCATCGCGCCGGGCCGCCGCGCCGATCTGCTGCTCGTCGACGGGAATCCGCTCGACGACGTCAGCCAGCTGCGTGAGCCGGTAGGCGTGATGGCGCGCGGCCGGTGGTACCCGCGGCAGGAGCTCGAAAGCATGCTGCGCGAGCTCGCGCAGAGCGGGGGATAGACGAAGTCCACGAGCCGGGCGGACTGCGGGCGTAGCACGGACATCGACCGACGGTCTGGCCGCCGGATCGGGTAGCATCCCGGCTGGTGACCGCTTCACGGACTTCCGGGACGAACGAGGACGCGGCACGCCGCGGGCTGGCCGTCTACACGGAGCGCGCGACGCTCGTGATGATGGTGCTCGGCTTCGCGGCCGGGCTGCCGTTCCTTCTCATCTTCGACACACTGTCGGCCTGGCTGCGCGACGAGGGCCTCACGCTCGAGGTCATCGGCTTCTTCAGCCTCGCCACGCTCGTCTACTCCTTCAAGTTCCTCTGGGCCCCGCTCGTCGATCGCATGAGCGTGCCCTGGCTCACGGCGCGCCTCGGCCACCGCCGATCGTGGATGCTCGCCTGCCAGCTCCTGATCATCGTCGGGCTCTGGCTCATCGCGGGCACCGATCCGGCACGCCAGCTGGGGACGATGGCGCTGTTCGCGGTGCTGGTGGGCTTCACGTCGGCGACGCAGGACATTGCGATCGATGCCTGGCGCATCGAGGTCGTCGACGAGTCGCGGCAGGGAGCGATGGCCGCCGCCTATCAGTGGGGCTACCGGATCGCGACGCTCGTCTCGGGCGCCGTGCCGCTCATGCTGGCCGACTCGTTCGGCTGGCGGCTGTCCTACACGGTGATGGCTGCGGCGATGGCCGCCGGCGTCGCGGCCACGCTGGCGGCGCCCCGCGAAGCCGAAGTCCGGGCGCGCGAGACGCGCATCGACGACGTGCCGGCCGTACCGGTGCGAGATGCGATCGAGTGGATCGCACGGCTCCTGCTGATAATCGTGGCCGCGCTCGTCATCGGATCGGGCCTGTCGGCGAACGTGTCGTTCCTGGCGGGGCTCGTCGAAGGGGCCGGGCTGGCCGGCGCAGCCGCCTGGCTGCGCGATGCGTGGTCGGGCCCGGCCGGCGTGTGGGTCCAGGCCGCGGCCGTCGTCGTCGGCTTCGCGTTCGTCGGGCTGGCGGTCGTGGCCGTGCCGGGCATGCCGACACGGCCCGGGACATATCTGGGCCGCGCGCTCGTCGAACCGCTCGTCGTTTTCCGCGCGCGCTTCGGGCGGCAGGCGACGCCTATCCTGGCGCTCATCTGCCTCTACCGGATCGGCGACTTCCTCATCAACATTATGAACCCGTTCTACCTCGACCTCGGGTTCACGCTGACCGAAGTGGCCGAGGTCCGGAAAATCTTCGGGCTCGTCGCGACGGTGGTCGGCGTGGGCGCCGGGGGCTGGTCGATTGCGCGCTTCGGCATGCCGCGGTCGCTCCTCGTCGGCGCCGTGGCTGGTCCGGCGAGCAACCTCGTCTTCGTCTGGCTGACGGCCGCCGGCCACAGCCTGCCCGCGCTCTTCGTGTCGATCGGCATCGAGAACGCGCTGGCCGGCTTTGCCGGCACGTGCCTCATCGCCTACATGTCGAGCCTGACGACGGCGGGGTTTACGGCGACGCAGTACGCACTGTTCTCGTCGCTCTATGCGATTCCGGGACGGCTGCTCGCGTCGCAGTCGGGGCGTATCGTCGAAGCCGGTGCGCGGTCGGCGGAAAGCGACGGCTTCGTCAGCGTGCTCACGCCGCTGTTCGCCGAGCTTCATCCCGACAGCTTCGTGACCGCGTTCGAGCGATCGGGGGTCAGTCCGGCGGCGCTGGCGTCCGGCTACGCCGCGTTCTTCATTTACACGTTCCTCGTCGGATTGCTGGGCGTCGTCCTGACTATCTACGTCGTGCGGAAACAGCGGGCGGCCGATGCCGTCAGCCGGGCGTAGGCCGGGGCCGCCGCTCGAGCCATTCGTCGCGGGTCTGGCCGTAAACATCGACGAGCGCGTCGAACGGCGCCGGCAGCCGGACGTTCTCGCGCTGGCGGTACGAGCCGAGCCGCTCGGCAAGCCGGACCGAGCGCACGTTTGCCCTGTCGATGCAGTGGATGACCGCGTTCCACTCGAGCTCGTCGAACACCCAGTCCAGGACGGCGACGGCGCCTTCAAAGGCGTAGCCCTTGCCCTGAGCGCCGGCAAGCAGGCCCCATCCCACCTCGCGTCCAGGCCAGCCGCCGTCGTCGCCCCCCGGCTGCCACGGGCCGATGCGCCCGAGCCAGCGTCCGGACGCCTTTTCGATTACCGAGAACATCGAGAAGCCGAGCAGCGTCCAGCTGCCGGCGATCGTGGCCATGCCTCGCCACGCGGCGTGACGCGCTGCCGTGCCGCCCAGAAAACGCATCGTCGACTCTTCGGCAGCCATCGCGGCAAAGCCGTCGAAGTCGTCCTGGATCGGCGGCCGGAGGATCAGCCTCGGCGTTTCGAGGATGGGGCTGGGCAGCTCGTCGTTCATCGGCGGCGATCCGACGCGGGGGCGGGGTCATTGTAGCGCCGCGACCGGATCGGACTTGTCGCCCGTCCGGCCGCGTGGTAGGGTTCGCCATCCACTCAATTCAAACGCTGGCGATCGCGACGGCGGTCGGGAAAGGTGTGCCCATGGAACGACGAGACTTTCTTCACCTGGCCATTGCAGCCGCGCTGACCGGCGGGCGGCCGATCGTCGCGGCGCGGCCGCAGCAGTCGGGCCCGATCGGGGCCAACGAGCGGATCCGGGCGGCCATCATCGGGTGCGGCAACCGGGGACGCGCGGTCATGCGCGAGTGGATCGAACATGCCGACACGACGTTCGTTGCCGCGTGCGACGTGGCGCGCGACAGGACGGAAGCGACGGTGGCGGAGCTCGCCAAGGCCGGGCACAAGGCCGAGGGCTACGAAGACTATCGCCACATCCTCGACCGCGGCGACGTCGACGCGGTGCTGATCGGCACCCCGGATCACTGGCATGCGCCGATGACGATCGAGGCGATGGAGGCCGGCAAGGACGTTTACGTCGAGAAGCCTGTGTCGAACGCGATCGAGCCGGCCGTCCGCATGCTGCGCGCGGCACGCGCGTCGAACCGCGTGGTGCAGGTCGGCCAGCAGCAGCGCAGCTGGACACACTTTCAGGAGGCGGCCGACCTGTTTCACAAGCAGGCAATCGGGTCGGTCATCCGCCACGTCGTGATGGCGCCTCCGGGCGGCGGCGGTGGCGGCGGCGGTGGCGCACAGCAGCCGCTCGCGTCGGAGATGCCGGCCGAGCCGATTCCGGAAGGCTTCAACTGGGAGCTCTTCCAGGGGCCGGCCGAGCGGCGTCCCTTCCTGGCCGCCCGGCGGTCGTGGCGCGGCTGGTGGGCCTACGGCGGCGGCAATCTCGCCGACTGGGGTGTGCACCTGACCGACGTAATGAGCTGGTTCATGCGCGCCGAATCGCAGGTGCCGCTGCTCACGAGCGCTTCGGCGCAGTACGTCGGAACGCGGCGCGATCCGGAGCGCACGCCGAACACGTACGCGGCCACATGGCAGTTCGGGACGTTCGTGGCGACGCTTTCGAACGCGATGATGCCCGGCGTGGAGCATCCGCAGGAAAAGTACGGCAACTGGTTCTTCGGCAACGAGGGCACCATGGTCGTCAACCGGCTCGGCTGGGAGATCTACCCGGCCGGAGGCGGCGGACGCGGGGGACGCGGCAGCGCGCCCGAGCCGCCGCCGGCGCCTCGCCGGTTCCGCGATCCCAACGGCCGCTCGGAAGCGCGTGGTACCGAATTCGCGTTCGCCACGCGTCGGCACGTGCGCAACTTCCTCGACGCGGTGAAGTCGCGAGGCCGGACCATCTGCGACATGGAGGCCGGCTTCTACGCCGCGCTGCCGTGCCTGCTCGCCAACGTTGCCATCCGCGAGGAGCGGACCGTCCGTTGGGACGACGCGAACCTGAGGGTCGTGTGAGCCTGGGCTGACCGCGCCCATCGTGCAGCCGGCGGTCGGCCGACTCAGGCGCCGCCGGCTGCCGCGTCTCCGTCAATCTTCCGGATACGACGCGCGTGCCGTCCCCCGTCGAACGGCGTCGTCAGCCAGATGTCGACGATCCGTACGGCCATGGCCTCGTCGACCATCCGCGCGCCGATCGAGATCATGTTGGCGTCGTTGTGAGCCCGGCCGAGCCGGGCGCTTTCCTCGTTCCAGCAGAGCGCGCACCGGACTCCGGGGTGGCGGTTCGCCACGATCGCCTCGCCATTGCCGGAGCCGCCGAGCACGATGCCGCGTTCGCAGTCGCCCGTGGCGACGGCCGCGGCTGCCGGATGCACGAAGTCGGGGTAGTCGACCTCGTCGCTGCTCGTCGTGCCGAAGTCGACGACCTCGTGGCCGAGCGCCCGCAGGCGGGCGGCCAGCAGGGTCTTGTAGTGAAAGCCCGCGTGGTCCGATCCGATCGCGATTCGCATGCGGAGCATCCTACAGGCGGGACCGCCCGCCGGCCTGCTATCATCGGGCCACTCCCCATTTTCCGCTATCGACCAGCGCGGAGGATTCCATGCCCCTGACCCGTCTCCTTCGGTTCGCCGGCCTTGTCATCCTCGCGGCCGGATCGGTGGCGCTTGCCGCCCAGCGCGGCGGGCCCGCGCCCGACCCGATCGTCCGGGAAGGGGCGGCGACGAAGCTTGGTGAGCACACGTGGGTGATCCTCGACGAGAACGTCCCGCTCGTGCCGAACGTCGGCATCGTCGTCGGGGCGGCCGGGACGCTCGTGATCGATCCCGGCCTCGGGCGCCGCAACGGCGAGACCGTGCTGCGCGAGGCCCGGCGGCTCGCGCGCAGCGAGCCGCTGTTCATCGTCTCGACGCACTTTCACCCGGAGCACACGACCGGCTACCTCGCGTTTCCCGATGAGGCGAAGTACATCAATTCGGTCACGCAGGAGAACGAGTGGGCCGAGAGCGGCATGCAGATGGTGCAGGCGTTCGCGAAGCGGTCGCCGTTCACCACGGAACTCCTGAAGGACGCGCGCCGTCGCGAGGCCGACGTCACGTTCGAGCGCGACTACACGCTCGACCTCGGCGACGTCACGGTGCACATGCTCATGGTCGGGCCGACGCACACGCGCGGCGACACGGCGTTCTTCATCGAGCAGGACCGCGTGCTGTTCGCGGGCGACGTCGTGATGAACGAGTCGTTTCTCGCGGCCGGCAATTCAGCCAGCATGAAGGCGTGGCTCGCGGCGTTCGATGCCTTCGACGCCTGGAAGCCCGAGGTCGTCGTGCCGGCGCACGGTGCGCCCGGCAAGGGCGCGTTGATTGACGCCAACCGGCAGCTGATGCTCGAAATTCAGAACCGCGCGCTCGAGCTGAAGAAGGAAGGGCGGTCCGCCGAGGAGGCCGCGAAGATCGTTGCGGGCGAGATGACCGCGAAGCATCCCGGCTGGCCGCGCGCCAACGGCATCGCCAATGCGGTGCGCGCGGTCTACAACGAAGCATCCTGAGCCGGCGTCCCGACGACAGGCGCGGCCGCGCGCGTGCGACTGCGCGCCGGGTGGCGTCGGACCACGTTTTTCACGAGGGAGGATTCAGATGCCGTCGAACGCAGGTGGACAGAAGGCCGTCGTCAAGGAGCTGTCGAAGCTGCTCGCCAGCACGTACACGCTCTACCTGAAAACGCAGAACTACCACTGGAACGTGACCGGGCCGCTGTTCACGTCGCTCCATTCGCTTTTCGAGACGCAGTACACGGAGCTGGCGGCGGCCGTCGACGAGATTGCCGAGCGTATCCGGGCGCTGGGCGCGCGCGCTCCGGGAAGCTTCGCCGAGTTCGCGAAGCTCTCGGTCGTCGAGGAAGCGGCAGGTGAGCGGAGCGCCAACGACATGATCGGCGATCTGGTCGACGATCAGAAGGCGATCGCCGACCTCGCGAAGTCGCTCATCGAGGCAGCCGAGAAGGCCGGCGATCACGCGACGGCGGACCTGGCGACGGCGCGGGTTCTCGCGCACGAGAAGAACGCGTGGATGCTGCGGAGTCACCTCGAGTAACACGGACGGAATCGGGCGCCGGCGCCACCGCGTTCGATCTCGCGCGGATCGAGGCGCGCTGCGAGGCATACCTCGGCACGCGCGAGGGTGACGCGGCGCACGATCTCGAACACACGCGGCGGGTCGTCGCCAATGCACGGGCGCTCGCGCGCATCGAGGGCGCCCGGCTGGACATCGTCGTGCCCGCCGCCTGGCTGCACGACTGCGTCAACGTCCCGAAAGACAGCCCGGACCGGCCGAGGGCGTCGCGGCTCGCCGCTGCCGAGGCGGTCCGGCTGCTGTCGGCATGGGACGTTCCGGCGGCGCTGCTGCCCGACATTGCCCACGCGATCGAGGCACATAGCTTTGCGGCCGGCATTGCGCCGGCGTCGCTCGAAGCGGGCGTCCTGCAGGATGCCGACAGGCTCGACGCGCTCGGCGCGATCGGTCTCGCCCGATGTCTGATGCTGGGCGCCGAGCTGGGACGTCCGCTCTACGTCCCGGCGGATCCGTTCTGCGAGCGGCGCCGGCCCGACGACCTGGCGTCGTCGGTCGACCACTTCTACACGAAGCTGCTGGGGCTGGCCGCCACGTTCACCACCGAGGCCGGCCGCGCCGAGGCTGCGCGCCGCACGCGCATGCTCCGATTGTTCCTCGACGAACTGCGGCATGAGCTCGGCTGGAGCGGCTGAGCAGCGGAATCCCTCGCATGGCCCATCCGCCACTGCCGCGGCATCGCCTCCGGCTGCGCCTGTTGTACCCTCGATGAGGTACTGCGCATGTCGAAGACGATATTTCCGGAAGAAGGGACGGCCGCGGCCGGCGTCGATCTGGACCGGCTCCGCCAGGCAATCGAGGCGCTCGAGGCCGTTGCGGCCGACCGTGCCCTGCTCGCGCCGCTGTCGTCCGAGGAGCGCACCCGCCTGATCCAGGCGGCCGGCGCCGTCTTCATGCCCGACACGCAGGCGCGTCGCCGGCTGACGAAGCAGCGGGCGAAGCTCCGCCGCGCCGAGGTCATCCGGCGTGACGACCGGATCCTGAACGAGACGGGCATCCGGGAGCTGCGGCGCAAGCCGGTCTTCACGACGCCGAACTACTTTCCACCGGCCGACGTCGACGCCGGTCCTGCGCCCGTGGCTGACGGCGACGAGGCATTCGGCCGCGCAGCGGCGTTTCGCGGCGAATCGGCTGAGGAGCGTCACTGCTATATCTGCAAGCAGAAGTACCGCGAGATTCACCACTTTTACGACCAGCTCTGTCCCGAGTGCGCCGGGTTCAATTTCCGCAAGCGGACGGAGCTCGCCGATCTGCGCGGGCGCGTCGCACTGCTGACCGGCGGCCGCGTGAAGATCGGCTATCAGGCCGGCCTGAAGCTGCTGCGGTCGGGCGCGCACCTGATCGTCACGACCCGGTTTCCCCGTAACGCGGCCACGCGCTACGCCGCCGAACCTGATTTCGAGGAGTGGAAGGATCGGCTCGAGATCTTCGGCCTCGACCTGCGCCATACGCCGAGCGTCGAGGCCTTCTGTCAGCACCTGCTGGCAACCCGCGAGCGGCTCGATTTCATCGTCAACAACGCGTGCCAGACCGTCCGGCGGCCGCCCGACTTCTACGCACACATGATGGAGGAGGAGCGGGCCGCGCTCGGCACGATGCCCTCGCACGTCCGGCGGCTGCTCGGGGCCTACGAAGGGCTGCGCGGCTACCACATGCTGCCCGATGCCTCTGCCGGTCCGGCCGACGGCGCCGTCGAAACTGCCGCGCGGCTCACCGAGGTCGCGGGGCTGACGCACGCCGCTGCGCTGTCGCAGGTGGCGCTGCTGCCCGAAGAGCGCGAAGCGCAGAAGCACCTGTTCCCGGAAGGTCAGCTCGACCAGGACCTGCAGCAGATCGACCTGCGGAAGACGAACTCATGGCGGCTGCAGCTTGCCGAGGTGCCGACCGTGGAACTGCTCGAGGTGCACCTCGTCAACGCGGTGGCGCCGTTCGTCCTCAACGCCCGCCTGAAGCCGCTCATGACCCGCACGCCGGAGCGCGACAAGCACATCGTGAACGTGTCCGCGGTGGAGGGGCAGTTCTATCGCCGCTTCAAGACCACACGCCATCCGCACACGAACATGGCAAAGGCGGCGCTGAACATGATGACGCGGACGTCGGCGGCCGACTACTACAACGACGGTATCCATATGAACAGCGTCGACACCGGCTGGGTGACCGACGAGGACCCCGTGGAGATCGCTGCCCGGAAAACCGCCGAGCACCGCTTCCACCCGCCGCTCGACATCGTCGACGGTGCCGCGCGCATCTGCGATCCGATCATCGACGGCTTCAACACGGGCACGCACGTCTGGGGGCTGTTCCTGAAGGACTACCGCAGGACGGACTGGTAGGCGACGCCGGGGGCGGCCGCGCCCCCCGGGCGACGATCGCCCCTCTCCTGCAGTGGCAGTGCCGCATGGACGATTCGTGCGGGGAGGACGCCATGCAGGCGGGAATCGGTGAACGTGTCGCCGCGCCGTTCGGCCCCGCCCGGTCATGTCCACGGGGCGCCGTCAGCGGGACGCCCCGGGTCGGGTGACGGTCGTTGACCACACCATCCCTGACCGTCGTCCGCCCGGCCCGCGTCGAGGACATTCCTGCACTGGTGCCTCTTGTCGAGCGCTACTGGGCGTTCGAAGAGGTGGCCGGCTTCGATGCGGCGAACACCGCGCGCGCCCTGCAGGCGCTTCTTGCCGATGAACGGTCCGGCGCCGGCTGGATGGTCGTCGAGGGAACGACCATCGTCGGCTCCCTGCTGGCCGTGTACGTGTTCAGCCTCGAACACGGCGGTCTCACGGTCGAGATCGACGAGTTCTTCCTGGATGAAGGATGGCGCGGTGCCGGCCTGGGCCGTCAGTTCCTCGAGACGGCCGAGGCCGCGTTGCTGCTCGAACGTGTCGTTCCGCATCGGCCGCCACAACCTTGCCGCGCGCTGCTCCTACGAACGGCTGGGCTACCGATCCGTCGACGGCTTCGACCTGATGGAGAAGCCGCTGCGCTGGAGTCGTCTGCCCCGAAACGGGCCGTCTTGACACATATAGACGTATACGTCTATTATGCCGACGTGCCACTGGCCTCGTTGAGCAATCCGGTCGTTCTGCCGCTGCTTGGCCTGCTCGTGGAGCAGCCGGCGCATCCGTATGAGCTGACCCGACGCCTGGCGGACCGGTACCCCACCCTCCAGGTCCGCCGCTCGACGGTCACCACGCTCACGAGGAGCCTGGCCGCGCGGGGCCTGATCGAGCCGGGATCGCCGACCCGCGTCGGCCGGCGACCCCCGCGGACGACCTACCAGCTCACAGCGGCGGGATTCGAGCATCTCCGTCGCACGATTGTCCGGGATCTGCTCGAGGCGCGTGCGGCCTCACGCCGGTTCACCTTCGCGCTTGCGTATGCGGGCCTGCTGCCGGCCGGCGAGACGTCGGCGATTCTCACCGCCCGCCTCGAACGGCTTCAGCGTGAGGCGCGGCTCATGGCCGCGACGCATGGCCTGCCGGAATACCAGATGCTCGAGGCCGACTACTGGTGCGCCGTGCTCGACGCGGAACACCGCTGGATCGTGCGTTTCGTCTCGAGACTGAACAGCGGCGACATCGACTGGCCGTCCGGCCAGCCTTCATCCGGCCCGGAAGGGAGGACCCCATGATGCAGTTCGGAATCTATCCCGGTGGCGCAGCAGGCGCCGACGCAGGTCGACTGGTGGCGGGCAACCCGGACGACCCCGATCGCATCGTCACCGCCCTCAATCGGATCGACGGACAGGCACCCGACGGCCTGCTGGTGCGCGCCTACACCTGGTTCCGTGACGAGACCGGGTCGGACGGCACCGACATCATCCATCCCTCCCACGCCGACCAGCTTCTCGGCGCCCGTCGTCGTTTCGACCTCGTTGTGCAGTACCGTTCCTCCCGAGGAGACGTCGACGGTTACGCGCGGTTCGTCCGCAATGTCGTCCGGCGCTATGGCCACCTGACCGCAGCCGTTCAGGTTACCGAGGAGCCGAATGTTACGGGAAACGCGCTGCTCGACGGTGCGCACCCGCGAGTCCTCGAGGCCATCGTGCAGGGCGCGGCGGCCGCGCGCGAGGAGGCGCGGCAGGCCGGATGGACGGACATTCGGATCGGTCTCAACACGACACCGCTGTTCGGGCCGTCGAGCAGCTTCCTGTCGGACCTGGCCGCCGTGGGTGGCACGGCGCTGCGCGACAGTCTCGACTACATCGGCCTCGACATGTTTCCGGACGTCTTCGTTCCCGTTGCCGACGGCGACATCCGCAAGGCGACGCGCGATCTGCTCGCGTGGCATCGACGTGACCGACTCGAGCCCGCAGGCCTCGGCCACCTGCCGCTGCATATCACCGAGCACGGCTGGCCGACCGGCCCGGGACGCTCAGCTGCCCGTCAGGCTGTCGTGCTTCGTGACGTAATCGAGACCGTTCTCGAACTGGCCGACGACCTCCGTATCGCGGCTTACGAGCTCTTCTCCCTTCGGGATGCCGACAGCAGCGGCGACAGCCCCTTTCACCATTTCGGCATCATGACGGACGACTACGTGCCGAAGCCGGCGTTCGATGTCTTCCGATCCCTCGTCGAGCAGCGCGGTGTACGGTCCGCGTCGGCCTTGTAGTCTCGCGCGTCTGACCTGGACCACGTGCGGCGTCCGGTTTCGCCTGCCAGACCTGAACCTGCCCTCAGTGGGCGTGCCCGTGCGCCGGGTCGTTGGCGTGCTGCTCGATGTGCTGGCGCAGCAGGTCGGCGCCGTAGTCGTTGCCGTTCGGCGTACGGACGACCGTGTGCACGTGCCGACGACCGGGCACGCGCTCGCCGGGCAGCGCCACCGGCGACTGGTGATCGAACTCGATGAGGATCACGGGACTGTGGATGCGGTAGTAGAACACCGCGTCTTCCGCGATCGGCCCGATCCAGGCAAAGTAGGTGCGCGCCAGGTGCGCTTCCACCTCCTCCATGCGGATCTTCGCGTGCCCGTCGCTCATGTTGCGGACGTATTCGTAGATCACGCGGAGCAGCGCCGCACGCTGTTCGGCATTCAGGGCGTCGGCTCGGATGCCGGCGTAGTCGAGCACGAGGTTGTCGCGGAACGCCTGCGCCAGCGCGTTGTTCCCCGTCTTCGTCGTCTGGAGCACGGCGACCTGTCGCTGCCCGGGCGTGAGCGACATCGCGAGCGCCAGCCCCAGGTTCTGTTCGTCCTGCAACAGGTGGATACCCGCCGTGTCGCCCTCGGTCGATGAGACCGGCTCGGAGCCCATGAACGTCGGCGTCATCACCACCTGATCGCCCATGACGAAGTAGTTGATGATCAGGTGGTGGCCGTCGAGCTGCCAGCCCCACGGTTCGGTCTCCGAAGGCTCACCCATGATCGTGAAGTGGTAGAGCAGTTCGCCGTACTCGTCGAACGCCCTGGTCAGCTCGGCAAGGTAGCCGTTGAGCCGCATGATGTTGCGCGACTGCTCGAAGCCCTTCGCGCTGAGGCCTGCGCGCATCAGATCGAAGGCCCGCTCCCGCTGTGATTCGCTGAGCTCGGCCAGGCTCACGCCCTTGCGCGTGTAGCGGTGCACGTTGTTCCAGTCGCGCCACTCCGTGGAGTCGACAGGGAACAGCGTCCGCTCGCGATCGGCGGGCGCAAGGGCGGCGACGAAGGCCTTTGCCGCATCGACGACCGGTTTCGTCGTGACGCCGGTGGCGCGAATCGGGAACAGGCCCGTCTCGACCGTTCCGTCGGCCGTGATCCCGACGAACGGCTCGGCCAGCGCCGCCGCTGCACCGCGCCCCGGTCCGCCACCCTGGCCGCCGCCGCTCGCGCCCCCGCGCTGGTCGGCCGACACGAATGTCCACGAGGCGACGGCCGCTGCTGCCGTCGCCAGTACAGCGCCCGCCATCCAGATTCGACGCGGCATACGACACTCCTGTGAGGGATCCGCGCACGCACGCTACGCCTCCGGCGCCCGCCGGGTCAAGTGACGAAGTCGTGGCAGGCCCTGCCGACGCCCGGCCGCATCAGGCTGCTCCCTTCAGGTAGCGCTGCCGCTTCTCGGGCGGGAAGCGTTCGATCGCGTACCGCAGCATCGTCCGGGGCATCGACCGGTAGTGCCGTCGCAGGAAGCGCTCCACCGCTTCCGGATCGCGACGGTGCGCTTCGCGCAGCATCCAGCCGACGGCTTTGTGAATCAGGTCCTCCCGATCGTTGAGAAGCAGCCTGGCCACGTGCAGCGCCGGTGCAACGCGACCCTTGCGGATCCAGTGGAACGTCGCGAGCATCGCGATGCGGCGCTCCCAGATCGACGACGAGGCCGCGAGCCGCTCGAGCAGCTGAAGATCCGCAGGATCGAGATGGGCGCCGACGATGTGCTCGGCCGAGACATCGACGAGGTCCCAGTTGTTGATGAACCGGGTGTGGGCGAGGTAGGTGCGGTGGATGTCGTCGCGGTCGGCCTCGCTGCCACGCCGGTACTGCTCGACGAGAATCAGCAGAGCAAGGAGCCGTTCTTCGTGCCAGGGCGACCGCAGCAGTTCGGTGACCGCCTGGCGATCGAGCGTGTGGCACGAGCGGACGACCGTACGGACCTGCGGTACCCGAAGACCGAGGAAGCGGTCGCCTTCCCCGTAGCCACCCGGCTGCGTCTGAAAGAACCGGGCGAGCGTTGCAGCCCGGGCAGGATCGGCCAGGCGTCTCAGTTCCCGACGGACTTCGGTGAGCTTCGTCATGTGGTCTAGACTGGCCTCGTCCTGCTCATGAAGATACTCGTTCGCGCGCTCGTCGTCCTCGTTGCCCTGAGCCTGTTCCTGTACCTGTTCGTGCGATCGGCGCGAAGCGTCCGGTCGCAGGCCTACGTCGTGTCCGCGCCGCACCTGTCCTCGTGGAGGCTCGCCACTGAGTCCGGAGCGCTGCCCGGATCGCCGGTCCTGGTGCTGCGGCCTGCGCCGGAGCTGGGCAGCGGCCTCTTCAATCAGATCTTCGCGAGGATGATGGAGTCAATGAAGGGGCGGCCGGCGAGCGGCATCCCGCTCGTCCTCCGGAGCGAGCTCGAAGGCCCGCTCGCCGGACACCACACGGTCGAGTCGCTGCTCGAGGCGGCGCGCGCCGCGGACCTTGAGTCGATCCGGCCCGAGCCGGTCTGTGTGGCGATGCGCCGGGTGAGCGAGCCGGGTCTGACGCGTCAGGTGTACTTCGTCCTCTTCGATGCTCCCGAGATCCGTGAGTTCCGCCGCCAGCTGGCGGCCGGCCTGCCGCCGCAGCAGGGTTCATCGTTCGATCCGTTCGCGCAGGCACCGGTGATGATCGTGGCCGCCTCGGACGACGGCTTCGACGCCTGGCTGCCCATCGCGGCAAACACAGATGACGAGTGTGTAGCGCCGATCGTCGTCGAGTAGGACGATGGACCTCTAGCAGGGCTGAGAACATGACGGCTGATCGTCACAACCCGGACGGAGAGATCGGAGATGGCCCGCGGCTGGGAGAGTAAGTCGGTCGACGAGCAGATGGCCGAGGCCGAGCGCGCCAGAGAAGAGGTCGCGCCGCCCCCGTCTGCGGAGGAGCGCGAGCGCGCGGCACGGCTCGAGGCGCTCACGCTCGATCGCGCGCGGACGCTGCAGCAGCTGCAGACGGCATGCGATCGCCGCTACCGTGCGCAGCTGGAAGCCGCGCTCGCGCACCTCGACGCGGCGATCGCGGGGCTCGAACGTGCGGGTGCCGGCGATCCGGCGAAGCCGACACAGACGTGAACCCATCGTGCCGGCCTGAAGGGAGGCAGACATGCGTGTCGCGATCGGTGTGCTGATGGCCGGGGGGCTGGCCGGTGCGGTGCTTGCGGCCCAGGGCGGCTGGGCGGCGTCTCCAGAGGCCGTGGCCGAAGCGTCGGCCGGTCAGCCGGGGTTCAATTACGAGGAGTCGCGGGTTCCGCCCTACACGCTGCCCGACGTCCTTGGCCAGGGCCCGAACCGGGTCACGAGCCGTGAGCAGTGGCCGGCACGTCGCGCCGCGATTCTCGAACTCTTCCGCGAGCACGTCTACGGCCGGCGACCCGGCCGACCCGACTCACTCGACTTCGAGGTGATCGAGACGAACGGGAAGGCGCTCGACGGCGCCGCCGCGCTCCAGCGCGTTGCCGTTGTCAGCCGTCACCGCGGCCGGGAGCATCGCTTCGAGACGATTCTCTTCGTCCCGAACGGTCGGAGCGGGCAGGTGCCGGTGTTCCTGCTGCTCAACAACCGGCCGCCGTCCAACACCGATCCGACGCGCGCGACGAAGTCGCCCTTCTGGCCGGTCGAGGAAATGATCGGGCGCGGCTATGCCATTGCCGCCCTTCAGGTCGGTGACCTTGCGCCCGACAACGCGAAGACCTTTACGGAAGGCGTCATCCGCCTGTTCGAAGGCGATGCGCAGCAGCGGCCGGCCAACGCCTGGATGGCGCTTGCCGCCTGGGGGTGGGGCGCCAGCCGCGTGCTCGATTACCTCGAGACGCACCCGCGCATCGACGCGTCGCGGGTGGCCGTCGTCGGTCACTCGCGCGGCGGGAAGGCGGCGCTCTGGGCGGGCGCCGAAGACGAGCGTTTCGCGCTGGTCATTTCGAACGACTCGGGGGAAGGTGGCGCGGCGCTGGCCCGGCGCGACTTCGGCGAGACGATCGAGCGTATCAACAGCGTCTTTCCGCACTGGTTCGCCGACAACTACGCGCGCTTCAACGGTCGGCCTCACGACCTGCCGGTCGACCAGCACATGCTGCTGGCGCTCGTTGCGCCGCGCGCGCTTTACGTCGCGAGCGCGAGCGACGACCTGTGGGCCGATCCCCGCGGCGAGTTCCTGTCGCTCGCGCATACCTCGCCCGTCTTCGCGCTGTGGGGCGATCGTGTCATCGCGCCCGACGACATGCCGCCCGTCGACACGCCGCTCATCGTCGGCCGCCGCGGTTACCACATCCGTACGGGCGGCCACGACCTGACGACGTACGATTGGATGCAGTTTGCGAACTTCGCCGATCAGCTCGGCTGGAACTGAACGCTGAGCGCGCGCGGCCGGCACGACGGGTGCGTCCCGATGCGGATGCCGGCCGGGTCGGGTATCCTGCTGGCGTCAGGAGCAGGAAAGAGTCGCCGGGTCGTCCTGCTCGGGATGACGATGCGACGGGTGTCGGCTGACGGAACGGAGTGGAATGAAGGGGCAGGGAAAGGTCGCGATTGTGACGGGCGCCGGCAGCGGAATCGGCCGGGCCGTCGCGTTGGGCATGGCCCGTGAGGGCTACCGTGTGGTGCTTGCGGGCCGGCGGCGGGCCGCGCTCGAGGAAACGGCATCGCTTGCCGGCAGCGGCGAGGTGCTGGTGGTGCCGACCGATGTCACGCGATCGGACGAGGTGGCCTCGCTGTTCCGGCAGGCGGTCGAGCGCTTCGGGCGCGTCGACGTCCTGTTCAACAACGCCGGCATGTCGGCGCCGGGCGTGCCGCTCGAAGATCTCACCGACGACCAGTGGCGCGCGGTGGTCGACGTGAACCTGACCGGTGCATTTCTCTGCACGCGCGAGGCGTTCCGCGTGATGAAGGCGCAGACGCCGCGCGGCGGTCGCATCATCAACAATGGATCGATTTCGGCCACGTCGCCGAGGCCGAACTCGGCGCCCTATACGGCCACCAAGCACGCCATTACCGGGCTGACGAAATCGACCTCGCTCGACGGTCGTAGGTACGACATCGCCTGCGGGCAGATCGACATCGGCAATGCGGCCACGGAGATGGCCGCGCCCATGATGCGGGGCGTGCTGCAGGCGAACGGGACAGTTGCCGTCGAGCCCGTCATGGATGTCGCGCACGTCGTCGACGCCGTGCTCTACATGGCCGGCCTGCCGCTCGAGGCGAACGTGCAGTTTCTGACGGTCATGGCGACCAAGATGCCGTTCGTCGGTCGCGGCTGACCGGGTACTCGATGGCTGTTTCCGGCACAGAGTCGTGCCGCTGAGGTGAGGTGCACATGAACGGTCCGATTCCTTCGTCCTGGTCTCCCCTGATCCTGAGCCTTCTGCGCATCGTGGCGAGCCTGGGCTACATGACGCACGGCACGCAGAAGCTGTTCGCCTGGCCCGTGGTCGAGCCGCGTCCCACGGTCGAACTGATGAGCATGATGGGGGCGGCCGGTGTCATCGAGGTCGTAGGCGGTGCGCTGCTGCTGGTCGGGCTCTTCACGCGGCCCGTGGCGTTCCTCTGCTCGGGCCAGATGGCGGCGGCCTACTTCATCGCACATGCGCCGCAGAACTTCTGGCCGATTCTCAATGGCGGCGAACTGGCGGCCGCCTACTGCTTTGTCTTCCTGTACCTCGCGGCCGCGGGGCCGGGACCGCTGAGCCTCGACGCGATGCTCGGCAGGTCGCGTCGCTGACGCGACGCGCGCTTCAGCCTGCATCCGGGACCGGCGGGTGCTGCCGGTCCCGGCCGCAGAAACGACCCGTTGACAGTTGACGCGCGGGCCCGACTCCGCGCAGCATGTGCGGCATGCCGCAACAGTTCGGGTTGGCGGCGACGCGCGCAGCGGTCGTCCTGGCGACGACTCTGGTCGTCGTCGGCGGGTACGGGCGTATGGGCGACGCGGTCGCCGTGGCACCGGTCGCAGCTCAGCAGACCGCCGCGGATCCCTCGCGGTTCGCCGGCGAGATCGACGCGTTCCGTCAGTGGGACGAGAAGAACAGCTTCCCGGAGGACGCCGTTCTCTTCGTCGGGAGCTCGTCGATCCGGCTCTGGGCGACCGCCGTCGACTTTCCTGACCTGCCCGTCATCAACCGCGGCTTCGGCGGCTCGCAGATTCCCGATCTCCTCGCCCACCTCGATGCCGTCGCCCTGAAGTATCGCCCGCGGGTAGTCGTCTTCTACGCCGGGGACAACGACATCCAGGCCGGACGCGCGCCCGAGCAGGTGCTCGCCGATTACCGGACGTTCGTCGAGCGCGTGCGTACGGTTCGCGCCGACACCCGCTTCGTCTACATCCCGATCAAGCCGAGCATCGCACGGTGGGAGCGCTGGCCCGAGATGCAGCGGGCGAACGCGCTCGTGCGTGAGCTCACGGATGCCTCGCCCGGCCTCTACTACGCCGACACGGCGGGTCCCATGCTCGGCGCCGACGGCCGGCCGCGGCCCGAGCTGTTCGTCGACGACGGGCTGCACCTGAGCGCCGCCGGGTATGAGGTCTGGACGGCCGTCGTCCGTCCCGTCGTCGACCGCGCACTGTCCACACGCTGAGCGTCCTTCTTCCGTCGGCTGCACGTTCACCGCACGTTATGCACACGACCGCGGTCCCCGCACCCGCCACCACGAAGGAGATCCGCCAGGTCATCGTCGCGTCGTCGGTCGGGACGATGATCGAGTGGTACGACTTCTACATCTTCGGCAGTCTTGCAGCCGTCATTTCACCGTTGTTCTATCCGGCGGGGAACGACACGCTGGCGCTCATCGCCTATCTGTCGACCTTTGCCGTCGGCTTCGTGGTACGGCCGTTCGGCGCGCTCTTCTTCGGCCGCATCGGCGACCTGGTCGGGCGCAAGTACGCCTTCCTCGTCACACTGCTGCTGATGGGGGGATCGACGGCGGCCATCGGCCTGCTGCCGACCTACGCGACGATCGGCATGGCGGCACCGATCATCCTGCTGCTCATCCGGGTGCTGCAGGGCCTGGCGCTTGGGGGCGAGTACGGTGGCGCGGCCGTCTACGTGGCGGAGCATGCGCCGGACCACCGCCGCGGCTTCTACACGAGCTTCATCCAGATCACGGCCACGCTCGGGCTGTTCGTTTCGCTGGCGGTCATCCTGACCGTGCAGAACACGATGTCGTCCGAAGCCTTCCGGGAGTGGGGCTGGCGCCTGCCGTTCCTGATCTCAATCGTTCTCGTCGGCGTGTCGTTCTACATCCGGATCCGGATGAAGGAATCGCCCATCTTCCAGCACATCAAGGCGAATCACATGACGTCGGCCCGGCCGCTGCGCGAGGCGTTCACGCAGTGGCCGAACCTCAAGCGCGTGCTGATCTCGCTTTTCGGCGCGACGGCCGGCCAGGGAGTTGTCTGGTACACCGGGCAGTTCTACGCGCTGTTCTACCTGCAGACGATTCTCAAAGTCGATGTCACGTCGGCCAACTACATCGTGGCCGTCGCACTGCTGCTGGGCATGCCGCTCTTCATCTTCTTCGGTGCCCTGTCGGATCGCGTGGGCCGCAAGAGGATCATGATGGCCGGGTGCCTGCTGGCCGCGGTCTCGTACCTGCCGATCTACCACGCCATGCAGGCGGCCGCCGGTTCGGAGGTCGTGACGGCGATCTCGCAGCGCGATCCGGTGACCGGCGCCATTGCGCTGACGCCGCAGACGATCGTCGACGGACAGCTCCAGCCGGCCGCCGTGGTGCTGCCCTACGAGGGGATCGGCTCACTGCTGGCCGAACCGTCCGCCTGGATGCTCATCGGCCTGATCTTCGTCCAGCTCGTGTTCGTGACGATGGTGTACGGGCCGATTGCGGCGTATCTCGTCGAGGCGTTTCCGGCGAAGATTCGCTATACGGCGCTGTCGCTGCCGTATCACATCGGCAATGGCGTCTTCGGCGGCCTGCTGCCGCTCGTCGGTCTGTCGGTCATCGCCGAAACGGGCAACATCTACGCCGGCCTGTACTACCCGATTGTCGTCGCCGGCCTCACGTTCGTCGTCGGGTCGCTCATGCTCAGCGAGACGCACCGCGACGGCATCTGGCGCGAGATCAGCGGCTGACCGTCAGGGGGCCGGGACATCGGCCGGCAGCAGCGTGGCCCGGATCAGATTCGAGCCCTCGAGGTAGCGTCGAGCGGCCTCCCGGATGACGACGGCCGTCAGTGCCCGGTATTCCTTCTCGATCTCGAAAAAGCCCTCGACGCTTTCGCCGGTCCGGTAGCGCCCGACGATCTGCGTGAGCAGGTAGGAGTTGTCCTGCATGCCGGTCTCGACTTCCCGCAGCATCGCCTCGCGCACGTCACTGACCTCGCGCTCCGACGGCCCGTCGCGCCGGAAGCGTTCGACTTCCTCGAGCACCCGCTCCTGAAGCTCGCGGGCGCGATCGGGCGCACTGCCGAAGCCGATGGTCACGCGGTACTCGGGACGCGGGATGTGCGAGTAGACCACCGACACACCGACGCTGTAGGTTCCGCCCAGCTCTTCGCGGAGCACGTTCCGCAGGCGGGTCTGCAGCACGCTGCCCATGGCGCGGATGGCGGCCCGCTGCTGCTGGTCGTACTGGAAGTCGCCGTGGAAGATCAGCCGCGACAGGCTTCGCGGTTCCAGCCCCTTGTGAACCGTGCGTTCGACGACACCCGACGGCGGGCGCAGGCCGATGTCGCGCCAGCGCTCGACGCGGCCCGTCGAAGGCAGCGTGGCGAGGTAGCGTTCGACGAGTGGCCGCATGGTGTCCGGGTCGAACGAGCCGACGAAGACGAAGGTGAAGTCACCCGCGTCGGCGAAGCGGTCGCGGTAGAAGGCCATTGAGGCGTCGAGGTCCATTTCGTCGACGAGCTCGACCGTCATCGTCCGTCCACGCGGGTGTCCCTGGGTGAGGATGTCGTTGATGGCCTCGCTGAAGACGTACTCGGGACTGGCGCTCTGGTTGGCGAGCGCCGCCCGCGTCTGCTCCTGCATCACGCGGAACATCTGCTCGTCAGCCCGCGGCTCCGTGAACCGCAGGTGAATGAGCTGGAACAGCGTTTCGAGATCCTTCGGCGAGGCAAAGCCGCTGAGGCCTTCTTCGTAGGTGCCGATCGACGGCGTCACGCTCGCTACGACGCCGGCGAGCTTCCGCCTGAGCTCGAGCGAGGAGAACGGGCCGACGCCGCCGGCCGCGACGACCTGCGCCGCCGTGCTGGCCGGCACGAAGAGCTCGTCGGGCGCGAGCGACGATCCCCCGTCGCTGAAGGCGCGGAAGACGATCTGATCCTGCTTGAACATCGTCGGCATCAGGACGACCCGGGCGCCGTTCGAGAGCGTCCACTCGGTGATGCCGACGCGCTCGAGCGTCCGACTGGCCGTGATCGCGCCCGGCGCTGGCGGCTCGGCCATCAGTTCGCCGTCGACGGTCGACTCCGTCCAGGCCTCGGTAGCCTTTTCCGGCGCGCTGGCGATGACCGCGGCCAGCTCCTCGACGGTCGGTATCGCCGCGTCGTCCTTCTCGGGCGCCGTAACCATGACGATGCGGCGATCGGCCGGCGACCAGCGCGCGGCGATGGCATTGACCTCTTCGAGCGTGATCTCCGGCAGGAACCGGGCGTGCAGCGCCTGCTCGTACACGATGCCGGGGATCGGCTCGTCCTCGAGGAAGTGGCGGCTGTACTCAGCCGCGTAGAGCGACGACTGCTGCGTGTCGCGCTCGGCGACCGCGCGCTCGAGCGAGCGGCTCACGATGCGCTTCTGACGGTCGAGCTCGGCCTCGGTGAAGCCGAAACGTGCCGCGCGGGCGGCCTCGACGAAGAGTGCTTCGGCGCCCCTCAGGACCTCTCCGTCACGGACGACCGCGACGAGCGACTGCGACTCGGCAGGGCGCACGACACCCGAGCGGCCGGCGCCCGCGGCAAGGAACGGCGCATCGGGGTCGCGGGTGATTTCGTCGAAACGCGCCGACAGCATGCCGACGAAGAGGTTCTCGACGATCGATTCGCGGTAGCCGCCGATGGTCGACAGATCGCGCGCCGGGCCGATTGCATCGATGCGGACCTGCGTCACGGTCTGCTCCGGGTCCGTGAGGATCAGGTAGGCCGGAGCCTGCCGCTCGGGGACCTCGTGTCGCGGCCGTTCCGGTCCGGTCGCCGCCGGAATGCGGGCGAAGCGATCGCGGATGCGAGCCTCCATCGCGACCGGATCGAAGTCGCCGACTGCGATCACGGCCATCAGATCGGGCCGGTACCAGTCGCGATAGAACTGCACGAGCCGGTCGTAGGAGAAGTGCTCGAGGACATCGAGCGTTCCGATCGGCAGCCGCTCGGCGTAGCGGGATCCTTCGAGCAGCACGGGGATCTGCTGATCCTGCAGCCGGGCGGCCGCGCCGCGGCGGCCCCGCCATTCCTCGATGACGACACCCCGCTCGCGGTCGACTTCCTCGGGATCGAACGTCACCCGGTGCGCCCAGTCTTCGAGGATGAGCAGTGCCCGGTCGACCACGGCCTCGTCGTCGGTCGGCACCTGGAGCATGTAGACCGTTTCATCGAAGCTCGTGAAGGCGTTGACGCTCGGGCCGAACCGCATCCCGATCGATTCCATGAAGGCGACAATCTCGAGCTTCGGGAAGTGCTCGGTGCCGTTGAAGGCCATGTGCTCGACGAAGTGCGCCAGTCCGCGCTGGTCGTCGTCTTCGAGCACCGATCCGGCGTTGACCACCAGGCGCAGCTCGGCCCGGTTCTCCGGGCGTCCGTTGCGGCGGACGTAGTAGCGCAGGCCGTTGTCGAGCGTCCCGATCCGCACCTGCGGATCGGGCGGAATCACGGTATCGAGCGGATCGGTTGCCGGGTTGCCGTGTGGGATCGGCGGGGCTTCAGTGGCCTGCCCGAAAACCTCGCCTGGAGCCGCGGCGGCCAGCACCCCGGCCGCAATGAAGATCAGGAGACGACGCCGGAGCTGCATGGGCCCTCGCAGAACCTGGAGAAATGCTGGACGGAGTCTCAATTATAAGGAAGCCGTCGGGGCTACCATGGCGGGCGTGACGTCGCTGCGGATGATTCTCGCCGTACTGCTGGGCGTCGATGCGACGAACTCGGCGCTCTGGGCCGCGCGCATCGCGTCGGCCGCCGCGGCCCACGATGCCGTCGTGCTCGGGATGGTGGCCCTGCGCGTTGCCGTGACTGCGCTGCAGGCCGTGGCGGCGTGGCTGCTCGTGAGACGGGCGCCGCCCGGCTTCGCCCTGGCGCGCGCCGCCTTTGCCGGCTCGGCGGTGCTGCTCGTCCTCGAACTCGGCGCACGGCTGGCACCGAGCAGCATCGCGCCAGGTCTCCGCTATCGGTACCTTGCGGCCTATGTTCTGTACTCCCTGGCCTGCATCCGCGCCGTCGGCTGGCTCGAGCGGAGGGAGCAGTCGGCGTAGGGGACGCCGATCGGCGACCGCCACGCCTGCGACCGGCGCGTATCATTGACGCCATGCCGCAGCTGATCGCCACGCCGGCCGTCGTCACGGCCGCCGGCAACAAGCCGAAGCGAATCGAGGAGTACGTCGGGCGCGTCGCCTCGGGTCATGCAACCGTCAGCGTTGCGCGAATGGTCTCGCCCGAAGGGTGGGAGGAGCCGGGACAGCGGCCGGAGTTCGAGGAAGTCACGCTCGTCCTGAGGGGAATGCTCCGCGTCGAGCACGAAGGCGGCACCATTGACGTGCGGGCGGGTCAGGCCGTCGTGACCCGCCCGGGCGAGTGGGTGCGCTACAGCACGCCGGAGGCCGGCGGTGCGGAGTACGTGGCCGTGTGCCTGCCCGCCTTTTCGCCAGCCACGGTACATCGCGACGGCGAGTAGTGCAGTCGTCCGATCATCGCCAGATGAGATAGCTCGCCTTCACGAAGAGGCGATGCTGACGCGACGCGTCCGGGGCGGGCAGCAGGTGTCCGGCCGGTGCGTCGACATCGGTCGCGTTGGCGTAGCCGACGTAGAGCGCCGTGCCCGGCCCGAGTCGATACGAGAGCAGGAGGTCGATCGTTGTACTGCGCTGCTGGTGCGCCGACGACCAGCGCGCCGGCGCGTCCGTGTCGCGTCGCTCGAGGATCGCGCGGACGGCCCAGCCCGGTGTGAGCTGCCAGGCGACGGTCGAGCGCCAGGCGCGCGAGAGCAGGCCCTGCGACGGTTCGGCAGGGTTGCGCAGCTTCGACACCAGTACGGACTGATCGACACGAAGCCCCCGCGTCGGGCGCACGGTCGCGGTGACCGTGAGCGCGGAGGCTGGCGCGACGACGGGCGCGGCGCCGGACGCCGGCGCATGATTCACGTCGGTTCCCCAGGTAAACGTGCTCTCCCCGGTCAGCACGCCCAGGCGGTACGACAGGAACCGCACCTCGTTGGCAGCCTTGCGGAACCGGTGGCCGAGGAACGTCTCGCGCTGCTCGCGGCGGGTAAAGCCGATGGTCGTCGGACCCGTGAACGTGATCTCCCACCCTGCCTCGGCTGTCCAGTCGAGCAGGTCGCCGCCAGTGCTCCAAACGTACTCGACGCGCGACGTCGGACCGTGCGAAACGATGCGTCCGCCCGGACGCCAGTACCAGCGGACGAGCTGATCGGCGAGTCGGATGTCACGACGGGGGATGA
>QGVF01000166.1 GCA_003242705.1 Acidobacteriota bacterium
CCCATCATCGCGCTGACAGAGCTGTTCGATCTGCTCCATCAATCGCTCGAGGGCCTGCTCGGCCTGACTGATGGCCGCGTCCGAGTAGTACTCGCGCTGCCGTTCCAGACAGGCATAGTGCTTCTGCAGCTCCTGACGGAAGAAGTCCGCCAGACAGTGGCAGGGAGCGTCCCGCAGCGGCTGGTGGGGAGAACCTGAAAAAACGCCGTTCGCCGGACCAGACTTGTTGACCATCACGAAAGGAACATACCCAGTCTAAGTAAGCCTCTACCCGCTGTCAATTGCGGGATCACGCCCCCGGCGACGACGCCGCACCGCCGAGCGCGTCGCGCAGCAGCTGGTTCGCCACCTTCGGATCGATACGCCCCTTCCCTTTCTTCATCACCTGGCCGACGAGGAAGCCGATCACGTTCGTCTTGCCCTTCCGGTACTGCTCGACGGCATCGGCGTTCTCGGCGAGGACGCTCTCGACGAGCGCCGCAATGGCCGACGTATCGCCCGTCTGCGCGAGCCCTTCTTCGTCGACGATGGCCTTCGCGCGGCGTCCCGTCGTCCACATCCGATCGAAGACGTCCTTGGCGACCGTACTCGAGACGACGCCACGCTCGGCAAGATCGATGAGCTCGGCGAGCGCCTCGGGCGTGACCGGAACGGCGCTCATGTCGTCGCGGCCGAGCTCCTTCAGGCGCCGCCGGATCTCGCCCTGGATCCAGTTGCTCGCCGCCTTCGCCTGCGCGCCGGCCGCCACCACGCGCTCGAAGTAGTCGGCACCGCCGGTGATCAGACGCACGAGCAGGTCCGCGTCGTAATCGCTCAGCCCGTGCGCGGCCATCAGCCGCTGCTTGCGCTCCTCGGGCAGTTCGGGCAGCGTGCTGCGGATCGCTTCGACCCACGCCTGCGGGACGTCGAGCGGCTGCAGGTCCGGCTCGGGGAAGTACCGGTAGTCGTGCGCCTCCTCCTTCGTGCGCATCGACGTGGTCTCACCGAGATCGCTGTCCCAGAGTCGCGTCTCCTGAACCACGCGCCCGCCGCTCTCGAGAACGTCAATCTGGCGCTCGATCTCGTACTCGAGGGCCTTCTGCAGGAAGCGGAACGAGTTGACGTTCTTGACCTCGGTCTTCGTGCCGAACGTCGCCTCGCCGACGCGGCGCACCGACACGTTGGCGTCGCAACGGAGGCTGCCCTCCTCCATGTTGCCGTCGTTGACGCCCAGCGCGACCAGGATCTCGCGGACGCGGCTGAAGCACTCGGCCGCGTCGGCCGCCGAGCGCAGGTCGGGCTCGGTGACGATCTCGATGAGCGGGACGCCCGCCCGGTTGAAGTCGACGGCCGTGTACCGGTCGGAGTCCGGCAGGCCGTGATGCAGCGACTTGCCCGCGTCTTCTTCCATGTGGATGCGGGTGATGCCCACGTACCGCGTCCGGGCATCGGGCCCCAGTTCGAGCCGGCCCTCGACGGCAAGCGGCTGGTCGTACTGCGAAATCTGGTACCCCTTGGGCAGGTCCGGATAGAAGTAGTTCTTCCGCGCGAAGATCGACCGCGCCTGGATGCGGCAGCCGAGCGCCAGCCCCGCCCTGATGGCCAGCTCAACGGCCCGGCGGTTCAGGACCGGGAGCGCCCCTGGCAGCCCCAGGCAGACAGGACAGACGTTGGTGTTGGGTGGTGCGCCGAACGTCGTGGCACATCCGCAGAAGATCTTCGTGGCCGTCAGCAGCTGGGCATGAATCTCTAGACCGATAACCGGCTCGTACCGCATGACGCCCAATGTTACGGTATGACGCGCGCGGTGCTGCGCTGCGGCCGCCCGGCCTCGTCCGAGCCTCATGATTCACCGTCGACTCTTCCTGTCCTGCGTGCTCGTCCTGGCCCTCGTCGCGGCAGGCAGCTGCGGCGGCCCTCCGCCGTCCGTGCCGGGCCGCGACCCACTGGTGCTCCCGGAAACGATCCTCGTCCGCAGCCAGGGACGCATCGTTCGCGTGCCGCTCGAGGAGTACCTGATCGGCACGACGCTCGCCGAAGTCGGTCCCGTCGGTGAACGGCCCGAGGTCGTCGAGCGCATCTTTCGCGTGCAGGCCATCATCGCCCGGACGTACGCCGCATCCCACCTCGGCCGGCACGCCGCGGAGGGATTCAACCTGTGCGATACGACCCACTGTCAGGTCTACGACCCGGCGCGGCTCCGGACTTCCCGATTCGCCGCCGCCGCGCGCGCGGCGGTCGACGCAACCCGGGGACAGATTCTCGTGTTCAACGGACGCCCGGGCCAGGCACTTTTTCATGCCGACTGCGGTGGTCACACGGCCGATGCGGCCGCTGTCTGGGGTGGCCAGAGCGTCCCCTACCTGACCGGCGCCCCCGACCCGCTGCCGGAGGGTACGCACCGGACCTGGCAGTTCGAGCTGACTGCGGACCAGTTGCGCGAGGCGCTCAACGCCAGTCCGACGACTGCGATCGGCGCCACCCTTCACCGTGTTCGTGTCGCGGCGCGCGACGCGAGCGGACGCGTCGCACTCGTCGAAGTCGACGGCAGCGAGCCGCGCAGCCTCCGGGGCGAACAGCTGCGTGCCGCCATCAATCAGGTGTTCGGTGCGCGCGCCATCATGAGCACTCGCTTCACGCTGGAGCTCACCGCCGAGGGGGTCTACCGGTTCGAAGGAACGGGTTACGGCCACGGCGTCGGCCTGTGCCAGGTCGGCGCCGCCGCGCGGCTCCGACGAGGCGACGACGTAGCCCGCGTGCTGGCGGCGTATTACCCGGGCACGACCCTGACGCGCGCCGCGTCCCAGGTCACCAGCCGGCCGCGCCCGTTCCCGGGGCGCTGATAGAATCTCGGTAAACAGCCGGCCAGTTGTGACGTATCTATGACAGAGCAGGACCAGACGCCGGTCAGCGCCCGCGAGGCGGACGCGCGCGTCGCCATCGACATTCGGGCCTTCCAGGCCGAAGGTCGACACGATGCCGCCCGCGAACGCTACGGCGAGCTGGTGGCCCGATATCAGCGGCGCGCCGTGCGCATTGCCTATCACTATCTGCGCAATGCCGCCGACGCCGATGAGGCCGTGCAGGACGCTTTCATCAAGGCGTACATGCACATCGGGACGTTCCGTGAGGACCTGCCGTTCGAAGTCTGGTTCACGCGCATCCTCATCAATGGATGCCTGGACCGAATCAAGGCCCGGCGGCGACGCGAGCGCTGGCTCGCGCCGCCGATGCTCGACGCGGCCGGCGTCGAGCGGGACCCGGCCGAATACGTGCCGTCGCGCGGCCCGAGCCCCGAGGATCTGGTGCTCGCCGACGAGCGGCACAACCGGCTCATGGACGCCGTGGCCGAGCTGCCCGAACGCCAGCGGATGGTGTTCATGCTGAGCCACATCGACGGCCGGACGTCGCGGGAAGTGAGCGCAATGACCGGTCTGAACGAATCGACCGTCCGGGTGCACCTGTTCCGGGCCATTCGTCGGCTCCGGGGCCTGCTGGTCGCACCCACGGTCAAGGGCACCGTCGCCGGAAGGAGCAAACGTGCGAATCGCTGATGTTCTGTTTCGCCAGGGCCATCTTTCGGACGAAACGCTGACCGCCGTCCTGCTCGACGGCGATCGGCCGGCGCACCTGAACCGCTGCGATCGGTGCAGCGGCCGGTTGCGCGAGCTGGGTCGCTGGCTCGACGACCTCCGCAGTGAGGCGCTCGCCGCGGCCGACGAGGCCTTCCCGCCCGAACGGCTCGCGCTCCAGCAGGCGCAGATCCTGCGGCGGCTCGAGCAGCTCGACGAACCGTCGCGCGTCATTGCCTTCCCGGCCCACGTCGCGGCAGCGCCACGCACCGACACGGAACGTCGCGTGGCGCCCGCCTGGGTCGGCGTCGCGGCCGCGGCCGGCCTCGTGATGGGCCTGATCGGCGGTCAGGTCTGGGCCACACTCGAGCCCCAACGGCCGGCGCCGCCAGCCGTCCAGGCCGATCAGCCCGAGACGATGACGCCGCCGGGACAGCCGGTAAACGCCGAACTGCTCGACTACGACTTCGAACGCCACGTCCCCGACGCCCTGGTGTTCTTCGACGAAATCACGCCGGCGCTGACCCAGGGGCAGTACGCCGCGCGCTGACCGGTCTGTACGACGTGCGGGATGGAAACCGGAAGGCCCCGCCTCGGCGGGGCCTTTCGTTTGCCTGCCCCCCCCGATCCATCAAAAGCCAGACCGACGCGGGTTTTCGTCGTCTAAGTCGTCTAGAATGTTGGAGATGTACCCGCTTATTCCGAGGACCGCATGCCGCCGCTGATCTTCCGTAAGGGCCTCGACATGAAGGCCGAGGTCGCCGGCGAGCTCGCCGCTGCGTACCACAGCTCGCTCGTCGACGAGATTCGGGCAGCGGGGTACGTGCGCCGGACGGGCCGGCTCACCGTTCATCTGGCTCGTGAGTTCGGCTTCTGCTACGGCGTCGACCGGGCCGTGGACTACGCCTACCAGACCCGGCGGAAGTTCCCCGATCGGCGCGTCTTTCTGACCGGCGAGATCATTCACAACCCGCACGTCAACGACCAGCTGCGGGCTCAGGGCATCCGGTTCCTCAGCGATCCGGGCGAAAGCTGGGATCGGCTCAACGAAGACGACGTCGTGATTCTGCCGGCGTTCGGCGTCTCGGTCTCGGAGCTGGCCGCGCTCGAGGCGCGCGGCTGCACGCTCGTCGACACCACCTGCGGGTCGGTGCTCAACGTCTGGAAGAACGTGCGCCGCTACGCCCGCGACGGCTACACGTCGATCATCCACGGCAAGGCCACGCACGAAGAGGCCCGCGCCACCGCCTCGCAGGCCACTGCCCTCGGGGGGCACTACCTCGTGGTCCGCGACGAGGAACAGGCCGCCATCGTCTGTGAATTCATCCGCAGACCCGGCGACGCCGCGACCTTCCTGGCGACGTTCGAGGGGGCCTACTCGCCCGGCTTCGACCCGCTCGAACACCTCGAGCGCGTCGGCTGCGCCAACCAGACGACCATGCTGATGAGCGAGTCGCTCCGGATCGGCGAGATGATCCGTGAGGCCATGGTCGACCGCTACGGCGAGGAAGGCGCGGCGGTGCGGTTCCGGGCGTTCGACACCATCTGCTCGGCTACACAGGAGGGGCAGGAAGCCCTCGAGGAAATGCTCGCCACCAAGCCGGTCCCTTTATACCATCCCCAAGCCCACGAGAACAAGGGAGAACTCATATCGACTTCTCTGTTTTAAAAAAAAAAAA
>QGVF01000044.1 GCA_003242705.1 Acidobacteriota bacterium
CAAGCTCGCCCTCGGCACGCGCGTCCGGATCGTGCGCCGGCGGCGCGGCGGCCGGATCGAGATCGACTTTACGAGCGAGGCCGAGCTGCAGCGGCTGTTCGAGCACCTCGTCGAGCGATGAGGCGGGGGGGGGTACGGCGAAAAGGCGGGGCCAGAACCGCTTCCGGGTTTGCCCGAGGGTCGGCAGGATGGTATAGATCCATGGTTTGCCGAGCCTTCCGAAGGTCTCGCCAACGGCCGGTTCCTGACGCTGATGACACGCTACGCCCGACGCCCGGTGCCCGCTCTTCGTCTGTCGCGCCTCCCTGCCCGTCGTGAGGAGCTGCGATGAGCGCGCGATCGGTCGCCCGGCAGTACGCCAACGCCCTCTTCTCGGTCGCCCACCAGGCCGGCCGCTGGAAGGAGATCGACAACGAACTTCGAGCGTTTGTCGAGCTCGTCGACGGGCACGCGGAGCTGCAGCAGGTCTTCGAATCGCCGGCCGTCCCGCGCGACCGGCGCAAGGCGCTCGTCGCCGCGCTGGCCGAGCGGGGGGCGCTTTCGCCCGAGCTGCGTCGACTGCTCGATCTGCTGGCCGAGCGTGGCCGGCTCGGAATCCTGCACGAAATTGCTGATCTGTACCATGAGCGCGTGATGGACGCGGAAGGCGTCGTCACGGCCGAGCTCGTCACCGCGTTTCCGCTCGACGACGAGCGGCAGCGGGCGCTGGCCGACGCGCTGGGGCGCGCCACGGGGCGTCGGGTCCAGGTCACCAGCCGCGTCGATCCCTCAGTGATCGGCGGCGTGATTGCGAAGGTGGGCAGCGTCGTCTACGACGCCAGCGTGACGCATCAGCTCGAGCGCATGCGGCAGCGGCTCGCGGCGGAACAGTAGCCGGCGGGCCGGGGCAGCGCGTGCGCCACCGGTGAGTGGGCGGGCGGCCGGAGCCGCCCGAGAGGAAAGTCGATGGAGATCAGGGCCGACGAGATATCGAGAATCATCCGCGACCACATTGGCAGCTTCTCGGCAGACGTCGACGTCGCCGAGGTCGGCACCGTGGTGTCGGTCGGTGACGGCATTGCGCGTGTCCAGGGCGTCGAGCGCACCATGGCGGGCGAGATGCTCGAGTTCCCGAACGGGCTGTACGGCATCGCGCTGAACCTCGAAGAAGACAGCGTCGGCGTCGTGCTGCTGGGGCACTCGACGGATGTCAAGGAAGGCGACACCGTCAAGCGCACCGGGCGCATCATCTCGGTGCCGGTAGGCCCGGAGCTCGTCGGTCGCGTCGTCAACTCGCTCGGCCAGCCGCTCGACGGCAAGGGTCCGATTGGCGCGACGCGCTTCATGCCGATCGAGCGGCTGGCGCCCGGCGTCGTCGATCGCGCGCCGGTCAAGGAGCCGCTGCAGACCGGCATCAAGGCCATCGATGGCATGGTGCCGATCGGCCGTGGACAGCGGGAGCTGATCATCGGCGACCGCCAGACGGGCAAGACGGCGATTGCCGTCGACACGATCCTCAACCAGAAGGGCCTGGGCGTCATCTGTATCTACAACGCCATCGGCCAGAAGCAGTCGACCATCGCGCAGGTGGTCAAGACGCTCGAGGAAGCCGGGGCGATGGAGTACACCATCGTCGTGGCGGCGAGCGCTTCCGATCCGGCGCCGCTGCTCTACATCAGCCCGTATGCCGCGTGCACGATGGGCGAGTACTTCCGCGACAACGGGCAGCACGCGCTGTGCGTCTACGACGACCTGTCGAAGCACGCGCAGGCCTACCGCGAGATCTCGCTGCTGCTGCGGCGTCCGCCGGGCCGCGAGGCGTATCCGGGCGACGTCTTCTACCTGCACTCGCGCCTGCTGGAGCGCGCGGCGAAGCTGAAGCCCGAGCTGGGCGGCGGCTCGCTCACGGCGCTGCCGGTCATCGAGACGCAGGCCGGCGACCTGTCGGCCTACATTCCGACCAACGTCATCTCGATCACCGACGGGCAGATCTTCCTCGAGGCCGACCTGTTCAACCAGGGCATCCGGCCGGCCATCAACGTCGGCAACTCGGTGTCGCGCGTCGGCGGCTCGGCGCAGATCAAGGCGATGCGCCAGGTGGCCGGCACGCTGCGCCTCGACCTGGCGCAGTACCGCGAGCTGGCGGCCTTCGCGCAGTTCGGCAGCGACCTCGATGCGGCCACGCAGCGCCAGCTCAACCGCGGCCGCCGGCTGACCGAGATGCTCAAGCAGCCGCAGTACCGGCCGCTGCCGGTCGAGAAGCAGGTGGCCATCATGTTCGCGGCCGGCAACGGCTATCTCGACAGCGTCGACGTCGATCGCATCCGGGAGTACGAAGAGGGGCTGTTCGCGTTCCTCGAGACGCGTCACCCGGGGGTGCTGACGGCCATCCGTGAGCAGAAGGAGCTGACCGACGAGCTCAAGGCGTCGCTGAAGGCAGCGCTCGACGAGTACGGGCGCGAGTTCGCCGCGCGGACGGCGGCCTAGCAGGACGGGAACGTGCCTTCACTGATCGACATGCGCCGGCGCATCCGCGCCGTCAGGTCCACGCAGCAGATCACCAAGGCGATGAAGATGGTCGCCGCGTCGAGGCTGCGCCGCGCGCAGGAGCGGGTGCTGGCCACGCGGCCCTTCGCGCAGCAGGCGCGGCAGGTGCTGTCGAGCATTGCCTCGCGCGTCGATCCGTCGGCGCACCCGCTGCTCGAGCGGCGGCCCGGCGCCGAGCGCGGGCCGATGCTCGTGATCGCGATCGCGGCCGACCGCGGCCTCTGCGGCAGCTTCAATACGAACGTCATCAAGACGGTGAGCGGCCTGATCGTCGAGAATCAGGGACGGCCGCTGTCGCTCGGGCTGGTTGGCCGCAAGAGCCGCGACTTTCTGGGACGACGCGGGCTGCCGGTCCGGTTCGACTACGTGAACCTGCCGAAGATCATCGGCTACGTCGAGGCCGAGGCGATCGCCCAGCCGGCGGTCGAGGACTTCATGTCCGGCAAGGTCGACAGCGTCGTGCTCGTCTACAACGAGTTCAAGTCGGTGATCCAGCAGCAGGTGGTCGTCGAGCCGCTGCTGCCGTTCCGGCCGGAGTCGCTCCCGCCCGGCGAAGCGTCGGCGGTGGAGTACACGTTCGAGCCGTCGCCCGAGCGGATTCTCGACGTGCTGCTGCACCGGCTCGTCGTCGCGCAGGTGCTGCGGGCGCTGCTCGAGTCGAACGCGGCGTTCTTTGCCGCTCAGATGACGGCCATGGACGCGGCGACGCGCAACTCGACGGAAGTCATCGAGTCGCTGACGCTCGAGATGAACAAGATCCGCCAGGCCGCGATCACCCGCGAGATCATCGAGGTCGTGTCGGGCGCGCAGGCGCAGTAGTCGGACGCCTCCGGGAGAAAGAGACAGGACATGTCAGTCGCTGAAGCAGTCGCATCGAAGGTCGGCAAGGTCGTTCAGGTCATCGGTCCGGTCGTCGACATCGAGTTCGAGGGCGGGCACCTGCCGGCCATCTACAACGCGATTCGCGTCTACGGACGGTCGGGTGACGAGGACATCGAGGTCATCGTCGAGGTGGAGCAGCACCTGGGCGAGAACCGCGTCCGCGCGGTCGCGATGAAGCCGACCGACGGGATGCAGCGCGGCATGGCGGCCGAGGATCTCGGGGCGCCGATCTCGATGCCGGTCGGACCGGGGACGCTCGGGCGCGTGATGAACGTGCTCGGCGAGCCGGTCGACTTCCCGGAGCGCAAGGTCGAGGCGACCGAGTACTGGCCGATCCACCGGCCGGCGCCGTCGCTCGAGGATCAGTCGACCGAGCTGCGGATGTTCGAGACGGGCATCAAGGTCATCGACCTGCTCGAGCCCTACCTGCAGGGCGGCAAGATCGGGCTGTTCGGCGGCGCCGGCGTCGGCAAGACGGTCATCATCCAGGAGCTGATCCACAACATCGCGATGAAGCACGGCGGCGTGTCGGTCTTTGCCGGCGTCGGCGAGCGCACCCGCGAGGGGAACGACCTGTGGCTCGAGTTCCAGGAGAGCGGCGTCATCGACGTGAACGATCCGTCGAAGTCGCGCGCGGCGCTCGTCTACGGCCAGATGACGGAGCCGCCCGGTGCGCGTCTGCGCGTCGCGCTCTCGGCGCTGACCGTGGCCGAGTACTTCCGCGACGCCGAGAACAAGGACGTTCTGCTCTTCATCGACAACATCTTCCGCTTCACGCAGGCCGGTTCCGAGGTCTCGGCGCTGCTCGGCCGCATGCCGTCGGCCGTCGGCTACCAGCCGACGCTGCTGACCGAGATGGGGCAGCTGCAGGAGCGGATCACCTCGACGCGCAACGGCTCGATCACGTCGGTCCAGGCGATCTACGTGCCGGCCGACGACTACACCGACCCGGCGCCGGCCACGGCCTTCGGCCATCTCGACGCGACGACGAACCTGTCGCGCGCGATCGCCGAGCTGGGCATCTACCCGGCCGTCGATCCGCTCGCGTCGACGTCGCGCATCCTCGACCCGCGCATCATCGGCGAGGAGCACTACAACACGGCGCGCGCCGTCAAGCAGATCCTGCAGCGCTACAAGGACCTGCAGGACATCATCGCGATTCTCGGCATCGACGAGCTGTCCGAGGAAGACCGGCTCACCGTCGCGCGGGCCCGCAAGATTCAGCGCTTCCTCTCGCAGCCGTTCTTCGTCGCCGAGCAGTTCACCGGGCTCAAGGGCAAGTACGTGCCGATCGACGAGACGGTCCGCGGCTTCAAGGAAATCGTCGAGGGCAAGCACGACGAGATCCCCGAGCAGGCCTTCTACATGGCGGGCACGATCGACGAGGTCGTCGAGCGCGCCAAGGCTCAGCAGGGCTGACGATGGCGCTCCCGAAGCACCTGCGGCTGGAATTCGTCACTCCCGAGCGCGCCATCGCGCACGAGGAGGTCGACGAGCTGCAGCTGCCCGGCGAGGAAGGCTACTTCGGCGTGCTGCCGGGGCACGCGCCGCTGCTCGCGGCGCTGCGGACCGGCGAGATGTGGTACCGCCGGGGGCAGGATGTGCAGTACGCGTTCGTCGACGGCGGGTTCGCCGAGGTCCTGCCCGACCGCGTGTCCATCATGGCGCAGGTGGCCGAGCGTGCCGAGGACATCGACATCCAGCGTGCCGAGGCGGCGAAGCGCCGCGCCGAAGACGCGCTGTCGAAGCCGTCGCTGGCCGATGCGGAGGCCGAACGGACCCGCATCGCCATGCTCCGTGCCATCACCCGGCTGAACGTCGCCCGTCGCAGCCGCCGCCAGCTCTGATCGCGCGATGTGGCGTGTCTCCTCGGCCGTGGCGACCCACCCGGGCTTACGCCGTGAGGAGAACGAGGACGCATACTGCGTCCGGCCCGATCTCGGCCTCTATCTCGTGGCCGACGGCATGGGGGGACATGCGGCCGGCGAGGTTGCGTCGCGGCTGGCGGTCGAGGCCGTCGAAGGGTTCATCGAGCAGACCCGGGCCGCCGACCCGGCCGGCACGTGGCCGGTACCCTACGATCCGTCGCTGTCGTTCGACGGCAACCGGCTTTCGGCGGCCCTGCGGCTCGCCAATCGGCGGCTGGCGGCCGCCGTGCAGCGCGACCCGTCGCTGCGCGGCATGGCCACGACCGCAGCCGCCCTGCTGGCGACGCCCGGCGGCTTCATCGTCGCGCACGTCGGCGACAGCCGCGTCTACCGCCGCCGCGGCGACCGGCTCGAGCAGCTGACCGACGATCACTCCTGGGTCAGCGAGCAGGTGCGCGCCGGCAGCCTGACCGAGTCGGACGCACGCCATCATCCCTGGCGCAACGTCGTCACGCGGGCCATCGCCGGCGGCGAGGATCCGGTCGTCGACGTTGCGACGGTCGATGCCGAGCCCGGCGATGTGTTCATGATCTGTTCGGACGGCCTGTCGGGCGTGGTGAGCACTGAAACCTGTCTGGAGATCATCGACGCCGCGCCCTCGCTCGAGGCGGCGTGCCGGTCGCTCGTCGACGCGGCGAACGAGGCCGGCGGGCCCGACAACATCACCGTGGTGCTCGTGAAGATCGATGTGGCATAACCTGGCGACGCTGCTGCGGTATCGCGGCCTGATCCGCAGCCTCGTGGCGCGCGAGCTCAAGGCCCGCTACCGGGGTTCGGTGCTCGGCTTCTTCTGGTCGTTCATCAACCCGCTGCTGCTGCTCTCGATCTACACGTTCGTCTTCACGGCCATCCTGCCCAACCGGGATCCGAACACCACGCCGTATTCGCTCTTCATGTTCTGCGGGCTCCTGCCGTGGACGTGGTTCTCGTCGTCGCTCAACGAGGCGGCCGGGTCGCTGATTTCCGGTGCGAACCTGATCAGGAAGGTGCTCTTCCCGGCCGAGGTGCTGCCGATCGTCGCGGTCCTCGCGAACATGGTGCACTTCTTCCTCGGGCTGCTGATCCTGACGGCCTTCTTCGTCTGGCACCAGTACACGCCCGACTGGCTCGACCTGGTGTGGTTTCCGCTGGTGGTGGCCATCCAGCTGATCTTCACGACGGGGCTGGCGCTCGCGCTCTCGGCGCTCACCGTACACTTCCGCGACATCCGCGACCTGCTGGCGAACCTGCTCACGTTCTGGTTCTTCGCGACGCCGATCATCTACCCGTACTACGGCGAAGGGGTCGAGCAGTGGAAGTGGCTCTTCAACCTCAACCCCTTCTTCCATCTCTCGGTGTCGTACCAGGAGGTCCTGTTCTTCCGCGGGTCGTTCATCGAGGGGCACCTGAAGCTGCTGCTGCTCTTCGGGGTGCTGTCGGTCGGCGTCTTCCTCGCCGGCTACTGGGTCTTCGATCGCCTGCGGGACTCGTTTGCGGAGGTCGCCTGACGTGAGCTCGCCGGCCATCGCGCTGTCGCACGTCTCGAAGATGTACCGCCGCTACAGCGGGCGTCAGTTCGCCACGCTGAAGAGCGCCCTGCTGCAGCGCAGCCTTCTGCGCGACCTCAGGCCCGACGAGGTCTTCCTCGCCCTCGACGATGTGTCGTTCACGGTCGCGAAAGGGCAGACGCTCGGTGTGATCGGCCGCAACGGCTCGGGGAAGTCGACGGCGCTCAAGCTCGTGGCGGGCATCACGAAGCCGACGTCGGGCACCGTCCAGGTGCAAGGGCGCATATCGGCGCTCATCGAGCTCGGCGCCGGGTTCCACCCCGAGATCTCCGGCCGCGAGAACGTCTACATCAACGGCATCATGCTCGGCCTGTCGCGCCGCGAGATCGAGCGGCGCTTCGACGAGATCGTCGAGTTCGCCGAGCTCGAGGACTTCATCGACGCGCCGGTCAAGACCTATTCGTCCGGCATGTACATGCGGCTCGGCTTTGCCGTCGCCATTCACGTCGACCCCGACGTGCTGCTCGTCGACGAAGTGCTCGCCGTCGGCGACGAGGCCTTCACGCACAAGTGCCTCGACAAGTTCTCGGAGTTCAAGCGGCGCAACAAGACGATCCTGCTCGTCACGCACTCGCTCGGCCTCGTCGAGCGCTTCTGCGACGAGGCGCTCTGGCTCGATCGCGGCCGCAACCGCGGTCAGGGCGATCCGACACGCATCATCGGCGCCTACATGACCGACGTCGAGCGGCAGGAAGAGCGGCTGCTGGCCGAGACCGACGCGCGGACGAAGGAAGCCGTCGGCGCGCCGCCCACCGCCACGAACGACGACGGACCGGTCGATGCCGGCGAGGCCGCCGCCGACATGACGCGCGCGGCCGAGGGGCGCTGGGGATCGGGCGGAGTCGAGATTACCGGCGTCACGCTCGTCGGCAGCCACGGAACGCCGACCCAGATCTTCCATACCGGTGAATCGATCACCATCCGGCTGTCGGTCAACGCCCCGACGCCGGTCACCGACTTCGTCTTCGGCGTCGGCATCTTCAACGCTGAAGGTGTCTTCGTCTACGGCACGAACACCGACATCGAGGAGTACGAGCCCGACGAGTTGTCGGGCGAGGCCGAGGTCGCCTTCATCGTCGACTCGCTCGATCTCGTCGAAGGAACCTACAAGCTCGACGTCGCCGTCCACCGGCGCGACGGCGCCGCCTACGACTACCACCGCCTCCTGTACACCTTCCGCGTGAAATCGCGCGTGAAGGACGTCGGCATCTACCGTCCGAAGCACCGCTGGGAGTTCTCGCCCTCGGTGAAGCTGCGGCCGAGGCCATGAGCGCCCCGTTCGAACCGCTGTCGATCGACGCGTGTGCGGAGCTGGCGGCGCGCTGGCGGCGGGAGGGGCGTCGCGTCGTGTTCACGAACGGCGTCTTCGACCTGCTGCACCCGGGCCACGTGCGCTACCTGCAGGCCGCGCGCGCCGAGGGCGACGTGCTGATCGTGGCCGTCAACTCCGACCGCTCCGTCCGCGCCAACAAGGGCGACGACCGGCCCGTGACGCCTGAACGCGAGCGGGCCGAGATCCTCGGGGCGCTTGCGTGCGTCGACGCGGTCACGATTTTCGATGACCCGACGCCGGCCGCCGTCATCGAGGCGATCCAGCCCGACGTCCTCGTCAAGGGGGCCGACTGGGCCGCCGATCGCATCGTCGGGCGTGATACGGTCGAAAGACGGGGTGGTCGCGTCGTTCGCGTACCGGTCGAGGCCGGCTGGTCGACCACCGCCATCCTCGAGAAGATCCGCAGACGCTCGTGATCAGTTCGACCTCGTCACTGGCATTCCGCTCGCTGCTCAAGACCACTGCGGCACGGGCGGGGCTCGACCGGCCGGTGTCCCGCCTGTCCGGCCTGACCCCACAGGCGCTTGCGCTGCACGCCGCCGTCCTGGCGCAGGACCATCCGCTCGTTGTCGTGGTGCCGACCGAGGCCGACGCCGAGGCCATGAGTGGCGACGCCCGGTTCTTTCTCGCGACGCTTCTCGGTCTCGGCGAGCGCGAGGCCGCCGATGCGGTCCTGACGTTTCCGTCGCTCGACGTCGACCCGTTCCGTGCCCTGGCGCCGCACCTGGCCGTGGCCTCGGCACGGGCACGGGCCCTGGCCGGGCTCGCTTCGCGCACGGCGCGCATCGTGGTCGTGCCCGCGCGGGCGCTGCTGCCGAAGCTGAGCGACCCGGCACGGCTCGCGGCGGCGAGCCTGGTGCTCGAGCCGGGCATGGAGATCTCGCCCCAGGAGCTGGGCGATCGGCTCGTCGAAGCGGGCTATCTGCCCGAGGATCCGGTCGACGAGCACGGCGAGTTCTGCGTGCGCGGCGGCGTCGTCGACTTCTACCCGGCATCCGAGCCGACGCCGATCCGCCTCGAGTTCGTGGGCGACATCGTCGAATCGATCCGCCGCTACGACAGCGCGACACAGCGATCGCTGGCGGCCGTGGACCGGATTGCCGTCATGCCGCAGCGCGAGCTGCTCGACGACGCCGAGCGGCCCGACGATCCCGAGGCGCGCGACCGGTCGGCGTCGTTCATCGACTACGTGCGGCGCGCCGGCGCTGACCTGCTCGTGTTCGAGCCCGAGGATGTCGGCGAGCGCGTACGCGCTCTCGAGCAGCAGTGGCGCGAATCGGCCGGGACGCTCGCCTCGCGCGGCCGCCCGGTTCTTTCGTTCGAGGCGATGGCTGCCGGATGGAGCGACATCGACGGCTGGCTGCGCCAGGCGCGACAGATCACCCAGCTGTCGCTCGACGACGATGCAGGTGCCGCGACGCACGTCTCGACGACGCCGGCGCTCGAGTACCGCGGCCGGATAGCCGACTGGGCAGCCGAGATCTCGCGGCTGCGCGCGCAGGGGGGGCAGGTGCTGT
This sequence comes from Acidobacteriota bacterium, assembly GCA_003242705.1. Lineage (GTDB taxonomy): Bacteria > Acidobacteriota > Vicinamibacteria > Vicinamibacterales > SCN-69-37 > SCN-69-37. The sequence continues at coordinate 9,734 of QGVF01000044.1, forward strand.
TCGTCGCGGCGACGTCGGGCCGCGCCGAGCGCATCATCGAGATCCTGCGCGACTACGACGTGCGCGCGCGCCACGTCGACGCCGACGACGTCGAGCGCGCCGGCGTGCTCGTGGCGACGGGGCTGCTGTCACGCGGGTTCCATCTGCCGTCGGCCGGCCTGATGGTCTTTGCCGAGACCGACCTGTTCGAAGAGGAGCGCCGCACTCAGGAACGGCGCCGCCGGTCGGCCACGACGGCCTTCCTGTCGGACTTCCGCGACCTGAAAATCGGCGACTACGTCGTGCACGTCGAGAACGGCATCGGCCGTTTCGTCGGGCTCAGGCGGCTGTCGGTCGTGCCGGGGCAGCCGCCGCAGGAGTTCATGGAGCTCCGCTACGCGGGCGACGACAAGCTGTTCGTCCCGCTCGAGCGCCTCGACCTCGTGCAGAAGTACTCGGGTGGGGCGGCGCCGACGCTCGATCGGCTCGGCGGCACCACCTGGGAGAAGGCGAAGACGCGCGTCAGGAAGGCGATGCGCGACATGGCCGAGGAGCTCCTGAAGCTCTACGCCGCGCGCAAGGCGGTGGCCGGACATGCCTTCAGCCCCGATTCGCACTGGCACCAGGAGTTTGCCGACGCATTCGAGTACGAGCTGACGCCCGACCAGCAGTCGGCCATCGCCGACATTACGCGCGACATGGAGCAGCCGACGCCGATGGACCGGCTGCTCTGCGGCGACGTCGGCTACGGCAAGACCGAGGTCGCCATGCGCGCCGCCTTCAAGGCCGTCGTCGACGGCAAGCAGGTGGCGTTTCTGGCGCCGACGACGATCCTCGCGTTCCAGCACGAGCGGACGCTGCGCGAGCGGTTTGCCGGCTTCCCGGTGAAGATCGCGATGATCAGCCGCTTCCGCACGAAGCAGGAGCAGAAGGAAATCCTCGAGCAGCTGGCGGCCGGGCAGATCGACATCATCGTCGGCACGCACCGGCTGCTGTCGAAGGACGTGCGGTTCCGCGATCTGGGCCTGCTGATCGTCGACGAGGAGCAGCGCTTCGGCGTCGCGCACAAGGAGCGCATCAAGCAGATGCGCAAGCGCATCGACGTGCTGACGATGACCGCAACGCCGATTCCGCGGACGCTGAACATGTCGCTTGTCGGCATCCGCGACATGTCGGTCATCGAGACGCCGCCGCGCGATCGGCTCGCCATCCAGACGCAGGTCGTCAAGTTCGACACCGACGTGATCGCCCGGGCGATCCGGACCGAGCTCGAGCGCGGCGGCCAGGTCTACGTCGTCCACAACCGCGTCGAGTCGATCTATTCCCTCGCGAGCCTCGTGAGCCGGCTCGTGCCGGAGGCGCGCGTCGGGGTCGGCCACGGGCAGATGAGCGAGGATCAGCTCGAAAAGGTGATGGTCGACTTCGTCGCGCGCCGCTTCGACGTGCTCGTGGCGACGACGATCGTCGAGAACGGCCTCGACATCCCGAACGCGAACACGATCATCATCAACCGGGCCGATCGCTTCGGCCTGTCGCAGCTCTACCAGCTGCGCGGGCGCGTCGGGCGCGGCGAGCGGCGGGCCTATGCCTACCTGCTGATTCCGGCCGAACAGACGCTGAGTCCGGTGGCGCGCAAGCGGCTCGCCGCCATCCGCGAGTTCAGCGACCTCGGCAGCGGCTTCCGGATCGCCGCGCTCGACCTCGAGATCCGGGGCGCAGGCAATCTGCTGGGCGGACAGCAGAGCGGGCACATCGAGGCCGTGGGCTTCGACATGTACACGAAGCTGCTCGAGCAGACGATCCGCGAGCTCAAGGGCGAGGAGCTCGAGGACGAGCGGCGCGCCACGGTGAATCTGCGCCTCGACCTGCGCGTCGACGAGCAGTATGTGCCCGACATGAATCAGCGCCTGATGATTTACCGGCGGCTGGCCAGCGTGCGCGCACTCGAGGAAGTCGACACGATCATGGACGAGCTCCGCGACCGCTACGGCGTGCCGCCCGCCTCGGTCGAGAACCTCGCCGAGTTTGCGCGCATCCGCGTGATGGCCGACCGCATTGGCGTCGATACGCTCGACCGTGAGGGGACAATGGTCGTCGTGCGGTTCCGGCAGGATGCGCCGGTCGATCCGGCACAGCTCGCGCGCCTGCTGCAGACGCGGGGCGATCTGGCGTTCTCGCCCCCGGCCGTACTGAAGATCGATCTGACCCGGCCGCGCACCGCTCCGGCGCCGGTACCTCAGGCACCGCCCGGCCCGAAGGGTGAGCCCCGGCGCATTCCGGCAGGATCGGGCCGCGGGCCGCGCCTGGTCGTGCCGTCCAGACCGGACAGCCGGCCCCGGACGTCAGAGTCAGACAGTGCCGGCGATGCCGGCGCGTCGTGGTGGACCGCGCGCGCCACGTCAGGGGTGGCCGCCGGCTTCAGCCGCGACGAGATTCTGGCCGAACGGCCGCCGGATCCGGCCGCCCCCGACGGCCTCTTCAACCGGCTGCGCAGCGTGCTCGCGGAGTTGCCGGGGCCGCAGCTGGAACGCTAGCATCTTCTTTTGCGGGATTCCGCATCACCACGGGTGGGTTCATGCTGACTGCCAGTCGACTTCTCCTGAGCGCCTGGGCTCTCGCCGCGGCGGCTGCGCCGGTGCTGGCGCAGGCCCCTGCTGCGTCGCCGGCCGCGCCCGCGCCGCAGTCGACGACCGGACCGACGAGCACGATCATCGAGCGCGTCCTCGTCCGCGTCAACGGCGAGGTCTTCACGCAGTCGCAGCTGACGCGGCGGCAGATCGATGCCCTGCGCGAGATGGAGCGCGACCCGTCGAAGACGCTCGAGCAGCAGATCGCGGACATCACGCCCGACCTGCTCGTGGCGGTCGTCGACGAACTGCTGCTCGTCCAGCAGGGCCGCGAGCTCGGCCTGCGCTTCAGCGACGAGCAGTTCAACAGCGCCATCGAGAACATCAAGAAATCGAACAAGCTCGACGACGCGGCGTTCGAACAGGTGCTGAAGCAGGAGGGACTGACGCTCGAGGAGCTGCGGCAGCGCTTCGAGCAGCAGTACCTGATTCAGGGCGTCCAGCAGCGTGAGATCGGGCCGAGCATGACGATCACGCTCGAAGAACAGCGCCAGTACTACAAGCGCAACGCCGAGCAGTTCATGACGCCCGAGACGGTCACGCTTCGCGAGCTCCTCGTCAGCGTGCCGACGCGCACCGAGGGCGGGCGTGAAGTCTTCTCGGTGGCCGACGAGCAGGCGGCCCGCGAGCGGATCGAGCAGCTGCGGGAGCGACTGCTGGCCGGCGAAGACTTCGACGCGATGGCGAAGGAGCACAGCGAGTCGGCGACGCGCGGCAGTGGCGGCCTTGTCGGGCCGGTGAACGTGGCCGACCTCAGCGCCGACCTGCAGAAGCTGGTGGCCGGCATGAAGCCGGGCGACATCAGCGAGCCGATCCGGGTGGCGCGCGGCTTCCAGATCTTCAAGCTCGAGACGCGCGAGGAATCCCGGCTCCGGCCGTTCGACGAGGTCCGCCGCCAGATCGAGAACGCGATCCGCAACGAGCGCATCGGTCCCGAAACCGAGAAGCTGCTCGCGCGCCTGCGAGCGCAGGCCCTCATCGAGTGGAAGGACGACGCGCTGCGCCAGCTGTACGAGCAGGCCCTCGCCAGGCGGAACGACGAGGCGGGGAGCGACTCATGAAGATCGGCGCGGTCACGCTCGAATCGCCCGTCGCGCTGGCGCCGATGGCCGGCATGACCGACACCGCCTTCCGGCGCCTCGTGAAGCGCAAGGGTGGCTGCGGGCTGGTCGTCACCGAGATGGTCAGCTCCGAGGGGCTCGTGCGCGGCATCGATCGCACGCTCGAGTACGCCGAGTACACCGAAGAGGAGCGACCCGTTTCGATCCAGATCTTCGGCGGCGATCCGGCCGTCATGGCCGATGCGGCGCAGATCGTCGAGGGCATGGGAGCCGACATCGTCGACATCAACATGGGGTGTCCCGTGCCGAAGATCGCGAAGCACTCGGCCGGGTGCAGCCTCATGCGCGATCCCGCCCATGCGGCCGGGATCGTCCGGGCCATGGCGAAAGCCGTCCGGATTCCCGTCACGGTGAAGATGAGAGCCGGCTGGAACGAGCGCGAGGTCAACGCGCCGGATCTGGCGAAGCGCGTCGAGGACGCGGGGGCGGCCGCCGTCGCGGTGCACGGCCGCACGGCCGCCCAGGCCTACCGGGGCGAGTCGGACTGGAGCCTCATCAGCCAGGTGGCCGAGTCGGTCTCGATTCCGGTGTTCGGATCGGGTGACTGCGTCGAGCCCGAGCACGTGCTGCAGCGGCTGCGCGAGACGGCCGTTTCCGGTGTGCTCGTCGGGCGTGGCGCGCTGCGCAATCCGTGGATCTTCAGCCAGGCCGCGGCCCTTGCGGCCGGTGCACCGTCGGTCGACGATGTCCCGTTCGAGGAGCGCGGCCGGTTCCTGCTCGAGTACATCGATCTGCTGCTGCGCGAGCGCGTCGGCGAGGCTGAAGGCTTCCGCCACGTCGCGCCGGGCCAGTCGACGGCGCCCGTTCCTGCGCGTGGACGCGAGCGCTGGGTCATCAACAAGCTCCGTGCGCTCGGCAGCTGGTACACGAAGGGTCTCGAGGGGGGATCGCAGCTGCGTGTCGCGATCAACTCCACGGAGACCATCGACGACCTGCGGATGCTGATCCGCGGGTTCTTTGGAATCGGCGTCGAAGCGGTGGCCTAGCCTCCACCTCCGTCGACCCCGTTGTCGTCGGCGAGCAGCGCGACGGGATCGACGCCGGCGTCGACCGTTTCGACCTCCATCACCACCGTCCGCCCGCACATCTCCCAGAACAGCCGGCCGAGTTCCGCGTGCCTCGGGCTGGTGAGGTAGCGCACGAGCGCGTCGCGATCGCGGAACTCCAGCACAGCAGCGAATTCGTACACGTTGTCGCCGAACGATCGCGGGTAACCGGCGTCGATCTCGACGCGGCGGCCGACCGTAAAGCGGTCGATCTCCGGACAGGCGCGAAGGGTGTCGAGCGTGGCGGCGGCGAAGCGCCGGCGATCATCCGAGGAAAGGCCCTCTTTCGGCGCAAACAGCACGATGTGCTGAATCATGATTCGTTGTTCCGCCGCGGCTTGCGCCCGCCGGGACCGCCGGTGCGGCGACGGGCCGGGCCGGTCGCGGCCGGCTTCGACTTCGGCGTCGCTTTCGGGCGGCGTTCGGTGTCGCGCGGTGGCGCGGGGCTGCCGTGGCCCGTGGCCGCAGCCTTCGTCTTCTTGGCGATCAGCCGCTTCCGGTAGAGCTCGCGGCGGCGGTCGCGCGGCAGCTTTGGACGTGCCCGCGGATCGCGGTGCTCGCCGCCGGGCCGCCACTCAGGTCCCCGCGACTGATCGCGCGGCCGGCGGGAGCGGCGTGCGTTGGCCGCCTCTTCGCGCGACGTCCACAGCCGGCCGCGCTCGAACCACATGAGCACCGCGTCCGGCTGCGTCCGCTGCAGCTGGTGCAGCGTCGGGAGCAGGTCTTCGCGGTCGCGGGCACGGAACGCCGTCGGCGCGTTGCCGGTGACGATGACCCAGCAGCGGAACAGCTTCGCCATCACGTTACCCGTTCGAAGCGCTTGAGCTTCTCGATGAGCGTCGTGCGCTTGACGTGCAGCAGCTCCGCGGCCATCCGCTTGTTGCCGCCGGTGCGCTCGAGCGCGCGTCGGATCAGCGCGTACTCAAAGTCGTTGACGAGCCGCTCCATCTCGATGCCGTGCTCGGGAAAGACGATTTCGTCGGGATTGAGGATCGCTCCGGTCTGGCGCACCTCGTCGGGCAGATCGGCGGCCGTGATCTGAGTCCGTCCCGGCGAGAGCGTGTAGGCGCGCTCGATAACGTTCTCGAGCTGGCGGACGTTGCCCGGCCAGTCGAACGCCATCAGCAGCTGCTGAGCGTCCTGCGAGAGCGTCACCCGCCCGCGTTCGGGGTTCTGCCCGGCGAGGCGATCCAGGAAGTGCTGCGCCAGCAGTGGAATGTCCGCCCGCCGCTCCCGCAGCGGCGGCAGCCGTACCGGGATGACGTTGAGCCGGTAGTAGAGGTCCTCGCGGAACGTGCCCTCCTCCACCATCTTCTTCAGGTCGGAGTTCGTTGCGGCAATCACCCGGACGTCGGCCCGGACCGGCTGGGAATCGCCGACGCGCTCGAATTCGCGGGTCTGCAGCACGCGCAGCAGCTTCGCCTGGAGCGCCGGGCTCATCGTGCCGACCTCGTCGAGGAAGAGCGTGCCGCGGTGCGCCTGCTCGATCCGTCCGATGCGGTTGGCCACTGCGCCCGTAAAGGCGCCGCGCACATGGCCGAACAGCTCGGCCTCGAGCAGCGTTTCGGGAATGGCGCTGCAGTTGATGGCGACGAAGCGCTGCGCCCGTCGCGGGCTCGCGTCGTGAATCGCCCGCGCGGCCAGCTCCTTGCCCGTGCCCGTTTCTCCCGTGATCAGCACGGTGCTGGTCGTGGCGGCCACGGTCCGGAGCAGTTCGAACAGATCCATCATGACCTTCGTCCGGCCGACGATACCGTCGATGCCGAAGCGGTCGTGCAGCTGGGCGCGCAGGTAGGCGTTTTCGGCCTTCAGCCGCCGCTTCTCGATGGCGGCGTTGATCTCGTGTGCCAGCTCCTCGAACTGGAACGGCTTGGTGATGAAGCCTTCGGCGCCGAGCCGGGTGATTTCGACCGCCTCGCGCACCGTCCCGAAGCCGGTGATGACGATGGCGATGATGTCGGGGTAGCGCGCGAGTGCGTCGTCGAGGACCTCGCGGCCGCTGATGCCCGGCAGCCGCAGGTCGGTGATGATGATGTCGAACGCGAAATCGCCGAGCCGTTCGAGTGCTTCTTCGCCGGTGCCCGCCTGCGTTACGACGAAGCCCATGTCTGTCAGGCGGTCGGCAATGGCGTCGCGGAATCCCGCTTCGTCGTCAACGAGCAGCAGATGTTGCGTCGAACCGTCGGTTGTCATCGTGGAGGGTGACGGCATTTTGACACAAGGCGTCGCCCGGGTCGAGCCGACCGGCGGCGACTGTTGGACCGGCAGCTAAAGTCGATCCCGGCGCCGGCCGATAGTGTCACTGACAACGCCTTGAGCGTACCGGCCGTCAACCTGGTTGAAAGGGGCCGCGGGATGGGTGACACAGTGCTTGAACGGAAGACGGTATCGATTCCACGTGCATGCGAGATCGTCGGCGTGAGCCGGCGCACGATCTACAACTGGCTCGCCGGCGGCAAGGTCGAATACGTCAGGACCGCGGGCGGATCGGTCAGAATCTTCGAGGACTCGCTCTGGCGCGATCCGGCGGACCACCCCCGGCAGCGCAACTGGCCGCGGGCCCGGTCGGCGGAGAACCGGACGTCGCCGGAGCAGATGACGAGCCGTGGTGCCTGACGCGCTGCCACCGTCGGCGGTTCAGCCGCAGTCGGCCGAACCGCCGCCCGATCTCTCGCAGGTCTTCCACCGCCTGAACAACCAGCTCGGCGTGATTCTCGCGAACGCCGAGCTGCTTGAAGCCCGGCTGACCGACGAAACGCAGCGCGCGCGGGCGGGCCAGGTGGTGGCCGGCGCGCTCGACGCGATCCGCGCGATTCAGGAGCTTCGTCGGGCCATTCAGCTGTCAGGATCCACGCGCTGACGACTGGCGGCCGACCGACTGCGGTGTCGGCTGAATGACAGTCCTGATCGTGCCTGTCAATCAATTGACGGGTCCCCGCCGCCTTCTTGCCTCACTGTTTACACCGCTGCACGCTTTGTCCTCGACACTAAGTCCCTGTTCAGCAACCACTTAGGTCTCGATTCCCGACTGCCGACGGGAAGCGGGAACACCGGTTCCGGTGTTGGCATTGCCGTTGCGTTGAGTGGGCACCGCGAGCCGCTCCCCGGCTCGTGGGAGGTTGATGCACATGCAGCGGGTGCCCTTGGAAGCCAGTCAGCGGGAGCGAGTCGAAGCGGGCCTGCCGTTCGTCGAATCGCTCGCCCGACGCATGGCTTCGACCATGCCCCACTCGATCGAGCTCAGCGACCTGGTGCAGGACGGTGTGCTCGGCCTGATTGATGCCGCCCACCGGTTCGACGAGGCGAGGGGCATCAAGTTCGAGACGTTTGCCGAGCGCCGCGTGCGCGGCGCGATTATCGATGCGCTCCGCCGCGACGCCTGGCCTCGCGGGGTCCGGCGCGTCCGGCGCGAGCTCGAGAGCGCGCGCGAGGATCTGCGGCGCGAGCTCGGCACCGAGCCAGGTCTGCCGGACCTGGCGCGCCGCGTGGGTCTCGAGGTGTCGCAGCTCGAGCGGATGATCGTCCGCATCAACACGATCGAGTCAACGTCGCCGCTGGCGAGCCTCGAGGCGTTCGACAGCTCGACGCTGCCTCCGGTGCTCGTGCCGAGTGAACCGGTCGCGCCCGATCGTCTCTTCGAGGAAGGGCAGACGCGCCGCCGGGTTCGCGCGGCCCTGGCGCAGCTGCCGCCTCGCGAGCGCCGGATCCTGAGCCTGTACTACTTCGGCGAGGCGACCATGAAGCAGATCGGGCAGCAGATCGGCGTCAACGAGTCGCGCGTCTCGCAGCTGCACGCCCGGGCGATTCAGCGGCTGCGGCGGGCGCTCGGCACCGAGGCTGCACCGGCGGCCGCAACTGCCGACCGGCGCCCGCGGAAGAAGATGGCGAAAGCCGACGGCGGTCCGCGGCTCGTGGCGCGGACGACCCGGCCGAAGACGGCTCCGGACGGGCGTGCGCGTCGGCCCGCGGCGCGGCCGGCCGAGGCAGGGCGCGCCGTCGCGTAACGCCCGCCAGCTGTCTTTCTGCCCGGCTCGAACTCCGATGACTCTCGCGCGGCTGCCTCCCGTGCAGCCGCGCGCCCTTCTGCCGTCGTCCTTTCAGCGCAGCGTTTCGCGCGCCAGGCGCACCAGGTCCTTCAGCCGGAACGGCTTCGGCACCCAGCGGCATCCGCTTTCTTCGAGGAACCGTTCGGCTTCGGTGCCGGCCACGTCACCCGTCACGAAGATCAGGCGGCGTGCGATGTGCGGCGTGCGGCCAGACACCATGCGGAAGAAGCTCATCCCGTCGATCTTCGGCATCTTCAGGTCGCAGATGATGACGTCGTAGTGGCACTCGCGGATGCGCCGGAGGGCTTCTTCGCCGTCCGACGCCCGATCCGGGCGGAAGCCCTCGTCGGCGAGCGCCGCCGCCACGGCGTCGCCGAGCGCCGCTTCGTCTTCGATGACCAGTGCGCGCGTGCCGCGCGGTACGGGCGGCAGGTCGGCCGTCGCGGCCTGCTCTGCGGTCTTCAAACGCAGGCCGCTCACCGGCAGCTCCAGGCGGAACGACGCGCCGCCACCCTCGCGCGGCCGCACGTCGAGCGCTCCGCCGTGCTCCTGCGCGATGGCGTACGCCACGCTCAAGCCGAGGCCCGTGCCGCGGCCGACCGGCTTCGTCGTGAAGAACGGATCGAAGATCTTCGCGCGCAGTTCGTCCGGCACGCCCGGACCGTCGTCGTTCACCTCGACAATGACCGCGTCGCGATCGGGATCGGCCCAGGTGCGCACGAGCAGCGTGCCGCCGCCGTTGGCGTCGATCATCGCCTGCTCGGCATTGACGATCAGGTTGAGCAGAATCTGCTGAATCTGGTGCGGATCGACGAAGACCGGCGGCAGCCGGTCCGCCAGCTCCTCGACAGTCGTGATGCTTCCGGCGCGCTCAGCGTACGTGCGCAGGGCGAGCGTGTCGCGCACCACCTGGTTCAGGTCGACCGTGCTGCGCGTCGTGTGCCGCTTCCGGGCGAACGTCTGCAGATTGCGCACGATGCGCGCGGCGCGCTCGGCGGCGTTGTGAATCGCGGCCAGATCACGCTGCGTCGCGTCGTCGAGCCGCAGGCTGCTGAGCCGCTCGGCGCAGGCGAGGATCGTGGCGAGCGGATTGTTCAGCTCGTGCGCCACGCCCGAGAGCGACTGGCCGAGCGCGGCGAGCTTCTCGGACTGTGCGAGCTGCTGAAACAGGTCGCGCGTCTGGTCCTGCAGCCGCTGGCGATCGGTGACGTCGCGCATGAGCGCTTCGATCCGCAGCTCGGCGTCGCGCGGCGTCGCCCGCGCCGTCACCTCGATCCAGATGGCCGTGCCGTCGACGCGCCGCAGCCGCAGCAGCTGATCGCGGACGGCGCCCTCGGCCCGGAGCTTCTCCAGGAAACCGGCCCGGGCGTCTTCGTCGACGAACCGGTCGGCGTCGAGCGGACGCACCCGGTGCTGCGGCGTGTCGGACGGCCAGCCGAACGTCGCCAGCAGGTGCGGGTTGGCGGCCAGCGTCGTGCTCCGATGCGGGCCGACGAGCCCGACGTACAGGCCCTCCTGGAGGCCCTCGAACAGCTCGGCAAACGCGGCGTGGGAAAGTCGTATCACGGAAGCGTGCGGCCTGCCGGCAGCAAGGGGAGGGTGGCAGCCACCGCGGATTCTAGCATCCGGCGGTAGACTTGGCAGACGCCCGCATGCGGCGGGAAAGTGTCGATATGCCTCGTCTGCCCCCAGCCCGCGCCATTGATGCTTCGTCTGTCGGAACCGGCTTCTTCCTCTGCGCCCGCAAGGAGCGGCGGACGGGCCGCAACGCGCCCTACCTCTCGCTCATCCTGCAGGACGTCTCGGGCGAGATCGTCGCCAAGCTCTTCCAGGACGTCGACGTGTACGACCAGCAGTTCGACGCGGGCGAGTTCGTGGCCGTCCAGGGCAAGGGAAACCTGTTCAATGGCCGCGTCGAGCTGATCGTCGACCGCATCCGGCGCGTCATTCCGAGCGACGCGGCGCTGGGCTTCCGTGAAGAGGACTGCGTGCCGGCCTCGCCGCGGCCGATCGACGAGATGTGGGCCGAGCTCGAGGCGCGCATTGCGAGCGTCTCTTTCCCGCCGCTCCGCGACCTGCTTGGCGCCGTGATTCGGCGGTGGGAGTCGCGCCTGCGCATCTGGCCGGCGGCCCGGCAGGTGCACCACGCGTATCGGGGCGGACTGCTCGAGCACATCCTCAAGATCATGGAGACCGGCACGCTGCTCGCCGATGCCTATGGCCTCCGGCGCGACCTGATCATTGCCGGGGCGCTGCTGCACGATCTGGGCAAGCTCGAGGAGCTGTCGTACGACGTGGCGATCGACTACACCGTCGAGGGCAACCTCGTCGGGCACATCGTCATCGGCGCGGCCATGCTGCGCGAGATGCTGAAGGAGCATCCCGACGTGCCGCGGGAGATGGCGCTCGAGCTCGAGCACATGATCCTGTCGCACCACTCCGAGAAGGAGCTGGGCTCACCGGTGACGCCGATGACGCCCGAGGCGTTCGTCCTCGCGGCGGCCGACGACCTCGACGCGAAGATGCACCAGATTCAAAGGCACCTGGCGAGCGACACCGGCGAGGGACGGTTCACGTCGTACCACCGGTATCTGGAGCGCGTGCTCCTCAAGCCGGCCGGCCGGGCATCCGAACCCGACCCGGCGCCTGCCGCGCCGGAGTCCGACGACCGCTGAGCGGTGGCCACCGGGCGGACGTCAGCTGCCGCCTGCGGGTTCGGCGGCTGCTGAGCTCGACGACGACCCGCCGGCCTTCGGACCGAGGGCGAACGTCATCGTGCCGTCGCACACCACCTGTCCGTTGACCCGGGCCGCTCCGCTGAGTACGCCCATCCGGCTGCGCAGCCGCTTGACGACGGCCTCGATTTCGACTGTGTCGCCCGGGTGGATGGGGCGCCGGTAGCGGACGCGCTCGATGCCCATGAAGAGCGGAATCTTCTCGCGGTTCTCCGGCTTGGCGAGAATCAGGATGGCGCCCACCTGGGCGATGGCCTCGGTGAGGATCGTCGGCGGCAGCGCGGCCGACCCGTGCTCGTCCTGCCAGAGGTAGCGGTCGTTCTGCGAAACGTTCTTGATCCCGAGGATGCGCCGATCCGGCTCGAGCTCGATCACGCGATCGACGAGCAGGAAAGGATACCGGTGCGGGAGGATCCGTTCGATCGCCGCGTAATCGAGGGGAAGCTGCAAAGACATCTGACGGAAAAGTATAATTCCGAAGGTCTCCTGCCTGCTCGTTCATGACACAGCCGCCCACCCCCAGCCCGCCGCCGACGCTCTCCGGTGACGAGCGGGACATCCTGCTGACCCTGTTCGAGCTCGGCCGGAAAGTCGCTTCGGTCATCGAGCTGGACGAGCTGCTGCCGCGGATTCCCGAGCTCGTCCGACGGCTGATTCCCTTCGACGCCTTCGGCATCTACTTCGTCAACGAGAAGCGGGGACTGCTCAAGCTCGCCTACAGCGTCGGCTACCCGGAGTCGGCGGCCGGCTTCGAGATGAGCGTCTCGTCCGGCGTGATCGGCCGCGTGACGGCCACCCAGCAGCCGGTCGTTGCCGGCGATGTCGCCACCGAGCCGGGCTACGTCAGCATCGTGCCCGACATGCAGTCGACGCTCGTCGTGCCGCTCGTGCACAAGTCGCGTGCGATCGGCGCGCTCAACGTGCTCAGCCGCGATCGAGACCGTTACTCCGAGCGCGACGTCGCCATCCTCCGGCAGTTCGCTGCCCACGTCGCGACCGCGCTCGTCAACGCGCAGCTGTTCGAGCAGCAGCGCAGCGACGCCGAGGCGTTCGAGACGCTCGCCGAGATCGGCCGCGAAATGGGGCAGCTGCTCGACCTCGACGAACTGCTCGCCCGGATCGCGCAGCTCGTCACGCGCGTCGTCGACTACCGCACGTTCGGGATCGTGCTGCTCAACGAGGAGACCGGCGAGCTCGAGATCAAGATGGCCGTCCAGTACGGCGAGAAGGTCGAGCTGCCGAAGGTCCGCATGGGCGAAGGCCTCGTCGGCTATGCCGCGCTGCACCGCGAGGCGGTCCTCGTGCCCGACGTCTCGAAGGACTCCCGCTACATTCCGGTCGTCGACGACGTGCGGTCGGAGCTGGTCGTGCCGATGCTCATCAAGGATCGCTGCATCGGCGTGTTCGATCTCGAAAGCCCCGAGCTCGACGCCTTCTCGAAGCGCGACGTAGAGATTCTCACCCTGCTGGCCAGCCAGGCGGCGGTGGCGATCGAGAACGCCCGGCTGTACGAGCAGGTGTCGGCCAACGAGTCGCGGCTCGAGCGCGAGCTCCAGTTCGCCCAGCGCGTCCAGATGGCGCTGCTGCCGACCAAGCTGCCGAAGAAGGTCAGGGGGATCGACCTGGCGGTGTCGTTTGCGCCGGCGCGCGAGCTGGGCGGCGACTTCCACGACTTCCTCATCCCGGACTCGAACTCGCTCGTCATCGCCGTCGGCGATGTGTCGGGCAAGGGCGTGGCCGCCGCGCTCTACTCGGTCTTTGCCGGCGAGCTCGTGCGCGGCCGCACGTTCCGGCGCCGCTATCTGCCCGAGCGCTCGTCGCCGGCGAACGTGCTGATGTCTATCAACACGATTCTCCACGAGCGGCAGCTCGAGGAGTACTACTGCGCCCTCTGCTACACGATGTTCGACCTGAAACGCCGGACGGTAACGCTCGCCAACTCAGGCGTGCCGTATCCGATCCGGATCAGCGAGGGGCAGACGAGCCGCGTGGAACTGCCCGGGGTGCCGCTCGGGTCGTTCTTCGGCGTCACCTACGATGAAGTGACGTTCCCCCTGCTCGAGGGCGACATCTGGGTGTTCTTCTCGGACGGCGTGTCGGAGGCGCTGAACGCGAGGGGCGACGAGTTCACCTCCGAACGGCTCATGGATGTCGTCGCGGATGCCCGCAACGAGCCGGCGTCCGAAATCGTGGCCCGCATCACCGACGCCGTTGCCCGGCATCGCGCCGGTTTCCCGCCGAGCGACGATTCCACGATCGTCGTCCTCCGCGTGACCGCGTAGGTCGACCGTGGC
>QGVF01000167.1 GCA_003242705.1 Acidobacteriota bacterium
TGATGTCCCCAGCGGCCCCGTCGCGCGCCGGGGCACGTCCGCCCTCAGCTGATGCCCCGACGGGTTCGGGTATCAGCCGGAGTCCGGCGCGCTCCGCTTCACCCGCGCCAGGCGTGCGGCCGCCGGCGCCACGACCGCGGCAGGACAGCAGCGCCACACCTGCGCGACGTGAGCCGGCCCGCGCCGTTCCCGCGCGGCCGTCGAGCGCTGTCGGCGCGACGTCGAGCGCGCCCGCCGTCCGGCCCGGCACGCCGGCTCCATCGCGCGCGATCAGCCGGACGCCAGCTCGGTCGATCGAGCGCGCGCCGGCGGCCGGGCCGTCGCCGGCGCGCTCGATCGATCGGGCACCCGTGCGAACGCCCGCGCGCGCTCCGGCACGCACCAGCGAACGATCGTCGACGCCACGCGCCGGTGGCGCCGCCCAGGGCGGCCAGGGACGCGTGGCATCGGCACCGTCGCCACGCTCGAGCGCGCGGCCGGCGTCCGAGGCCCGCGGCGGCGGCTCGTCGCGATCGGCGCCCTCTCGCAGCTCCGGAAGCCGTGCCGTTCCGCGCTGAACGGCAGCGACCCGGGCGGGGGATTCTTGGTACAGTGTGGGGCGCATGGACCTGATCCCTCGCCTGCTCCGCGGCTTCGGTATCGTGGTGCTGTTTCTCGCGACGGCCGTCGCGGGAACCGCCGGCGGCGTGCTGTTCGCCTTCGCCGGCGACCTGCCGGAGATCGAGGCGCTCGACGACTACACGCCCGGCGTCATCACGCGGGTCATTGGCCGCGACGGCTCCATCGTCGGTGAGTTCGCGAGCGAGCGGCGGCAGATCATCGGGTACGACGACATCCCGCTCGTCCTCCGTCAGGCCATCATGGCCGCCGAGGATCAGGACTTCGAGACACACGGCGGCATCCACCCGCTGCTGATGGCCTGGGCCGCGGTCAACGACGTCGTGTCGACGCGGCGGACGCCGGGCCGCAGCACCATCACCCAGCAGCTCGCGCGCCAGCTCTTCCCGGAATCGCTCGGCTTCGAGCGCGCGTGGATCCGCAAGATCCGCGAAGCGCTCGTCGCGATTCAGATCGAGAAGCGGTACACGAAGGAAGAAATCTTCACGATGTACTGCAACAAGGTGGCATGGGGCTATCGAACCTATGGGGTCGAAGCCGCCTCGCAGCTGTACTTCGGCAAGTCGGCGCGCGACCTGACGCTCGAAGAAGCTGCCACGCTGGCCGGCATGCTGCCGGCACCGCAGCGACTCAATCCCTACTCGAACATGGAGGCCGCGCTGCGGCGGCGTGCTTACACGCTCGACCGCATGGCCGAGGAAGGCTACATCACGCGCGAAGAGGCCGAGGCGGCCAAGGCGCGTCCGATCGTCACCCGCGGCGAACCGACGCCGCCGCCGTCGCTGTCGCGCTACTTCCTCGACGGCATCCGTACGCACCTCGAGCAGCGCTACGGCGCGCAGGCGGTCGACGAAGGCGGCCTGACGGTGCGCACCGGCCTCGATCCCCTGCTCCAGACGGCCGCCAACGAGGCGCTCGATGCCGGCCTGCGCCGACTCGACAAGCTGCGCGGCTTCCGCCGGCCCGATCGCAACCTCCTCGATGAAGAGCTCGATCCCGAGACGTGGCGTCATCCGCGCTGGCCGCGCGAACTGAGCACCGGCGTCATCCTGCCGGCCGTCGTGCTCGGCGTCGAGCAGGGCGACATTTCGATCCGGATCGGCGCAGCCACGGGCACGATCGGCACCGCCGGCTATCGCTGGACGCGACGCCGCGCCGCCGACCTCGTTCGTCGCGGCGACATCATCGAAGCCAGGATCCTCGAGATTGACGAGGAGACCGGGCGCTTCACGGCCGAGCTCGAGCAGCCGCCCGAGATTCAGGGCGCGGTCGTGGCCCTCGAAAACCGCACCGGCCAGATTCTCGCCATGGTCGGCGGCTCCGACTTCAGCCGGAGCCAGTTCAATCGCGCCGTGCAGGCTCAGCGCCAGGTCGGCTCGCTCTTCAAGCCGTTCGTGTACGCCGCGGCGATCGACCGCGGCTATACGGCCGAGTCGATCATCGACGACTCGCCGGCGAGCTTCTTCGCGGGGCCCAACCAGCCGCCGTACCAGCCGCGCAACTATGACCACGAGTACCGCGGCCCGATCACGCTCCGTCAGGCGCTGGCCCAGTCACGCAACGTCCCCGCTGTGCGGCTGATGGAAGCGCTCGGCCCGAGCCAGGTCATCGGCTACGCGCGGCGGATGGGCATCCAGTCGCCGCTGCCCGAATACCTGTCCGTCGCGATCGGCGCGGCCGAAGCCAACCTCCTGGAAATCACGTCGGCCTATTCGGCCTTCCCCAATCAGGGTGTGCGCATGGAGCCGCTCTGGCTGCTCGAAGTGCTCGACCGCGACGGCACCGTGCTCGAGCAGCACCGCCCGCAGGCGCACGTCGCGCTGCGCGCCGATACGGCGTACATCATGACGAGCATGCTGCAGTCGGTCGTCCAGAACGGCACGGCCGTCTCGGCGGCGTCGCTCCGATGGCCGCTCGGCGGCAAGACCGGCACCACCGACGACTACACCGACGCGTGGTTCATCGGCTTCGATCCGGAAATCACCGTTGGCGTGTGGGTCGGCTACGACCAGAAGCGGACGATCGGCCAGGGCCAGACGGGCACGACCGCCGCGCTGCCGATCTGGCGCGAGATCATGGCGAAGTGGATCGAGGCCCGCCGCGAGCGCGGCGACGTGCCTGAGTTCGAGCGGCCGGGCAACGTCGTGACCGTGGAAACGGCCTCGGGCGCCGAGGTCTTCATCGCCGGCACCGAACCGACCGCCGACGATCCCGCCCTGCCCAACTGACTGTGTCGCCGTCGCTGCCGGCAACGTCCGCGGCGTCGCCTCAGACGTCGTTGTCGATTGTCGTCTCGAGCTTGCCGAGCGCGCGCTTCATCAGGAACGTCTTGATGAACGCGTCGATGTCGCCGTCGAGCACGCGATCGACGTCGCTCGTCTGGTACTTCGTCCGGTGGTCCTTCACCATCCGGTAGGGATGCAGGACGTAGCTCCGGATCTGGCTGCCGAAGGCGATGTCCTTCTTCTCGCCGCCGATCTGTTCAAGCTTCTCCTGCTGCTCCTTCAGCTTCAGGTCGTACAGACGGGCTTTCAGCACCTTCATCGCCGCCGCGCGATTCTTGTGCTGTGAGCGCTCGTTCTGACACGACACGACGATGCCCGTCGGCAGGTGGGTAATGCGGACCGCCGAGTCGGTCACGTTCACATGCTGGCCGCCGGCGCCGCTCGACCGGAACGTGTCGATGCGGAGATCCTTCTCGTCGATCTCGATCTCGACGTCGTCGGGCAGTTCCGGCCACACGTAGAGCGAGGCGAACGACGTGTGCCGGCGCGCGGCCTGATCGAACGGCGAAATGCGCACCAGACGATGCACGCCGGCCTCGGCCGAGAGCAGACCGTAGGCATAGTCGCCCGAGACGACGACCGTCGCGCTCTTGATACCGGCCTCGTCGCCGGGCTGGGTGTCGACGACCTCGCGCTTGAAGCCCTTCCGCTCGGCCCAGCGGAGGTACATGCGCAGCAGCATCTCGGCCCAGTCCTGCGACTCGGTGCCGCCGGCTCCCGGATGGATGGTGATGATCGCATTCTTGCGATCCATCTCGCCCGAAAGCATCGTGCGGATCTCGCCGGCCTCCACCTCGCTGGCCAGCGACGCGATGGCGCGCTCGATGTCGGCCGACACGTCCTCGCCCTGGCGCATCCACTCGTACAGCACGCCAAGGTCGTCGGTCAGCCGACGAAGGGTCGTCGCCAGATTCAGGTCGTCTTCGATGCGCCGGCGCTTCTGCAGGATGCGCTGCGCCTGGGCCTGATCTTTCCAGAAGTCCGGGGCGCCGGCCTGCGCCTCGAGTTCGCTCAGTTCACGCTGCAGCCGGGCTTCGTCAAAGACCCCTCCGCAGGTCGGAGGCACGGGCAGTCAGTTCCGTATAGGCGCGGGTGATTTCTTCAGGCGTCATCGACCGTTCGTATCCTTTGGGATCTCTCATCAGGGACGACGCGTCGGGCGGCGTCGCCACTCCAGGACCAGTGTCGCAGCCAGCCAGGCCGCCGGCACGAGGCCGCACCAGACGACGACGTCGCCGATGCGGCTGTAAATCGTACGCTCAGTCAGGAGCCTGACGTCAACCGTCAGCGCCACCGGCTCGAACAGCGGTGTGCGGGCGATCACGCGACCGTAGGGATCGACCGCGCCCGAAATGCCCGTATTGGCGGCGCGGACGACGTAGCGCCCCTGCTCGACGGCCCGCACCGCGGCCTGCTCGAAGTGCTGGTACGGCGCCGAGCTCCACCCGAACCAGGCGTCGTTCGTAATCGTCGCCAGCAGCGCACTGCCCTGCTCGACGAACCGCCGCGCCAGATCCGGATAGATCGACTCGTAGCAGATGGCCACGCTCACGCGCCTGCCGTCGGCGTCGAAGACGACTGCCTCGGTGCCCGCCGTGAAAGAGCTGACCTTCTCGACCAGGGGTCCCACGAAGAAGAGCAGCGACTCGTACGGCACGTACTCGCCGAACGGTGCGAGCCGCATCTTGTGATACCACTGCCGCGACTGACCGTCGGCTCCGACGAGGACGGCCGCATTGTAGTACCGCCCGGGCTCGCCCGGCGCGCCCGGCTCGCTGCGGTCCGATCCGATGATGAACGGGACCTGCGCCCGGGCGGCGAGCAGTCGGATCGGCTCGGCCATCGCCGAGTTCGTGTCGAACGGGAACGGCGTCGACGATTCGGGCCAGATCACCAGCTCGGCGCCATCGGCGATCACGCGGCGGCTGAGCGACAGGTACCGGTCGATGATGTCGCGGCTGAACCGCGCATCCCACTTCTGCTCCTGCGGAATCGAGCCCTGCACGATCCCGACCCGCACCGGCTCGCCGCGTTCGAGCAGCGCACCGTCTGCCACCCGCCAGCTCCCCCAGGAAACGATGCCGACGCCGGCAACGAGTGCGACGACGCCCGCCTCCCGCATCCCCCCCGAGGACATGTACAGGCCACGGGCGCACCTCAACA
>QGVF01000045.1 GCA_003242705.1 Acidobacteriota bacterium
TGTTCTTCGATGCGGAAGGGCAGCACGCGCGCGCCGGCGGCTGTCAGCGAGGCTTCGACTTCGCCACGGCGATCGGGATCGACCAGGCACACCAGACAGCCGCCGCCGCCCGCGCCGCAGACCTTGCCGGCGAGCGCGCCGGCGAACCGCGCGCGCTCGAGCATCTGATCGATGTCGGGCGTCGTGACGCCGGGCGCGAGCCGCTTGCGCGCCTGCCACTCGTCGGTCATCAGGCTGCCGACCGCCGTCCAGTCGCCGGCCTCGAGCGCCGCGCGCATGGCGGCGGCCGTGCGGCCGATGGCGTCGAACGCGGCGGTCACCGTGTCGTCGCCGTTGATGCGGCGCACCATGACGTCCCAGTTGTTAATGCCGGAGTTGCGCGACGCGCCGGTGTAGGCGAGCACGAGGCGCCTGGCGAGCTCGGCCGCGTCGACGTCGAGCTGCACGCGGCGGACGCCGGTGACCCCCATCTCGATGGCCGAGACGCCGCCGTAGAAGGCCGGTCGGTAGTCCTGCACGCCGGTCGGCACCCGGATGACCTGCGCCTCGACGTTCATCGCCATCTGGAAGATCTCGTCGTCGGTCATCGGCCGGCCCGTCCAGGCCGCCAGGGCGCCGACAACCGCGATGGCCATGGCCGACGAGCCGGCGATGCCGGCGCCGACCGGTGATTCCGATCGGGTCCGGACCTCGATGCCGCGCGCCCCGAAGAGCCGGACGAGCCGCGCGACGAGCGGCAGCTGGTCGATGTCGAGGCCGGCCGGATCGGACGCGACCACATGCTCGCCGGTATCCTCCGAGATCAGGTGCACCTCGTAGTCGCGCCGCGAGCGGAGCGAGCAGCGCGCCCGCAGGCTGATGGCGGCGTTGATTGTCTGCGCCCGGTCGTGAAAGAGGTAGAGGGGCCAGATGTCGTAGGTGCCGCCGGCGAGATCGATGCGGGTCGGCGCCGAGGAGTCGATGCGCACGCGCGCATTATAATGGCCGCCGCATGTCACTCCGGGATTTCAGGCGCCACGTCGGGCGCCTGGCAGTCGTCGGGTTTGCCGGCACGAGCGTTCCGGACGACCTGCGGCGGCTGGTGGCCGAGTTCGATCTGGGCGGGGTCATCTATTTCAGGCGTAACGTCGAATCGCCGCGCCAGGTGGCCGAGCTCTCCCGCGAGGTGACTGCGCTTGCCCGCGACTGGCCGCTCTGGATCAGCGTGGATCAGGAAGGCGGGCGTGTGGCGCGGCTGCGCGAGCCGTTCACCGAGTGGCCGCCGGCGATCACGCTCGGCCGCAGCGGGAGCGACGAGCTGGCTGCGCGGTTCGCGCGCGCGCTGGCCGCCGAACTGCGCGCCGTCGGTATCAACCTCGACTACGCCCCCGTGCTCGACGTGCACACGAATCCGTCGAATCCGGTCATCGGTGATCGCGCGCTGGCCGAGGACGCCCGGCTGGCGGCGCGGCTCGGGGCGATTCTCATCGGGAACCTGCAGGGCAGTGGCGTCACGGCCTGCGGCAAGCACTTTCCCGGGCACGGCGACACCAGCGTCGACTCGCACGAGGCGCTCCCGGTGCTCGAGCACGAGCGCCCGCGCTTCGAGCAGGTCGAGTTCGTGCCGTTCATCCGCGCCATCGAGGCCGGCGTCCGGACGATCATGACTGCCCACGTCCTGGCACCGGCGCTCGACGACGAGCACATCGCGTCGTTCTCGCACCGGATCGTCGACGGCCTGCTGAAGAACACGCTCGGCTTTCCGGGCGTCGTGATCAGCGACGATCTCGGCATGAAGGCGGTGTCGGCAACGCACAGCCCGGGCGAGGCCGCTACCGCCGCGATCGCGGCCGGCTGCGACGTCGTGCTGCTGTGCAACCACACGATCGACGAACAGGTCGAGGCGCTCGAGGCGCTGATTCGCGCCGCCGAGTCGGGCCTCATTCCGCAGGCCCGGATCGACGACGCGATGCGGCGGCAGCATGACGCGAAGCTGAGCCTGCTCGACGCGCATCGGCTTGAGCCCGTTTCGATTGATGTCGTCGGCTGCATCGAGCACCGGACCGTGGCGGCCGAGATGGCAACGTGGGTGTGACGCGGACGCGGGCGGGACTGCGCCGCTGCCGGGCACTCCGGCCCGGCGGGCGCGTGGCCCTGGTGGCGCCGGCAAGCCCGTTCGATCCCGGTGACTTCGAGCGAGGTCTCGCGGAACTGCGCCGGCTGGGCTTCGAGCCGACGTACGACGACACGGTCTTCGCGCGCGAACCGATCGTCGCCGGATCCGCCGAGGTTCGCGCGGCCGCGCTCAGGCGGGCCTGGGCGTCGGCCGACATCGATGCGATCATTGCCGTGCGCGGCGGCTACGGCAGCGTCGAGACATTGCCGCTGCTGTCGATCGACGACCTGCCTGATCATCCCCCGATGTTCGTCGGCTACAGCGACCTCACGTCGCTGCATGTCTGGCTGAACCTTCATGCGGGCGTGACGTCGGTGCACGGCGCGATGGTGGCCGGCCGGCTGTCGCGTGGCGCCGAGGGCTACGACGAGTCGTCGTTTCTGCGCAGTCTCGGCGATCGACCCGTCGGCGAGCTGGCCCCGGAGGGCCTCGAGATTCTGAAGGCCGGGGAGGCCTCCGGCGTGCTGCTCGGTGGCACCGCCACGCAGCTGGCGGCATCGCTCGGCACGCCGTACGCGTTCAGGCCGCTGCCCGGGACGGTGCTGTTTCTCGAGGACGTGTCGGAGCGGCCGTACCGGCTGCGCCGGGTGCTGACGCAGCTGCGGCTCGCCGGTGTGTTCGAGCGCGTGGCGGCGGTCGTGATTGGCCCGCTCACCGGCTGCGACGAGCCCGGCGGCCTCGTCACCGGCCGTCGCGTCGTTGAGGACGTCTTTGCCGGCTTTCCGGGACCCGTCCTCTTCGGCTTCCCGTCGGGGCACACGACCACGCCGTTCGTGAGCCTGCCGTTTGGCGTCCAGGTGCGCGCGGTGGCGACCGGGCAGCCGCGGCTCGTCATCGAGGAAGCGGCGGCCGTCTGAATCAAGGCATGGCAACCATTCACTTCATCGGCATCTGCGGCACGGCCATGGCCACGCTGGCGGCCATGCTCAAGGCGCGCGGCCACGACGTCCAGGGGTCGGATCACGGCATGTATCCGCCGATGAGCGACTTTCTTGCGCGCGAGCAGATTCGCGTGTTCGACCGCTACGACGATGCGCACATTACGCCGGACATCGACCTCGTGATCGTCGGCAACGCGATCTCGCGCGGCAACGTCGAGCTCGAGGCGGTGCTCGATCGGAAAATCCGGTACAAGTCGCTGCCCGAAGCCATCCGCGAGGAGTTCCTGTGGCAGTCGCGCTCGATCGTGCTTGCCGGGACGCACGGCAAGACGACGACCACGGCGCTCACCGGCTGGCTGCTCACCGACGCCGGTCGCGACCCGAGCGTGCTCGTCGGCGGAATCGCCGTGAACTTCCAGAGCAGCTATCGGCTCGGCAGCGGCCGTGACTTCGTGATCGAAGGCGACGAGTACGACAGCGCGTTCTTCGACAAGACGGCGAAGTTCCTGAAGTACCTTCCCGACATCGCCGTGCTCGGCAACCTCGAGTACGACCACGCCGACATCTATCCCGACATGGAGGCGCTCCGGACGGCGTTCCGCCGCTTCCTCGGTCTCGTGCCGCGCAGCGGACGGGTGATTATCGGAGCCGACAGTCCCGAGGCGATGGCGCTCGCGCAGGCCTCCCGCGCGCCGGTCGAGACGTTCGGGATCGACGATCCGGACGCCTTCTGGCGGGCGACGAACATCGCCGGCCGCAATGGCCGCACGACGTTCGATGTCTGGCGCGACGGCGAGGCGTTCGGGTCGTTCGCGACCCGCCTGCACGGACGGCACAACGTGCGCAATGCACTTGCCGCCATTGCCGCCGCGTCGGCGGCCGGCCTGACGGCGGGCGAGCTGCAGCGCGCGCTCGAGCGGTTCGAAGGGGTCCGGCGGCGGCTCGAACTGCGGGGCGTCGCGCGCGAGGTGTCGGTCTACGACGACTTCGCGCACCATCCGACCGCCATCCTCGAGACGCTTCGCGCCGTGCGCGCGTCGTACCCCGATCGCCGCATCTGGGCGGTGTTCGAGCCGCGATCGGCCACCTCCTGCCGGCGCGTCTTTCAGCGGGACTTCGCGCGGGCCTTCACCGCGGCGGGCGCCGACGAAGTGATCATCGCGGCGGTCTTCCGGACCAGCCTGCCCGACGACGAGCGGCTCGACGTCGAGCTTCTTGTGCGCGATGTGAATGCCGGCGGCGTGCGTGCGCGCACGCTGCCCGGGACGACCCGGATCATCGAGACGATCACCCGCGAAGCCGCGCCCGGCGACGTCGTGGTGATCATGTCGAACGGCGGCTTCGACAACATCCACCAGCGCCTGCTCGAGGCGCTCGGGGGACGATGACGCGCGACGCCTTCGTCGCCCGGTGGGCCGCGGCGCTCGGCGACCGCTGGCAGGCCGACGCGCCGCTCGCGCCGCTGACGACCTTCAAGGTCGGTGGACCCGCGGAGTTCCTGGCCGACATCAGCTCCGAAGCCGAACTGCGCGCTCTCGTACGCGAGGCGTCCGACGCGGGCATTCCGGTCACGCCGCTGGGCGGCGGCTCGAACGTGCTCGTCGCCGACGAGGGCATCCGCGGCGTTGTCGTGCGCCTGCGGCTGACTGACATCGAGCGGGTCGACCGCGAGACGGTGCGCGCCGGGGCCGGCGTCACGATCAACGGACTCGTGCGATGGACGATCGGGCGCGGCCTGGCCGGACTCGAAGCGTGGGCCGGCACGCCGGGGACGGTGGGCGGTGCGATTCGGGGGAACGCGCACTGGGGTGGCCAGGACATCGCCACGCGTGTGCGGTCGGTGACGCTCGCGGCGCGCGACGGCTCGATCGTCGACGTGCCCGGCGACCAGATGGGCTTTGCCTACGACAGGAGCCGCATCATCGACACCGGTGAGATTGTCGTGGCGGCGTCGTTCGTCGTCGCTGAAGGCAACGTGGAGGAGCTGCGGGCGCGGGCGCGCGCCTCGCTGCACTATCGGAAGCAGACGCAGCCGCTGGCGATGCCGAGCGCGGGATGCATCTTCCAGAACCCGTCGCCCGACGATTCGGTGCCGGCCGGCATCCCGCGATCGGCCGGCGCGCTGATCGATCGCGCCGGGCTCAAGGGGCTGCGCATCGGTGGGGCGCGGATTTCCGAGCGGCACGCGAACTTCATCGTTAATGATGGAGGGGCGACGGCCGACGACATCCGGCAGCTGATCGAGCGCGCGCGCGACGAGGTGCGCCGCCGGTTCGGCGTCGAACTGCGCGACGAGGTCGTCTGCCTGGGGACGTTTCGACATGGCTGAGCTGATCATCGAGGGCGGCCGCCGTCTGTCCGGACGCGTGGCAGTGGAGGGGAACAAGAACGCGGCGCTGCCGCTGCTGGCGGCGTGTCTGCTGACCAGCGACACGTGCGAGCTGCGGAACGTCCCGCCCATCCGCGACGTGGCCGTGATGCTCGACCTGCTGCGCTCGCTCGGCGCCGAGGTCGAGCACGTCGATCGATCGACGCTCCGCATTACCTGTCGCGACATCCGGGCGTCCGAGCCCGATCCGCGGCTCGTCGGCCGGCTCCGCGGGTCGGTGCTGCTGCTCGGTGCGCTGCTCGGGCGCACGGGCCGCGCGATGATCGCCGCACCCGGCGGCGACTTTGCGGCCCGCAGGTCGATCACGGTGCACCTGCGCGCGCTGCAGAAGATGGGTGCCGTGCTCGTCGATCGGCCGAGCGGGCATTGTCTCGAGGCGCCCGACGGGCTCCGCGGCGCGTCGATGTACCTGCTCGAGGCGTCGGTCACCGGCACGGAGACGGCTCTCCTGGCTGCCGCGCAGGCGCGCGGCACGACCGAAATCCGCAATGCGGCGTGCGAACCGCACGTGGCCGAGCTCTGCGTCTTCCTGCAGTCGATGGGCGCGCGCGTCGAGGGGATCGGCACGTCGACGATCAGGATCGAGCCGCCGGCGCGGCTCGGCGGCGCCGTGCACACGTTGCGCGGCGACTACATCGAGGCTGCGTCCTGGGCGGTTGTCGGCGCGGTGACCGGAGGCGACGTGGAGGTGACCGGCGTTTACGCCGAGGATCTCGAGCCGATCGCGGCCGTCCTTGCGGAGATGCGGCTGGAGTTCGAGCTCGAGGACCAGCGGTTCGCCGTCGGGCCGTCGACCCTCGTCGGCGCGCGGCGCATCACCACAGGGCTCTGGCCGGGCTTTCCCTCCGACATCGTCAGCCTCGTGACCGTGCTGGCGACGCAGGCGTCGGGGCAGACGCTGGTGCACGACTGGCTGTACGAGCTGCGGCTCTTCGCGCTCGAACAGCTGAGCGCCATGCGCGCCGATCTCTTCCTGTGCGACCCGCACCGCATCATCGTGAGCGGGCCGACGCGGCTGCGGGGACGGCTGCTCGACAGTCGCGACATCCGTTCAGGCATGGCGCTGATTGCGGCCGCGCTCGCGGCCGACGGGCAGAGCACGCTCACCGAGGTCGAGACCGTCGAGCGCGGCTACGGTGATCTCGTCGAGCGCCTGCGCAGCCTGGGCGCCGAGGTCGAGCGGCGGGAAGACTGACCGAACGTCAGAAGCCTGACGACAGCGCGGGATCAGGCGCGTCGAGCGGTGTCGGGTCGACGATCGGATCGCGCGGCGGCGGCAGCTGCGGCGCCGGTTCGATGACCACGCCGCCCGCCCCTTCGCGCGGCAGCCGCAGCGGCCGCAGATCTTCCTCGCTCAGGTCGAGCATCCGGATGATGTGCGGCGTCAGCATGATCACCACGTCGGTCTGCGCCGCTTCGCGCGCGGTGCGGCCGAACAGCTGGCCGAGCACGGGAATGTCGCCGAGGCCGGGAATCGTCCGGCGCTCGGTCCGCTCGTCCTGGCGGATCAGGCCGGCGAGGATGTTCGTTTCTCCGTCGCGCAGGCGGATCGACGTCTTGACCGTGCGTGAGCCGAACGTCGGCAGGCCGTCGAAGCCGGGCGGGCCGAGGCTGCTCAGCTCGATCTCGAGCCCGAGCGTGATGTCGTCGTTCGGGTGCGTGCGCGGCGTGATGTTGATGTTGACGCCGATCGACTGATAGGTGAACTGCGTCTGCGGCTGAATTTCGAGGCCGCCCTGCGTAATCGGCGCCACGCGCAGCGTCGGCACCGGGATACGCTGGCCGAACTGCGCCACGCCCGTCGTGCCGTC
Organism: Acidobacteriota bacterium; assembly: GCA_003242705.1. Classification (GTDB taxonomy): domain Bacteria; phylum Acidobacteriota; class Vicinamibacteria; order Vicinamibacterales; family SCN-69-37; genus SCN-69-37. The sequence goes on from QGVF01000045.1 coordinate 7,237, forward strand.
CGTCATCCGGATGTGGGGGTTGGCGAGCGTCCGCGTGCGCGTGTCCGTCTTCAGCAGACGGTAGTACAGCGCCGGGATGTTCGTCATGAGCACGTCGGCCTGGCCAAGGTTGCGCAGGGCCTCGAGCGTCATCCCTTCGCGGTTCACGTCGGCGCGTCCGCTGATGCCGTCCGATCCGGGCGAGGCCAGCTGCAGACCGTATTCGAGCAGCTTCGACCGATCCACCTCGAGCACTTCCACGTTGACGACGACCTCGGGTCGCGCCTTGTCGAAAGCGGCGATGAAGCGGCCGATGACCGGCATCCGGTCGGGCGTGTCGCGCACCAGGATCGTGTTCGTGCCGGTCACCGGCGCGACGTACCGCACGTCGGCGACGATGCGGAGCGCGTCCATCACTTCCTTCAGGTCGGCGTTCTGGATTGTGAACTGCCGCACCACGTCGTCGACGTACTCGCGGCGGACCATCGGCGTGTCGGGCGCGACGAGAATCGCGCCTGGCGCAGTCACCAGGTAGAAGGTGCCGGTGGCGCGACCAACGATGTCGAGAGCGGTCGCGAGCGGCAGGCCGCGCTGCAGCGTCAGCGGCGCCGGCACGTCGACCACCTGCGGATCGAACGTCACCGAGATGCCGGCCAGCTCGGCCAGCAGGCGATAGACGGATCGGGTGGTGGCCTGCGAGCCGGTGCGGATTTCGGCATCGAGGCTGACGTCGGGCAGGCTCGGGCCGGCCGGCTGCAGGTCGACGGAGCGGGCCAGCAGCTCCTGGAGCTGTGTGCGATCGCCGGTTTCGGCGGCCAGCTGCTGACGCAGCGCAACGCGGACGTTCTGCAGCTCGCGCGCGGCGTCGGCGTGTCCCGGGTTGAGCTCGGCCGCCACCTGCAGCTCCACGAGCGCGTCGTCGTAGCGGCCGCGCGCGGCGAGCTGGCGGCCGCGCAGAAAGTGCTCTTCAGCGGCGCGCAGCTTGGCGCGCTCGAGGCCCTGACGCGCCTCGTCGTTGTCGGGATCTTCCCGGAGCGCGCGCGCGTAGCGCGCCACTGCGAGGTCGTAGTCCTGGAGCCGATCGGCCTCGCGCGCCAGCTGCAGCGTCGACGTGGCGCAGGCTGACGCGGCGGCCGCCAGCACCACGAGCACGATCGCGAGGCAGCGCCTGCGGATCGGCACTCAGCGCACCTCCACGCCGCGTGGAATCGTGAACTCGAACTCGCGGTCGGTGAGACCGACGTTCTCGCGCAGGTTGCTGAAGCGGAACGCCGACGTCCCGCCCTGCTCGTCGACGATGACCAGGCCGCGGAAGGCCAGTGTGTTCCGCGCAACCTGCAGCGTGAGCGTGGCGAAGTCGGCCTGCGGCGTTTTCGGCGTCAGCTCGAGGTGCCATTCGTCCTCGGGCTGGCCGTCGGGCAGCCGGACCGTGAAGTCGCGGGTGAGGTTGCCATGGCCCGCGAGAAACAGCAGCGCCGTCGACGCGTCGTCTTCGTCGGGCATGTCGGCCACGGCCACGTATCGATCGGCGCGGGCGTAGTTGTAGATGCGCGTGCCGTCCGAGACGGTCTCGTTCCGATCGCCGGTCGTGTAGGTCCACCGCATGCGGCCGGGCTTCTTGACCTTGACGGTACCGCGCTCGACGACCGGGCGGGGCAGCAGCGGATTCGTCTGCGTCTGGACGAACTCGGCGGTGAAGTCGCGAATCTGCGAGTAGCGCGCCTGGATGCGCTCCGCCAGTTCGGCGGCCGACGGCGACTGCGCAGAGAGCGGCGCCGGGCCGGGGAGCACGAGGCTCAGGATGGCCAGCGCGAGCGCCATGGCGAGGCCGCGCGGCCGAAACTGTCGGTGAGTCGGGCGATCAGCCGTCTGGCGCATGCTGGCAGTCATTCTAATGCCGGGATGCGGCCGGTGCCGCCCGGAGGTATCATGGCCGCATTCCTGGAGCAGCAGATGGTTGACGACGCGGGACGCAGTGTGCCGATCGAAAAGGTTCGCCAGGAGCTCGAGGAGCGGATCGGCGACCTGACGCGCCGGATCGACGCTGTCGAGCGGGAACTGGCCGAGCGGACGGCCGGACGACGGGAACGGGAGCGTCCGCAGCGACCGCCGTCCGACGAGGCGTTCACCAGCGAGCCGGAGTAGCGCGCGCTTTCTTTGTTCGTGAAAGGTGGCGGACGAGGCTCCCCGGGAGGATAATCGATCGATGGGAGCCGAGGCGCACGTCATTCTTCCGCTGAACTGCGTCGCCTGCGCCGGACCAATCGACGTCGGTTGCGACGAAGGGGCTCCGCAGACGATCCGGTTCAACTGTCCGTACTGCCAGACGCCGCGCGAGTACGAAGCGCCTGGCCCCGTGCTCTGGGTCGCCATGCGCCAGCACGCGCTCGGCCCCGAGACGAAGCACTGACGGGGCCGGCCACCCGCTAGTCGCCCAGGCAGATTCCCATGTCGCGCGCAACGCGCAGCACGTCGTTGTCCGGCGGTATCGTCCGCAGCCGGCCGACGACGCGCTCGAGCGGGACGTCGACGATCGAGTCCGACCGCAGGGCGACCATCACACCGAAGCGACGCTGACGGATCAGCGACACCGCATGGCTGCCGAAGCGGGTCGCCAGCAGGCGATCGAAGGCGAGCGGGCTGCCGCCGCGCTGCAGGTGACCGAGCACGACGTGCCGCGTTTCCTTGCCCGTGAGCGGCACGAGCTCGCGCGCGACCCGCTCGGCGATGCCGCCGAGCCGCTCGGCCTGCCCAGGCCGGTTCGGCTCGATGACCGATCGCTTGCCGCCGATCGGCACCGCTCCTTCGGCGACCACGACGATGCTCGAGCGCGCGCCAAGCAGATCGCGCGCGTTGACGTGTGCTGCCACGCGCGTCAGGTCGAACGGGATCTCGGGTATCAGCGCCGCGTCGGCGCCGCCGGCAATGGCGGCGTGAAGCGCAATCCATCCCGAATAGCGACCCATCACCTCGACGACGATCACGCGGTGATGCGCCGAAGCCGTCGCATGCAGCCGATCGATGGCCTCGGTCGCGAACGCGACGGCCGTGTCGAACCCGAACGTAATTTCCGTTTCGACGATGTCGTTGTCGATCGTCTTCGGAATGCAGACAACCGGCACGTGCCGCTGCTGGAACGCGTGCGCGATGGCCATCGTGCCGTCGCCGCCGATGACCACGAGCGCCGACAGCTCGAGCGCGTTGAAGTTCTCGACGACACGTTCGGAGTAGTCGATGAGATCGTCGCTGTCGGGCTGCGGATACGCGAAGGGGTTACCGCGGTTCGTCGTGCCGAGGATCGTTCCGCCCCACCGGTGGATGCCCGTGACGTCGGCCACGGTCAGGCGGCGGGTCCGCCCCGGAAAGATGAGCCCGTCGAAGCTGTCTTCGATGCCGATGCACTCGATGCTGGCCGTCGTGGCCGACCGGACCACGGCGCGGATGACGGCATTCAGGCCGGGCGCATCGCCGCCGCCGGTCAGGATACCGATACGTCGCGGAGGAAGAGGCATCGCGTCAGTCTACCAATGGCCTGCCGAGGCCGGCGCAGGCGGTCAGGGGGGCACGGGGGACCGCTGGCGGTAGACGCGGCTGCCGCGGCCGCCCGTCAATCCGGACGCGTCGACGCGGTGTCCGGCAGTGTGGAACAGTAGGGGACGTCACCATGCGGCGAATCGTTCTTCCCATCTTCACGCTGATCGTTGCCGTCGGCGCATGTCGCAACGCGCAGGCGCCGGCATCGATGGTCCAGACGTCGGCGGGAGAGGCGTCGGCCGCGCCCGTGTCCGTCACGCCGACGCCGGACGCACAGTCGCGCGGGCCGGTCCGCCTCGACGGGCGCGCGTTTGCCGACGACAACGGCCCGTTCAATGCCCTCGGCGTGTCGCTGTTCTGGGCGCTGTGGGCCGAGAAGCACGCACCGGAGCGGCTCGATGCCACACTGGCCTTCCTCGCGCGCCACAGGATCGACTACGTCCGCATCCTGGCGATGGTCGGCGCGCCGTCGTGGGAGGACCGTGTGATCGATCCTGCCTGGCCGGACTACTGGGAGACGGTCGACGCCTTCTTCGAGCGGCTCGGCCGGCATGAGCTGCGGGCGCAGGTGACGCTGTTCGCCGACGCACAGGTGATGATGCCCGATCGGGCGGCCCGTGAGGCCTTCGTCGACGCGTGGGCCGCGCGGGCAACGGCGTGGCGCGACCGTGTGCTGTTCGTCGAGATCGCCAACGAGCACTGGCAGAACGGGCTGCCCGACATCGCCGACGTGCGCGCACTCGGTCGGCGACTCCGGTCGCTGACGGACGTGCCCGTCGCGCTCTCGGCGCCGCGGGAGCACGAAGTGACGGCCATGTACGCCGACTGGTCGGGCGGCGTCGCCACGCTCCACTACGACCGCAGCGTGACGGGGCCGGACGGCCCCTGGGGACCGGTGCGCCAGCCGTGGCGCTGGCCCGGTGCGTATTTCCGCGACGATCCCGGCATCGTAGCCGTCAACGCGGAGCCCATCGGTCCGCAGGCGTCGGTGGCCGAAGACGACGACCCGCTGCGTCTGGCGCTCGCGTTCGTCACGACGTTCGTGGCGGGGAACGCGGCCTACACGTATCACACCGGCGCCGGCGTCCGCGGCGGGGGAGCGGCTGATCTGGCGCGCGGGAGACTGGTCGACGTGCAGGACTACGACCCTCGGATCATCGGCGCGCTCGCGCACTGGCGCCGCGCGCTCCCGGCCGGTCTCCCGAACTTCACCCGTCACGACGCCGCGTCGTCGTCGATGCCGTGGGCCGGTTCGGACGCGGCCGCGGAACGGGGCGATATCGTGGCGGCCTACGCGGCGACCGACGGCAGAAGGCTCGTCGGCGTCGTCCTCGGCGTCCGGCGGCCGCACGAGATTCAGGCGCAGCGCGACGTGCGCTTCGACCTGCTCGATCCGGTCGACGGCTCGGTCGTCGCGTCTGCCGAGCTGCGGGCAGGGCAGCGCTGGACCGTGCCGGCCGGTCGCGCCGGCTATGTGGTGCTGGGGACCTTCCTCGAGTGAGTGGGGAGGTGCGGCAGAACAAAAATCGGCCGCCCGTTGAGGCGGCCGAATCAAAGCGGGATATGAAAAGTGCGTTTGGTGGACGGCGCGAGGCTCGAACTCGCGACCTCTACGATGCGAACGTAGCGCTCTCCCAGCTGAGCTAGCCGCCCACGTCGACAGGCGCGTGCGTGCGCACGAGCCCGTTCGATCCTGAATCTTACCACGAACGAGCCCGGCTCACCAAGCCCGCCCGGCTCAGCGGCCGAGCAGTTCGGCGTCCTTCTTCTTCTGCATCTCGTCGATCTGGCCGATGAACTGGTCGGTGAGCTTCTGGATCTCGTCGAGCGCGCGCCGCTCTTCGTCTTCCGAGATCCCCTGCTCCTTGACCAGCTTCTTGACCCGGTCATTCGCGTCGCGCCGGACCTGGCGCACGGCGTTGCGCCCTTCCTCGGCGTAGCGATGGACGAGCCGCGAAAGCTCCTTGCGGCGTTCCTCGGTGAGCGGGGGAACCGGGATCCGGATCACCTTGCCGTCCGACGACGGGTTGAGCCCGAGCGGGCTCTTCTGGATCGCGCGCTCGATGGCGCTCGAAAGCGACTGATCGAAAGGCTGCGCCACGATCAGCGTCGGCTCCGGGATCGACAGTGTCGCGACCTGGTTGAGCGGCATCTGCGTGCCGTAGGCCTCGACCTGGATCGAGTCGAGCAGGCTGATCGACGCGCGGCCGGTCCGCACGCCGGCCAGTTCGCGACGGACGTGCTCGACGGCGCCTTCCATCCGCTTGCGGGCATCGGCGCCCACGGTCTTCAGTTCGTTCGCTTCCATGTGGCAGTCCTGTGAGTGGCGGCAGGCCGGCGCCGGTCAGTCGGCGGTCACGGTCGTGCCGACCGGCTCGCCCATGATGACGCGGCGCAGGTTACCGGGTTCCCGCAGATTGAAGACGATGATAGGCAGCTTGTTGTCCATGCAGAGCGTGATCGCCGTCGAGTCCATCACCTTGAGGGACTGGCCGATCACCTGCAGGTACGAGATCGACTCGTAGCGCGTGGCGTCGCGGTGGATCATCGGGTCGGCGCTGTAGATGCCGTCGACCTTCGTCCCCTTGAGGATCACCTCGGCGCGCATCTCCATGGCGCGGAGCGCGGCAGCCGTGTCGGTGGTGAAGTACGGGTTGCCGGTGCCGGCCGCGAAGACGACCACGCGGCCCTTCTCGAGGTGCCGGATGGCGCGGCGCCGGATGAACGGCTCGGCCACGGCGCGCATCTCGATGGCCGTGGCCACGCGCGTCGTGACGCCGACCTTCTCGAGCGCGTCCTGCAGCGCCAGGGCATTGATGACCGTGGCGAGCATGCCCATGTAGTCGCCCGTGGCGCGATCCATCCCCCGGGCGCTGGCCGCCAGGCCGCGGAAGATGTTACCGCCGCCGATGACGACGGCCACCTGGACGCCCAGGCGCTGGATTTCGGCGATGTCGGTGGCGATCTGCGTCGCGACCTTGGGATCGATCCCGTAGGCCTGATCGCCCATGAGCGCTTCGCCGGAGAGTTTCAGGAGGACTCGGGAATAGGCAGGTCTGGATTCGGACACGGGGGAATTATATAGAGGCTGACACGGGCGGCGTGTGGAGGCCTGGAGCCGCAGCTCCAGGCCCCGGCGTCCTTATTCCCCGCCGACCTTGAAGCGGACGAAGCGGGCCACCGAGATGTTCTCGCCGAGCTTGGCGATCGCCGCCTGCACGAGCTGGTGGACCTTCGTCTTCGGGTCGCGGATCGACGGCTGGTCGAGCAGCACGTGCTGCTCGTAGAAGCTCTCGAGTTTGCCCTCGACGATCTTGTCGATCACGTTGGCCGGCTTGCCTGAGGCCTCGACCTGCGCCCGGTAGACCGACCGCTCGCGTTCGAGCACGTCGGCCGGGACGTCCTCGCGGCGGACCCACGTCGGGCTGGCGGCCGCCACCTGCAGTGCGATCTCCTTGAGCAGCGCCTGGAAGTCCTCGGTGCGGGCGACGAAGTCCGATTCGCAGTTGAGCTCGACGAGCACGCCGATCTTGCCGCCGGCATGAATGTACGAGCCGATGAGGCCCTCGCCGGTGGCCCGTCCGGACTTCTTCGAGGCCTGCGCCAGCCCGCGCTTGCGGAGAATCGTGACGGCTTCTTCCAGGTTGCCGTTGGCTTCCTGCAGGGCAGCCTTGCACTCCATCATGCCGGCGCCGGTCTGGTCACGGAGCTGTTTGACGAGCGAAGCGGGGATTTCCACGGACGGACTCCTCAAGTGACGATTGGCTGAACGGCCCGGCCACCGGGCCGGACACAAAAAAAGGCCGGGGTCAACGTGTGGCCCCGGCCCAGGACTGTGCGCTCCGGACCGGCCTCAGGCCGGCGTTGGAGCCGGGGTCGATGGCGACGACTGGCCCGCGTCGCCCTCGTCGGCGGCCGGGGGCTGCGCGGCGGCCTGATCCTGGCCGGCGCCGGCGGCGCCGTCGGTCGTCGGGTACGACTCGGTCAGGGCACGGCCGGCCAGCACGGCGTCGGCAATGCCGGCGGCAAACAGACGGATCGACCGCAGGGCGTCGTCGTTGCCGGGGATGACGAAGTCGACCTGATCGGGATCGCAGTTCGTGTCGACCACGCCGATCACCGGGATCTTCAGCTTGCGCGCCTCGTCGACCGCAATCTGCTCGTGCCGCGTGTCGACCACGAAGAGGGCATCGGGCAGCCGGCTCATGCCGCGGATCCCGTCGAGGTTGCGCGCCAGCTTGCGCCGCTCCTTCTCGAGCCGCGCGATTTCCTTCTTCGAGAGCGTCTCGTAACGGCCGTCGGTGGCCATCGCCTCGAGCTCACGCAGGCGGGCGAGGCTGCGCTGGATGGTGGTGAAGTTCGTCAGCAGCCCGCCGAGCCAGCGCTGGTTGACGTAGAACATGCCGCAGCGCTGGGCCTCCTCGGCAATGGCGTCCTGCGCCTGCCGCTTGGTCCCGACGAACAGAATGATGCCTCCCTGAGCGGCGAGCTGGGTCGCGAACTCGGCGGCTTCGCGGTAGAGCTTGGCGGTGCGGCCGAGGTCGATGATGTAGATGCCGTTGCGCTCGCCGAAGATGTACGGCTTCATCTTCGGGTTCCACCGCTTGGTCTGGTGGCCGAAGTGAACGCCGGCCTCCAGGAGGTCTTTCATGGGGATGGCACTCAAGCTCGTTCGTCTCCTTAAATGACGGCGGTCGCAGTATTAGCGTTTGCTGAACTGGAAGCGCTTACGGGCACCGGCCAGGCCGTACTTCTTGCGCTCCTTCGCGCGCGGATCGCGCGTGAGCAGCCCGTCCTTGCGCAGGGCGCTGCGCAGCTGCTCGTCGTACTCGACGAGCGCGCGTGCGATGCCGAGGCGCAGCGCGCCGGCCTGTCCCATGACCCCGCCGCCAGTGGTGGTGGCCACCACGTCGAACCGCTCGGCCGTCTCGGTGGTGACGAGCGGCTGGCGAATCAGCTGCCGCTGCGTCTCGGTCGGGAAGCTCGCCTCGATGGGCTTCTTGTTGACGATGATCTGGCCCGAACCCGGGCGGAGGAAGACACGGGCCGTGGAGGTCTTACGACGACCCGTTCCGTAATACTGGGTAGTTGCCACGATTACGCGACCTCGAGCGCAGCGGGTTTCTGGGCGGCGTGGGGATGGTCGCCCGACTTGTAGACCTTCAGCTTGCGGTACATGGCGTTGCCGAGCTTCGTCTTGGGCAGCATGCCGCGCACGGCCTCCTCGACGAGGCGCGTCGGATCCTTCTGGCGCACGATCTTGGCGCGCTCCTCGCGCAGGCCGCCCTCATACCCGCTGTGATAGCGATACAGCTTCTGTTCTTCCTTGTTCCCGGTCAGACGGACCCGGGCGGCGTTGATGATGATGACGTGGTCGCCCTGATCGAGGAAGGGGACCCAGCCCGCCTTGTGCTTGCCCTGCAGGATGCGGGCCGCCTGGCTGGCTACCCGCCCGAGAACCTTGCCGTCTGCGTCGATGATGTGCCACTTCCGCTCGGTCTTTACGGTCGTGGTCCTGCCCGTCGCCATTACCTGCCCTTTCAGCCGAATTCAAGAAACGGCAAACCAAGATGATACGGAGGCCTTGAAGAATTGTCAATCGACGTACGCGGCGGGATTGCGGATTCTGCACTCGTCGCGATCGTCGGAAACCCTTACAGAAGTGTCGGCCCGCCGACAGGGTCGCCACAACCCGCCGATGGCGACGTCCTGTTTCTGCACAGCCTGACAACGCGACCCGCGGATCGGTCGGCCCGTTTCGACCTGGCACCGGCCTTGCCTTGCTGGGGCGCGCTATGTTCGGCTCCTTCCGTCCTCCCATGGTCGGTCTCGACATCGGCTCGAGCGCCGTCAAGGCTGTCGTCCTCCGACGCGGCCGCGGCGGATGGTCGCTCGTGGCCGCCGGCGAGGCGCCGGTGCCCGACGGCAGCATCCAGGACGGCGCGGCCGCCGAGCCGACCGTCGTCAGCGAGGCAGTCTCGAACCTCCTCGACTCGATGCGGCTCAAGCGCGCCCGTGTCACCGCCGCGCTCTCCGGTCACGCCGTCATCGTCAAGCGCCTGTCGCTGCCGCCGATGAGCCAGGCCGAACTCAACGAAGCCATCCCCTGGGAGGCCGAGCAGTACATTCCGTTCGACCTCTCGGAAGTCCAGCTCGACTACCAGGTCGTCGGCAACGACGACGCCACGAAGCGATCGCTCGACGTGCTGCTCGTGGCGGCCAAGCGCGATCGCATCGATGACCGCGCGGCCGTCATCACGCAGAGCGGCCGCAAGCCGGTCGTGCTCGATATCGAGGCGTTCGCGCTGGCCAACGCCTACCGCATGAACTATCCCGAGCGCACCGATGCGCTCTCGGTCCTTGTCCACGTCGGCCGCAGCGTCACCATCGTCTGCCTGCTCGAGGCGGGGGAGCTGGTCTTCACGCGCGACATTTCGATCGGTGGCCAGATTCACCTCGACGCCCTGCTGCGCGAGCTCGGCCCGGGCGGCCTCGACGAGCTGACGGCGCGCCGAATCCTGCACGGACAGATCCCCGGCGACCTCAGCGGCGAGCAGGTCGAGGCCGTGCTGCGCGAAGCCAGCGCACAGCTGGTGCTCGAGGTGCGCAAGACCGTCGACTTCTACCGGGCCACGGCACCCATCGAGAAGATCAGCCGCGTCGTGCTCTCGGGCGGCGCCTATCAGGCCGTCGGCCTGATCGAGCTGCTGGCCGGCGAGTTCGACGCGCCGGTCGATGTCTTCGATCCATTCCGGCGTGTGAACCGGTCGGCGAAGGCCGTCGGGGCCGACGTCTCCGGGCCTGCCTACGCGGTTGCCGTCGGTCTGGCGATGCGCCAGGAGGACGACCGATGATCAGGGTCAATCTGCTGGCGAGCAGCCCCGGGGTCGACGCGCCCCGCGAGTGGCTGCCCGCCGAACAGCGCTCGGCCATGGGCGGCGTCATCGTGCTGCTCGTGACGGCGCTCGGGCTGGCCGGCTACTGGTACTACCAGCAGCGCGTGCTCGCCGACGTCGAGGTCAGGATTGCCGCGGCCGAGACCGAGCTGACGCGCCTGAAGGATGCCGCCGAGCTCGTCGAGCGCGCCGAGGCGCGGCGCGCCGAGCTCGCTGAACGGCTCGCCCTCATCGACCGGCTCCGTGCGTCGAAGCGCGCGCCGGTCACCCTGCTCGAGACCGTCAGCTACAGCGTGCCCGAAGGGCTGTGGCTGCTCGAGCTGTCGCAGTCGGGACCGACCGTCCAGATCGACGGTCGGGCCACGTCGATCACCGCCGTCACGGACTTCACCGAACGACTCCAGACGTCGGGCTACTTCCTGCGGCCCGTCGAAATCGTCTCCACCGCCACCGAAGCCATCGACGACGTGCCGGTGGTGCGGTTCGTGGTGAAGGCCGACGTGGTGCCCCCGCAATCGCCGACCGAAAGCGGCGCCGTCGGCGCCGCGACGATGGCAGGCGGCCGGCCGGCCGGCCTGCCGGGAGCGTAGCCGATGGCGAGGAGCTTCAACGAACTGTCGCCCCGCGCGCAGGTGCTCGTCTTCGTCCTGCTGTCGGCGCTGGCCGCCCTCGCCGTCTGGCAGGCCCTGCTCGGACCGACCGAGGCGCGCATCGAAGCGCGTCGCGCCCGCCTGACGGCCGTCGAGGCCGACGTGCTCAAGGCCCAGGGCGTTGCCGCGCGACTGCCGGCGGCCGAGCGCGAGGTGCGCGCGCTCGAGGCACAGCTGCGCGAAACCGAGGCCGTGCTGCCCGAAGAGAAGGATCCGCAGGACGTGCTCCGCAACCTGCACGAACTGGCGAGCGAGTCGCTGCTCGATATCGCGAGCTTCAAGCCGCAGGCCGCCATCCCGCGCGCCCAGTACACCGAGTGGCCCATCGAGCTCGGCGTCGAGGGCGGTTACCACGACCTGGGCGTCTTCTTCGACCGCATCGCGTCGATGTCCCGCCTCATGTCGGTGAGCGATCTGCAGATCAAGACGCGGACGAAGCCCAACGGGCGCGGCACGGTCGTGGCGACCTGCGTGGCAACGACGTTCGTGTTCGAGAAAACGATGCCGACACCTCCTGGAGGACCTCGATGAGAGGCCTGAACCTGGTCCTGCTCATGCTGCTGGCGGCGCCGGTTGCCGCGCAGCAGCCCGACCCCGGGCCGGAGCAGACAGCCGGCCCGGTGGCCGTTCCCGTCATCCCCGAGACGCCTGCGCCGATTCCCATTGGGGCGCGGGTCGGTGAGCTCATCACGGGCTACGACTCGGGTGGCCGCCGCGACCCGTTCGCGAGCCTGATCGAGCCGAAGCGGAGCGGCGAGGTGGCGACGCAGCGCCGGCCCGCCGGCCTGGCCGGCGTCGCGCTTGCCGACGTCCAGGTCCGCGGCATTGTCCGCAAGGACGACGTGCTGCTGGCGATTCTCGAGGGGCCCGATCGCAAGTCGTACGTCAGCCGCGTCAACGATCGGCTGCTCGACGCGACGGTGGTGCGTATCGACGCCGACGGCGTGATTTTCGCGGAGAACACCGAACGCGGCATGGCGCCGAACCATCTGCGCAAGTGGCTGCGCCCGACAGGAGAACTAGTCCAATGAAGCAGCTTCGTACCTGGGTGGCCGGGCTCGTGCTGATCGCGGCCACGACACTCGTGGGCACCGGCGCGCAGGAGCCGCCGGCGGGCAGGGTCCCGCCGCCCGGCCTCGAGATGTTCAGTGCCAGTCCGATCGACGTCGACTACCAGTCGGCAAACCTGCGGACGGTGCTGCGGCAGCTCGCCGAGATCGGCGGCGTCAACCTGGTCGTCGACCCGAGCGTGCCGAGCGATGCCACGGTCGACCTGAAGCTCACGCAGGTGCCCTGGTATCAGGTGATGGACGTCATCCTCCGCTCGGGCCAGCTGGCCTACGAGCTCGAGGGCTCGGTCGTCCGCGTCCTGACGCTGGCGGCGCAGACGGCGGAACGGCGCGCCCGCAACGAAACGGCCATCGAGGCCACGCGCGTCGTCCTGGCCGAACTGCCGACGCGGCGCTTCCGGCTCTCCTATGCGAACGCCGAGGAGGTGGCCAACCTCCTCAAGGAGCTGCGCTACGACGATCCGGCGCGCGGCGCGGTGCACTACGAGGCGCGCACCAACATGGTGATCGTTCAGGCCGGGCAGGGCGACCTCGATGAGATCGCTGATCTGATCGCCGATCTCGACCGGCCCGAACCGCAGGTCGAGATCGAGGCGCGCGTCGTGCAGACGCTGAACACGACGATTCGCGACCTCGGCGTGCGCTGGGGCTTCGACGGGCGGATGGACGCGGCCACGGGCAACACCACCGGCCTGGTGTTCCCGAACAGCGGCGCCATCCAGGGGCGCACGCGCGTCGGTGGCGGTTCGGTCGGCGAGTTCGAGAGCAACAACGAGCAGGGCTCGATCCTCGGCCTCGCGATGGGCGCCATCAACGGCGCGTTCAACATCGACGTCGCGCTGCGCGCGCTCGAGTCGGAAGGCGCGCTGCGCGTCATCTCGACGCCGCGCATCACGACCCAGAACAACATGGAGGCCGAGGTCACGCAGGGCATCGAGATCCCGTATCAGGTCGTGACGACCACGGGCGGGATCACGAGCACGTCGATCCAGTTCAAGGACGCGGCGCTGAAGCTGCTCGTGACGCCCAAGATCACGCCGGCTGACACGGTCATCATGAGCATCGCGCTCGAGAACGGCACGCCGAGCGACGTGCTCGGGCCGGAGTCGGCCGGGCCGTCGATCCGCACCGACCGCGCGCGCACGAGCGTGCAGGTTCCCGACGGGGCCACGACGGTCATCGGCGGCATCCTCGCGACGACCGACACACGCGACGCCAACCGTACGCCGGGCCTGAGCCGCATCCCGCTGCTCGGCTGGCTCTTCAAGAACGAACGGGACACCAACCAGGCGCAGGAGCTGCTGATCTTCATCACTCCGCGCATCATCCGAGGCTGATCATGAGACCGGTCCTTTCCCGTCGCCTGACGTCGCTGGGCCTGTCGGCCGCGCTGCTCGCGCTGGGCGGCTGCACGGCCGAGCAGCCGGGTCAGGCTTCCTCCTACGTGATGATTCAGAGCCTCGAGGGCGCGTCGGGGGCCAAGCCCGACGAGTTCAGCGGGACGCTCGCCTCCGACGTCGTCACGCTCGTCAAGGCGCAGATCGACGGCCAGGAGGCACGGGTGCCGACGGTCTACGAGGATCCCGGCCGGGCCGTCTTCAGGCTCGCCATGAAGGATCCCGGCTTCGAGCCGGCGCCGAACAACTTCATCACGTTCACGCGCTACCGGGTCAACTTCGTCCGCACCGATGGCCGCAACACGCCGGGCGTTGACGTGCCGTACCCGTTCGACGGTGCGGTGACCGTGACGGTGACCGATCAGCCGACCACGGCAACGTTCACCCTCGTGCGCATCCAGTCGAAGCTCGAGAACCCGCTCCGGCTGCTCGCGGGTGGCGGCGGCAGCCTCGCGATTTCGACGCTGGCCGAGGTCACCTTCTTCGGCAAGGACCAGACCGGGCGCGACGTCACGGCAACCGGACGGATCACCGTCAACTTCGCCGACTGGGGTGATCCCGAGTAGGGGAGGGGCGCCGTGATCAGGTCAGGACTGCTGCAGATTGTGAGGGAGACTCCCGTGTTGATCACACGTGTTGGAATCGCGGCGACACTCGTGGCTCTGGCGGCCTGCTCGCTCGACAGGCAGGAGGCTCCGCCGCTGGCCGGTCCGTCCGAGCTCGGCCTGTCGCTGACCGTGACGGCTTCGCCCGACATCCTCTCGCAGGACGGGCACTCGGTGGCCACGATCGCCGTCACGGCGCGTGATGCCGCCGGTCAGCCGCTGGCCGGAGTGCCGGTGCGTCTCGAGACGCAGGTTGGCGGCGTGCCCGTGGACCTGGGCACACTGTCGTCGAAGGTGCTCACCACGGGTGGCGACGGCCGCGCGGTCGCGTCGTACCGGGCGCCCGCCGCGCCGCCGCCGACCCAGGCCGACGATACGCTCGTCACGTTCGTCGTCACGCCGGTTGGCGAGAACTACGCCGGTGCCGTGTCGCGCACGGCCCAGCTGCGACTGACCCGTCCGGGCGTCATCATCCCGCCCGGGGCGCACCCGACCGCCGACTTCTTCTTCTCGCCGACCTCGCCGCGCGAAGAGGATCACGTGTTTTTCGACGCGTCGGCTTCGACCGGCAACATCGTGTCGTATGCCTGGAGCTTCGGCGACGGCCGCACGTCGACGACCGGTAACCCGGTGGTCAGCCACCACTACGGTCTGGCCGGCACCTACAACGTCGTCCTGACCGTGACCGACGACCTGGGACGCCGGGCGACGAGCGCGCCGCGTCCCGTCACCGTGTCGGCCATCACGGATCCGGTCGCGTCGTTCACCTATTCGCCGGACTCGCCGCGCGCGCACCTCGACGTGGTGAACTTCAATGCGAGCGCGTCGAAGGCCGCCACGGACCGCCGGATCGTCGAGTATCAGTGGGACTTCGGCGACGGCTCGCCGATCGTCACGGTTCCGGGCTACATCGTGCACCACCTCTACGGACGGCCGGCCACCTACACCGTCGTGCTCCGGGTGAAGGACGACGCCGGACGCGTGGGTGTGGCGACCCAGACGGTGACCATCGTCGCGCCGTAAGCGGCGCGCGGAGCGGAGGCGGGTAAGGCTCGTTTCATGGCGGGTATCCTTCTCAACCGCAGCCGGCAGGTCCCGGCTGAGGAAACACCGGCCTTCGGCGGAATCGCAGAGCGGTTCCGCCGGGCCGGCGATCTCGACCGCGCGATCGCGCTCTGCCGCGAGGGTCTCAAGCGGTTCCCCCAGCAGCTGTCGGCGCGCGTCACGCTCGGCTGGGCACTGCTCGACAAGGGGCACTACGAGGAAGCCCGGATCGAGCTCGAGCAGGTCCTCCGGAAGGCTCCTGACAATCTCGCGGCCATCCGGGGCCTTGCCGAGATTCACGATCGGACGGAAGGCGCGCTGCCGGCAGAGC
>QGVF01000046.1 GCA_003242705.1 Acidobacteriota bacterium
TGCTGTCACTGTCTACTCCACTCTAGTTTCTGTTTTTTCACGGCCCGCCCCCCACCGGGACCTCCACCCCTTTTTTCCGCCGCCGCGTCCGATGTGTATAAGAGACCGGCGCCGTGCTGGGCAGCCTGCTCGCAGGCTTCTACCTGCTGCGCGTCTACGACATGGCGGTGGCCACGTACGTGGCCGTGGCGCTGAACGTCGGCGTCGGCGCGCTGGCTCTGCTGATCGCCGCGCGCGCGCCGTACGCGCCGGCGGAGAAGGCCATCGACGCGCCTGCGGTGGAGCGGGCGGAGGGGGCAGGGCTGGTGTACCTGGCGATTGCCGTGTCGGGCATGACGGCGCTGGCCAGCCAGGTCATCTGGGTGCGCCTGCTGTCGCTGCTGTTCGGCGCGACGACCTATACCTTCTCGCTCATCCTGGCCGTCTTCCTGTTCGGCCTCGGCATCGGCAGCAGCCTGGGGGCCGCCATCGCCCGCAACACGCCGAGCCCGCGGGCGGCCTTCGGGTGGTGCCAGATGGCGCTCTGCGTCGCGATTGCGTGGGCGGCCGTGATGCTCTCGGATTCGCTGCCGTTCTGGCCGATCAACCCGTCGATTTCGACGAACATCTGGTACAACTTCCAGCTCGACATGGTCCGCTGCCTGTGGGTCGTGCTGCCCGGCGCGATCCTCTGGGGCGCGAGCTTCCCGCTGGCGCTCGCGGCGGTGGCCCGACCCGGCCAGGATCCGGGCCGGCTCGTCGGCGGCGTCTACGCCGCCAACACCGTGGGCGCCATCGTCGGCTCGCTCGGTGCGAGCCTCGTCATCACGCAGTTCATCGGCAGCCAGGCGGGGCAGCAGGCGCTGATCGTCATTTCGGCGCTCGCAGGCCTGATGATGCTCGCGCCGCTGGCCTCGACGCAGGTCGGCTGGCGCTGGGGTGTCGTGACGGCGCTGGTCGCGTCGACCGGACTGGCCGGCTGGCTCGTCAATCGCGTGCCGGAGGTGCCCGGTCTGCTCGTCGCCTACGGGCGCTATGCGGCGACGTGGGTCGGACTGACCGACATCATCTACGTCGACGAAGGCCTGAATGCCTTCGTGGCCGTCACGGAAACGCCGAACGGCGTCCGCAACTACCACAACGCCGGGAAGATTCAGGCCTCGAGCGAGCCGCAGGACATGCGGCTGCAGCGGATGCTCGGCCACTTCACCCACCTGATTCCCGCGCGGCCGGCCAACACGCTCGTGATCGGGTGCGGCGCGGGTGTCACGGCCGGCGCCGTGTCGATCGGCCCCGACGTCGAGCGCGTCACGATCGCGGAAATCGAGCCCCTCGTGCCGCGGTCGGTGGCGACCTACTTCGGCGACCACAACTACAACGTCGTCACCAACCCGAAGGTGACGATTCACATCGACGACGCGCGGCACTTCCTGCTGACGACCGATCAGACGTTCGATGCGATCACGTCGGACCCGCTCGATCCGTGGGTCAAGGGAGCGGCAACGCTCTATACGGTCGAGTTCTTCGAGCTCGTCAAGCGCCGGCTGAATCCCGGCGGCGTCGTGACGCTCTTCGTGCAGCTCTACGAGAGCACCGAGGAAGCGGTCAAGAGCGAGATCGGGACCTTCATGCAGGCGTTCCCGCACAGCGTGGTGTGGGGGAACACGAACAACGGCGTCGGCTACGACCTCGTCCTCATGGGGATGCTCGAGCCGATTCAGATCGATGTCGACGCGCTGCAGGCGAAGCTCGACGATCCGCGCTACGCGCAGGTGGCGCAGTCGCTGCGCGAGATCGGCATCTACTCGGCCGTCGACCTGCTCGCCAACTACGCGGGGACGCCGGAGGATCTGGCGCCCTGGCTGGCCGACGCGATGATCAACCGCGACCGGAACCTGCGGCTGCAGTACCTGGCCGGTCTCGGGCTGAACCTGTACCAGAGCGGCCCCATCTACGCGAACATGCTCCGGCACGTCCAGTACCCGGAGGGCATGTTCACCGGCTCGCCCGAGACGCTCGAGTCGCTCCGTCGGGCCATCGGACGCATGACGGGCCGGTGGTAGACTGCGGCCCGGGGAGATGCTCCTGACTCTGCCGGGCCGACTCGTTGCCCTGGCGCTGGCGCTGGCCGTGGCGCTGGCCGCCGGGGCCCTGCCGCTGGCGGGCGCGGCCGCCGACGCGCTGCCCGCGCGGCTCGATCCGCGCGAGCTCTGGCGGCTCAGTGAGCAGCTGTCGGAACCCGACGGCTATTTCCGCTCCGACAACCTGCTGTCGAACGAGCAGTACTACCCGGAGGTGCTCGACGAGCTGATCGCCCGCACGCCGGCCGGCGGCGTCTACCTCGGCGTGGGGCCCGAGCAGAACTTCAGCTACATCGCGGCGGTCAGGCCGCGGATGGCGTTCATCACCGACGTACGGCGGGGCAACCTCCACCTGCAGCTGCTCTACAAGGCCCTCTTCGAGCTGTCGGCCGATCGCGCCGAGTTCGTCTCGCGCCTGTTCACCAAGCCCCGCCCGGCGCACCTGTCGACGTCGAGCTCGGCGGCCGAGATCATGGACGCCTACTGGGTCGTCGACACCAGCGCGCGCGAAGTGTTCGACCGCAACGTGCGCGAGGTGCACGACCACCTCACGCAGACGCTCGACCTGCCGCTGCCGCCCGGCGACCTCGACGGCATCGCCAACGTGTACTGGGCCTTCTACTGGTTCGGCCCCTCCATTACCTACGCGTCGTCGTCGCATACCGGATTCGGACGGAGCCGGATGGCGAACTACTACCAGCTGATGCTGGCCACTGATACGTACGGCCGGGTCAGGAGCTTCCTGGCCAGCGAGGAGTCGTTCCGGTTCGTGCAGGACATGCAGCGCCGCAACCTCATCGTGCCGGTCGTCGGCAACTTCGGCGGCCCGCACGCGCTGCGCGCAATCGGCCGCTGGGTCCGCGAGCGGAACGCGGAGATTTCGGTGTTCTACGTGTCGAACGTCGAGCAGTACCTGCGGCAGGAAGGCCTGATGGATCGCTTCTGCGCCAACGTCGCCTCGATGCCGCTGGCGCCCGGTGCCACGTTCGTGCGATCGCTCTCCGGCGGCGGGGGCTTCCGCAACCTCCTCGGCGACATGCGCGCCGAGACCGAGCGATGTGCGACGAGGACGGTGCCGACGGCCGGGCCCGACGCGACGGTGCCTCGGCCCTGATCGAGCGGAAGCCGCCGGACGGCGGCCCGGAGGAGAGAACCCGCCGCGACGGCAGCGTCCGGCGTACGGGCGGGGGAGGGCAGCGACCATGCGGGTGAGGCGACTGGTCCTCGTCGGCGCGATGATCGCCATCTGTCTGGCGTCGCCGCCGGAGCAGTTCGCGGCGCCGGCAGCCGGCCTGCCGGAACGGCTGTCGAACGAACAGTTCTGGACGCTGATCGATCGGCTGTCGGAGCCCGCGGGCTTCTTCAATTCCGACAACCTCGTTTCGAACGAAGACACCTACCAGACCGTCGTCCCCGAGCTGGTTCGAACGGTGGCACCCGGCGGCGTGTACGTCGGCGTGGGGCCGGACCAGAACTTCACCTACATTGCGGCTGTCGAGCCGGCCGTCGCGTTCGTGCCCGACATCCGGCGCGGGAACCTGCAGGTGCACCTGATGTACAAGGCGCTCTTCGCGCTGTCGTCGGGGCGCGTGTCGTTCCTGTCGCGGCTGTTCGGCCGGACCGCACCGGAGGACCTGCCGGCCGACGCCTCGGCCGCCGAGCTCATGGCGGCCTTTCTGCGCGCGCCGGCCGATCAGGCGCTGTTCGACGACACGCTCGACGCCGTGCTGACCTACCTCGAGCGGCATCGGGGGAGCCGGCTCGACCCGGGCGATCGGGCGGGCATCGCGTTCGTCCTCAGCGAGTTCTTTGCCGCCGGTCCGGACATCACGTTCGTGAGCAACGGGCGTTTCCGCCGTACCCGGTATCCGACCTGGGCCGCCCTGCAGGCGGCGACGGACTTCGAAGGTGTCGAGTGGTCGTACCTGGCGGGCGAGGAACGGTTTGCGCGCGTCAAGGCGCTCCAGGAGCGCAACCTGCTGATTCCGGTCGTGGGCAACTTTGCCGGTCCGCACGCGCTGGCCGCCATCGGCGCATGGGTCCGCCAGCACGGCGGAATGGTGACGACGTTCTACACGTCGAACGTCGAGCAGTACCTGTGGCAGGAAGGCACGTGGGAGCGCTTCCGCCGCAACGTTGCCGGGATGCCGCTCGATGCGTCGAGCACGTTCATCCGGTCGTGCTTCAACAGCTGCTCACCGCCCGGCGGATCGCGGGCTGTCTCGCTGCTCGATTCGATACAGGGGCTGCTCGAGGCGGCAGACCGCGGCCAGATTCAGGGGTATTGGGACGTGCTCGCGCCCTCGCGCGCGCCCGCCGGCATGCGGAGCAGGTTTTGACATCGGCCAGCGACGCCTGTTACAAGTCATGACGGTCATGGTTCGCGGGATCGCCTTCACGTGCTGTCGTGGCGGGACGCTGGTCCGGCCCGGCATCGCGCTGTCTGCGATCGTCCGCCCGAGGCGGCGGCAGTGAGTCGATGACCCGATAAGACGAGTTCCGTTCGGAGCTCGCGAGATTTCGAAGGGCCGGAGAAGGAGCTGCACTTCTCCGGCCCTTTGTGTTTTTCGGCGGTCCGGCAGGTGCCGGCGGCAGCTCCCGCGACGTGACGCGGGATCGGATCGAGATGCATCAGCACCATCAGGGAATTACCGGAGAGTCGACGGTCGCCGCGGATGAGCCGCAGGCGCCCGTCCGTTACTACGCGTTCGGCCCGTACGTGCTCGACACCGTCAGGCGGGTCCTGTGGCGCGAACGGACGCGCGTCAACCTGACGCGCACGCCGTTCGACGTGCTCGTTACGCTGATTCAGCGCCGTGCGGGCGTCGTGAGCAAGGACGAGTTGATCGAGGCCATCTGGGGCGGGCGCATCGTCGAGGAGAACAGCCTTGCCAGGCACGTGTCCACGCTTCGCAAGGCCCTCAACGATACGCGCGAGGTTGGCGAGTACATCACGACCGTTCACGCACTGGGCTACCGGTTCACGGCGGCGGTCGTCGAGCTCGACGCGTTGCCGGATGGCGTCGGACAGCCGGAGGCGGTCCCGACGATCGACGAGGCGGTCCGTACGGTCGGCCAGCTGGGCCGTGTGGTCGTCGAGTCTGCCAGCCAGCCTTCCGAGGCGGGCCGGCCGGTGACGCCCGTCCGAATCGAACCCGTCGCGCCGGCCCGGCAGGCCGATCGCTGGTGGGTGACGGCCGTGACGACGGCCGCCGTCGTCCTGGTTGCGATTACGGGAATGCTGGCGCTGATCGAGGGCCGCGGGGCGCCGCCGGTGCCGGCAGGGACAGTAGAGCCCTACACCTCGGGCGGTCTCGATCGACAGCCGACGTGGTCGCCCGACGGGCGGGCCATCGCCTTCGTGTCGGACCGCGAGGGCAGCGCCGACATCTGGATCCGCCCGGCGGACAGTCCCGCGCCGTATCGCGTGACGACGTCGCCCGCGCAGGACTGGCAGCCGGCCTGGGCGCCCGACGGGCGCTGGCTGGCCTTCCGCTCCGAGCGCGGCCGCGGCGGAATCTACCTCGTGTCGCCGTCGGGCCATTCCGAGCGTGAGCTCGCGCCGTTCGGCTATCGGCCCATCTGGTCGCCCGACGGCCGGCAGGTGCTGTTCTTCGAGCACGATCCCGAAGTGCCGGGTGCGCCGCTCGGCCTGTATCTGGTCGACGTGGCCGGCGGGCCGGTTCGCCGCGTGCTCGACGAGCTGACGGCGGGCTTTGTCTCAGGCTACGCGTCGTGGCGTCCGACCGGAGGGCAGCTGGCGATCTGGGGCCAGGGGCACGACGGCCGCTGGAAGTTCCTGACGGCTTCTCCCGAGACCGAAGCGGCCGAGGAGTGGACGCTTCTGCCGGAAGCGCGGCACCTGCTCGACAGCGGCCTGCTGCGCCTCGAGCGGTTCGCGTGGACGCGATCCGAACGCGTGCTCTACTTCGAAGGCAGATCGCGCGGCGTGCGGAACATCTGGCGCGTGCCCGTCGATCCCGTCGCACGGAGCTGGCGTGGCGTTCCCGAACGGCTCACGATCGGGGCCGGGCAGGATACCGACATCGCGCTCGCGCCCGACGATGCCAGGCTCGCCTTTGGCGTGCGGGCACAGAGGACGGGCATCTGGGCGTTCGACCTGGATGTGCAGCGCGGGCGGCTCGGCGACGAAGGCGTACAGCTCACGCCACGTGATGCCGACGCCCGGACGTTCGATGTCGCGCCGGAAGGGCGGCGCCTGATCTACCGGACCGTTCGCGGCGAGTGGGACGAAATCTGGACGCGGAGCTTCGATGGCGGCGGGGAGCGGCTGCTGCTCGCCAGCGCCCAGTGGCGTCACGTCAGGCCGCTGCTTTCGCGGGACGGGACGCGCCTGGCCTACGTCCGGACGGCGCCGGCCGAAGCGCTGCGGGGCGACGGCGCGTTGGTCGTTGTCGACGTGGACGAGGGGACCGAGCGCATCGTCGCCATGCCGGACGACCGCCGGTTCGTGCCGGATGACTGGACCGGCGACGGCCGATCACTGATGGGCACTTGCCGGCCGGATGGTTCCGAGCGTCGTGCCGTCTGCGTCGTCGACGTCGACACCGGCGACGTGCAGGTCGTGCTGGCCGACGATCGACGCGACCTCCGGCCCCGGCGGCTGTCGCCCGACGGCCGCTGGCTGGCGTTCACCGCGTCGCATCCGGGCAGTTTCGACACGACGACCCTCTACGTGGCGCCCCTGGGAGGCGGCTCCTGGGTGCGGGTGACCGACGGCCGTTCGAGAGTGGGGCGGGTGGTCTGGTCCGAGGACGGTCGCGCGCTCTATTACGTGTCGGACCCCGGCGGCGGCGTCAATGTCTGGAGGCGTCGCTTCGAGCCGGCAACGGGCCGGACGTCCGGCGAACCGTACCGGCTGACGGCCTTCGAGGGCGCACAGCGCCCCGTGCCGGACGATCTCGACGCCGTCGACATTGCGGTCGCCGACGGGCGGCTCGTGCTGCCGGTCACCGAGACCTCGAGCCGGATCTGGACGGTGACGCTGGACTGGTGAGGCGCCGCCGGGCCGGGACGGCGGGGGAACCGCCGATTCTCTGTTTCTCCACCCGGCCCGCGCTCAGATTGTGGTGGCAGGTCGATCGGGCGTCTCGAAGCGAGGGCGCGCGTTCGCGGCCCCCGGCGCCGGCCCGCCGGGGCCCGCTGATGCGATGCACAGACCTTCACTTGCACAGGCGGCGACCCCTGTGCTACTCTCGCAAGGTTATTGTCGGATCTAGGACACCCTATCTAGGTCCGCATCCAGAGAAGCAGTCGCTTCCTGGGCTTTCCGTGCAGTCGTCGCCGCGCGTGCGCGCGGCCGCCGGCCGCCGCGCTGACTGATCAGCAATAGGGGATTGTCTCTGGTGCCGAGCTCCCGGGCTCCTAGGCCAGAGACGCAGGACATACGCGCTGCGGGCGTGTGTGCGCGTGCGCGGGCAGCCGCGAAGGTGCGGCTCGCGCCCGGGTGCGCTGTCGGGTGGCTCCGGCCACCGAGGCTCGAGACGACCGGTATGCCGACAATCAGCCAGTTGGTCCGTAAGGGACGCGAGAAGGTGATCTCCAAGACGAAGAGTCCGGCTCTGCAGGCCTGTCCGCAGAAGCGCGGCGTCTGCGTCCGCGTGTTCACGCAGACCCCGAAGAAGCCGAACTCGGCGCTCCGCAAGGTGGCGCGCGTCAAGTTGACGAACCAGATCGAGGTCACGACCTACATCCCCGGCGTCGGCCACAACCTGCAGGAGCACTCGCTGGTGCTCATCCGCGGCGGCCGTGTCAAGGACCTGCCCGGTGTGCGCTACCACGTGGTGCGCGGCGCGCTCGACGCGGTCGGCGTGGCCAACCGCATGCAGGGACGGTCGAAGTACGGCGCCAAGAGGCCGAAGAAGGCGTAAGGCCGACGAGAGAAGACGATGCCGCGTAGACGAGAGATTCCCAAGCGCGAAGTCCCGGCGGACCCGGTCTACAGCAGTCCGCTGGTCACCAAGTTCATCAGCACGATCATGCGCGACGGCAAGCGGTCGACGGCCGAGCGCATCATGTACCGCGCGCTCGACATCGTGAAGGAGAAGTCGGCCGACGACCCGCTGAAGGTGTTCAAGAAGGCGGTCGACAACGTCAAGCCGAGCCTCGAGGTGAAGTCGCGGCGCGTGGGTGGTTCGAACTATCAGGTGCCGGTCGAGGTCAACCCGAACCGCCGCCTCTCGCTCGCGATCCGGTGGCTGGCCACCTACGCCCGCCAGCGCGGCGACGGCAAGACGATGCAGGAGCGACTGGCCAACGAGCTGCTCGATGCCGCGAACCTGCGCGGCGGTGCCGTCAAGAAGCGTGAGGACACGCACCGGATGGCCGAAGCGAACAAGGCGTTCGCGCACTACCGCTGGTAGGGCCGACGCGCACCCAGGATTCCCGAAGGACGCCCGCAATGCCCCGTCAAGTTCCTCTCTCGCGCTGTCGCAACATCGGCATCATGGCGCACATCGATGCCGGCAAGACGACGACGACCGAGCGCATCCTGTTCTACACCGGTATCACCTACAAGATCGGCGAGGTCCATGAGGGCACGGCGGTCATGGACTGGATGGAGCAGGAGCAGGAGCGCGGCATCACGATCACGTCGGCGGCCACGACCTGCACCTGGCGCGACCACCGGATCAACATCATTGACACGCCGGGTCACGTCGACTTCACCGCCGAGGTCGAGCGGTCGCTGCGCGTGCTCGACGGCGCCATTGCGGTCTTCGACTCGGTTGCCGGCGTCGAGCCGCAGTCCGAGACGGTCTGGCGCCAGGCTGACAAGTACCGCGTGCCGCGCATCTGCTTCGTCAACAAGATGGACCGCATCGGTGCCAACTTCCTGCGCACCGTCGAGCAGATCCGGACGAAGCTGCAGGGCAACCCGGTCGTCCTCCAGCTGCCGGTCGGCATCGAGGACAAGTACGAGGGCGTCATCGACCTGGTCCGCATGAAGGCGGTGCTGTGGGTCGACGACAAGCTCGGCGGCGCGTACAACGTCACCGACATCCCGGCCGACATGCTCGACCAGGCGAAGAGCTTCCGCGAGCAGCTCATTGAAAAGGTCAGCGAGGTCGACGACACGATCCTCGAGAAGTACCTGTCGGGCGAGGAGATCTCGGAAGAGGAAATCAAGGCGGCCATCCGCCGGCGGACCATCGAGTCGGTCCGTGGCGACGGCGCGCCGTTCGTGCCGGTGCTCTGCGGCTCGGCGTTCAAGAACCGCGGCATCGAGACGCTGCTCGACGCCGTCGTCGACTACCTGCCGAGCCCGATCGACATCCCGCCGGTCACCGGTGTCGATCCGCGCTCGCCCGACGGCGAGCCCGTCGAGCGGCAGTCGGCCGACGACGCCCCGCTGGCGGCGCTGGCGTTCAAGGTCATGACCGACCCGTTCGTCGGGCAGCTGACGTTCATCCGCGTCTACTCGGGCGTGATGACGTCGGGCATGTCGGTCTACAACTCGACGAAGCAGAAGCCCGAGCGCATCGGGCGCCTGCTGAAGATGCACGCCAACAAGCGCGAGGAAGTCAAGGAGGTCTACGCCGGCGACATCGCGGCGGCCGTCGGCCTCAAGTCGGTGGCGACCGGCGACACGATCTGCGACGACAAGGCGCCGATCATCCTCGAGGCGATGGACTTCCCCGAGCCGGTCATCACGCTGGCGATCGAGCCGAAGACGAAGAGCGACCAGGAGAAGCTCGGCCTCGCCCTGCAGAAGCTGATGAGCGAGGACCCGACGTTCCGGGTGCGGACCGACACCGAGACCGGCCAGGTGGTCATCTCGGGCATGGGCGAGCTGCACCTCGAGATCATCGTCGACCGGCTGCGGCGTGAGTTCGGCGTCGACGCGCTGGTCGGCGCGCCGCAGGTCGCCTACAAGGAAACGATTACGCGCGAGGCCGAAGGCGAAGGGCGGTACGTCCGGCAGACGGGCGGCCGCGGACAGTACGGGCACGCGAAGATCCGGCTGTCGCCGCGCGAGCCGGGCGCCGGGTATCTCTTCGAGAACAACATCGTCGGCGGCGTGATTCCGCGCGAGTTCATCAAGCCGATCGACCAGGGTATCCAGGAGGCGATGACGACGGGCGTGCTCGCCGGTTACCCGATCGACGACGTCAAGGTCGAGCTGTACGACGGCTCGTTCCACGAGGTCGACTCGAACGAGATGGCGTTCAAGATCGCCGGATCGATGGCGTTCAAGGACGCCGCGAAGAAGGCGAACCCGATCCTGCTCGAGCCGGTCATGCGCGTCGAGGTGACGGTGCCCGAGGAGTACATGGGCGACGTCATCAGCGACATCACCAGCCGGCGCGGCCAGCTGCAGTCGATGGACACGCGCGGCGGGTCGCAGATCATCAACGCCCGCGTGCCGCTGTCGGAGATGTTCGGCTATGCGACCGACCTGCGGTCGCGCACGCAGGGGCGTGCGTCGTACTCGATGCACTTCGATCGGTACGAGCCGGCACCGGCGTCGATTGCCGAGGCGGTCATCGCGAAGGTGCAGGGGCGGTAGGAAGAGGGCAGTTGCAGCCACGCGCGGGCGGATGACCGTCCGGCGCGGTGAGATGGGATTATGGCGAACCCGTTCAGCGAGAAGATCCGGATCCGTTTGAAGGCCTACGACTATCGCGTGCTCGATCAGTCGACCGGCGAAATCGTCGAGACGGCGAAGCGGACCGGCGCGCGTCTGGCCGGCCCGGTGCCGCTGCCGACCGAGAAGAACAAGTGGACCGTTCTGCGGTCGCCGCACGTCGACAAGAAGTCGCGCGAGCAGTTCGAGATGCGGACGCACAAGCGGCTGATCGACATCTTCGAGCCGACCCCGCAGACCGTCGATGCGCTCATGAAGCTCGACCTGCCGGCGGGCGTCGACGTCGAGATCAAGGCGTTCGGCAAGGAGCACAAGTAAGCCCGGCGCGGGCCTTCGCAGAGTCACGTTATGGTCACAGCAATCATCGGACGGAAAGTGGGCATGACCCAGGTCTTCGAGGCCGACGGCACCGTGGTGCCGGCCACGGTGATCAAGGCCGGGCCGTGCGTGGTCGTGCAGGCGAAGACCGCCGCGACCGACGGCTACGAGGCCGTGCAGCTGGGGCTGGTCGAAGAGCGGCCGGTGCGCGCCAATAAACCGACGACCGGTCACTTCCGCCGGGCGAATGTGCCACCGACGCGCGTGCTGCGCGAGGTGGGCGTGGCGGCCGGCGCCGAGCTGCCGAAGCCGGGTGACCAGGTGCTCGCGACGATCTTCAAGAGTGGCGACCGGGTCGACGTCATCGGCACGAGCCGCGGCAAGGGCTTCCAGGGTGTCGTCAAGCGCCACGGCTTCGGCGGCGGCGCGGCGACGCACGGCTCGATGTTCCACCGGGCGCCCGGCTCGATCGGCGCCTCGTCGTTCCCGTCGCGCGTCGTCAAGGGCATGCGGGCGGCCGGCCGGATGGGCGGCGACCGCGTCACGACGCGGAACCTGAAGGTCGTCGGCATCGATCCCGACAACCACCTGGTGGTCGTGCGTGGTGCCGTGCCCGGCGCGCCAGGCGGCGTCGTCGTGCTGCGGCACGCCGTGGCGGCCAAGCCCGAGCCTCAGCCGCAGGTTGAGAAGAAGAAGGGCAAGAAGTAACGCGGGGATCCCATGACACTCGATGTAGTCAACAGCGAGAACACGAAGGTCGGGTCGGTCGAGCTCGACGACGCGGTCTTCGGCGGACCGGTCAAGACCGACCTGATCTGGGAGTCGGTCGTCCGCGCCAACGCCGCGGAGCGGCGGGGGACCCACGCGACGAAGAACCGTGCCCTCGTCAGCGGCAGCGGCCGCAAGCTCTGGCGCCAGAAGGGCACCGGCCGGGCGCGCGTGGGCGAGATTCGCAACCCGCTCTGGCGCAAGGGCGGCACGGTGTTCGGCCCGCAGCCGCGCAGCTATGAGTACCGGCTGCCAAAGAAGGTCGAGCGCGGCGCGCTGCGGGCGGCGCTGACGGCGCGGCTGCGCGAAGGCGCGGTCACGATCGTCGACGCGTTGAGCGTGCCGGAGATCCGGACGAAGGCGGCGGCCGAGCTGCTGCAGCGTCTGGGCGCCGATGCGCGACGGACGCTCGTCATCGACGTGAAGCCGGAGGAGAAGTTCTGCCTGTCGGTGCGCAACATTCCGGGCGTCCGGGTCGTGCCGAGCGGGATGCTGACGGCGCGCGACGTGATGAACACGAACCGCATCATCGCCACGCAGGCGGCGGTCGAGCGGCTGCAGGAGGTGCTGGGATGAAGCTCACCGAGGTCATCCGCCGCCCGCTGATCACGGAAAAGACGACGATGGCGCGAGAGACGGCGCCGGTGATCGTCTTCGAGGTGGCGCGCGAGGCGACGAAGATCGACGTCAAGCGCGCGGTCGAGACGCTGCTCGGCGCGAAGGTCGAGTCGGTGCGGACCGGTCGGAACCACGGCAAGTTCAAGCGCCAGGGACGGTTCGTCGGTCAGCGGCCCGACTGGAAGAAGGCCTGGGTCCGGCTGAAGGCCGGCGAGAAGGTGCCGGAGATTTTCGAGGGCGCGTAAGGCCGCGGCCGGGCAGCCGGCCGACGGCGCGCCGCAGGAGTTGAAGAGGCGAAGAGCCGGGGATCCGCATCATGCCGATTCGCAAGTACAAACCGACGTCAGCCGGACGCCGCTTTCAGACCGTCCAGACGTTCGACGACATCACGACCGATCGCCCCTACAAGCCGCTCGTCGAGCCGCTGAAGCGCTCGGGCGGGCGCAACAACCGGGGGCAGCTGACGTCCTGGTGGCGTGGCGGCGGGCACAAGCGCAACTACCGGGTGATCGACTTCAAGCGCGACAAGATCGGCGTGCCCGGTCGCGTCTCGACGATCGAGTACGACCCGAACCGGTCGGCCCGCATTGCGCTGGTGACCTACGCCGACGGAGAGAAGCGCTACATCCTGCACCCGCTCGGCCTGAAGGTGGGCGATCCGGTCATCTCGGGTGAGGACATCGACATCCTGCCGGGCAACTGCCTGAAGCTGAAGCACATCCCGCTCGGCACGACGGTGCACAACGTCGAGCTGAAGCCGGGTAAGGGCGGCCAGATTGCGCGGTCGGCCGGCGCCTCGGTGCAGCTCGTCGCCCGCGAAGGCGAGTACGCCTCGCTGCGGATGCCGTCGGGCGAGATCCGCATGGTGAGCGTCGAGTGCCGGGCGACGATCGGGCAGGTGGGCAACGTCGACCACGAGAACGTGTCGATCGGCAAGGCGGGACGGAGCCGCTGGCTCGGTCGCCGGCCGCACGTGCGCGGCGTGGCCATGAACCCGGTCGATCACCCGCTGGGCGGCGGCGAGGGCAAGACGGCGGGCGGCCGGCATCCGGTCTCGCCGTGGGGCCAGCCGACGAAGGGCTACAAGACGCGGCGCAACAAGCGCAGCGAGCGGTTCATCCTCGAGCGGCGCAAGAAGTAGTCGCCCGGAGCTGAGAGTCACCACATGGGCAGATCACTCAAGAAGGGGCCGTTCATCGACCTCCACCTTCTCGAGAAGGTTGAGGCGATGAACCGCGAGAACGAGAAGAAGGTCATCAAGACCTGGTCGCGGCGATCGACCGTCGTGCCGGAGATGGTGGGCCACACGATCGCGGTGCACAACGGGCGGAAGTTCATTCCGGTCTACATCACCGAGAACATGGTCGGGCACAAGCTCGGCGAGTTCGCGCCCACGCGCACGTTCAAGGGGCACACCTCGAAGGCCGAGAAGGCGGCGCAGCGGGGAGGCTGATGATGGCTGAAGCGACAGCAACGGCAAAGTACGTGCGGACCTCGGCTCAGAAGGCCGGCCTCGTCTGCGAGCAGATTCGCGGGAAGGACGTGTCGGAGGCGCTGGCGACCCTCCGGTTCTCGCGCAAGCTGATCGCCCGCGACCTCGAGAAGGTGCTGCGGTCGGCGATTGCAAACGTGCAGCAGCGCCCCGACTTCGGCGGCGACGTCGATCGGCTCTACGTCAAGGCGTGCTACGCCAACCAGGGCCCGAGCATGAAGCGGATCCGGCCGGCCCCGATGGGACGGGCCTTCCGCGTCCTCAAGCGGATGGCCCACCTTACGGTGGAAGTGGCCGAGCGCCCGCTGAAGGCGTCGGCCGGGGCGGCGCCGCGGCGTCGGCGGACGAAGGCAGCGGAGTAGGTCGAGAGTATGGGTCAAAAAGTTCATCCCTACGGCTTCCGGCTGGGATTCAACAAGACGTGGCGCTCGCGCTGGTACGCCAGCCGGGAGTACGCCGATCTGCTCCACGAGGATCTGCGGCTGCGCACGCTGCTCAAGCGGCGCTTCTCGCACGCGGGCGTCTCGCGCATCGACATCGAGCGCGCGGCGAACAAGCTGAAGGTCGACATTCATACGTCGCGCCCGGGGATCATCATCGGCCGCAAGGGGACCGAGGTCGACCGGCTGCGCCAGGAGCTGCAGCGGACGACGGGCCGCGAGGTGTTCATCAACATCCTCGAGATTCAGAAGCCCGAACTCGATGCGCAGCTGATTGCCGAGTCGGTTGCCGCGCAGCTCGAGAAGCGCATCGCGTTCCGGCGCGCCATGCGCAAGGCGGTCGAATCGGCGCTGCGCTTCGGGGCGCGCGGCATCAAGGTGCGCGTCTCGGGCCGGCTCAACGGCGCCGAGATCGCGCGGTCGGAGTGGTACCTGCACGGCCAGCTTCCGCTGCAGACGCTGCGCGCCGACATCGATTACGGCTTCGCGCAGGCGTTCACGACCTACGGGGCGATCGGCGTGAAGGTGTGGCTCTACAAGGGCGAGCGTCTGTCGCCGCGGGTCGGCCGCGACGAGGAGTATCGGCAGCCGCGGCGGGCGGCACGAGGGTAACGCCATGTTGATGCCGAAGAAGGTCAAGTATCGGAAGCAGCACCGGGGCCGCATGGGCGGCCTGGCGTGGCGCGGCTCGACGGTCGCGTTCGGCGACTACGGGCTGCAGGCGCTCGAGCCGTGCTGGCTGACGAACCGGCAGATCGAGGCGGCGCGTATCGCGCTGACGCGCAGCGTCAAGCGCGGCGGCAAGATCTGGATCCGCGTCTTTCCGGACAAGCCCATCACGAAGAAGCCCCAGGAGACCCGCATGGGCAAGGGCAAGGGCTCGCCCGAAGGCTGGGTGGCCGTGATTCGGCCCGGGCGCATCCTCTTCGAGATGGAAGGGGTATCGCTCGAGGACGCCCGCGAGGCGATGCGGCTGGCCGCGGCGAAGCTGCCGATCCGGACGCGCTTTGCGACGCGCTTTGCCGAGGAGAAGGTGTCATGAAGGTCGTCGAGCAGCTGGCGGAGCTGCGCGCGCTGTCGGTGAACGAGCTCCAGCAGCGGGCGCGTGAGCTCGAGGACAAGGTCTTCCGCCTGCGGCTGCAGCGGTCGATGGGGCAGGCCGAGGCCGGGCACCGGATCCGGCCGCTGCGCCGGGATCTGGCGCGGACGCTGACGGTGCTGCGCGAGAAAGGCGGCAGGGGCTAACGATGGCGAAGAAGGAGATCGTGGGAACGGTCGTCAGCGACAAGATGGCCAAGAGTGTGGTGGTCGCCGTCGAGCGGCAGGTGCGGCATCCGCTGTACGGCAAGCTCCAGCGCCTGACCTCGCGCTTCATGGCGCACGACGAAGACGACGCGGCGCGCGTCGGCGATCGCGTCGCGCTCGTGCCGTCGCGTCCGCTGTCGCGCCGCAAGCGGTGGGTGGTCGTCCGCATCGTCGAGCGGGCGAAGGAGGTGTAAGCCATGGTGCAGATGCGTTCGATTCTCGACGTGGCCGACAACTCCGGCGCCCGGCGCCTGTCGGTCATCAACCCGATCGGCGGCTCGACCGGGCGGTACGCCCGGATCGGCGACATCGTCACGGCGTCGGTCAAGGAAGCCACGCCTGACGCGACGGTCAAGAAGGGGCAGGTCGTCAAGGCGGTGATTGTGCGCACGCGGAAGGAGCTGCGCCGCCGCGACGGCAGCTACATCCGGTTCGACCGCAACGCGGCCGTGCTGATCAACAACGACGGCGAGCCGATCGGCACGCGCGTCTTCGGGCCGGTGGCGCGCGAGCTGCGGGAGCGCCGGTTCATGAAGATCATCTCGCTGGCCCCGGAGGTGCTCTGAGGCCGTCTCGGGCCGGCGGGCTGCCGCCGGCCGGGCGCGGGGAGCAACAGGCATGAGGAATTCGGCACCGGCATTGAAACCGGCAATCAAGAAGAACGACAACGTCCTGGTCATCGCGGGCCGGGATCGCGGCAAGCGCGGGCGCGTGCTGAGCGTGCTGCCGGCGAAGGGGCGCGTCGTCGTCGAGGGCGTCAACGTCGTCAAGCGGCACACCAAGCCGAACCCGCAGCGCAACATCAAGGGCGGGATCGTCGAGCGCGAGGCGCCGCTGGCAATCTCGAACGTGCAGCTGGTCTGCCCCGAGTGCGGACAGCCGGCGCGCGTGGGCCGGCGGCTGCTCGAGGACGGGCGCCGCGTGCGGTACTGCGTCAAGTGCAAGGGAGTGGTCGACCGATGAGCCGCCTCAGAGAACGCTACGTCGCCGAGGTGATCCCGGCGCTGCGCAAGGAATTCGGCTACGAGAACGTGATGGCGGTGCCCAAGATCACGAAGGTCGTGATCAACATGGGGCTCGGCGAAGGGACGCAGAACGCGAAGGTCGTCGAGACCGGCGCCGAGGAGCTGGCGAAGATCACGGGCCAGAAGGCGGCCGTCACGCGCGCGAAGAAGTCGATCGCGCAGTTCCGGCTCCGCCAGGGCATGCCGATCGGCGTGATGGTGACGCTGCGCGGCGAGCGGATGTACGAGTTCCTCGACCGGCTCATTTCGATTGCCCTGCCGCGCGTGCGCGACTTCCGCGGCATTTCGCCGCGCGGCTTCGACGGGCGCGGCAACTACACGCTCGGCCTGCGCGACCAGATCATCTTCCCGGAGATCGACTACATGAAGGTCGACAAGCCGCGGGGGATGAACGTGTCGATTGTGACCACCGCGAAGACCGACGAGGAAGCCCGGCGGCTGCTGCAGCTGATCGGCCTGCCGTTCCGGCAGAACTAGCGAGTTCCAGGAGCCACACGATGGCCACGATTGCAAAGACCGTCAAGGACCTTCAGAAGAAGCCGAAGTTCGCCGTCCGGCGGCGCAACCGCTGCCGGAAGTGCGGCCGGCCGCGCGCCTACCTGCGGAAGTTCGCGCTGTGCCGACTCTGTTTCCGCGAACTGGCGCTCCGCGGCGAAGTGGCCGGCGTGGTCAAGAGCAGTTGGTAGAGGTTTTCGCACTGAGGAAAGACCGCAGCCGGTGCGTCCGGCTCGACAAGGACCCGACATGACCGACCCGATCGCAGACATGCTCACGCGCATCCGCAACGCGGTTCGCGCGCGTCATCCCCGCGTCGACATCCCGGCTTCGCGCTTCAAGCTCGAGATCGCGCGGATTCTCGAGCAGGAGGGCTACATTGCCGGCTTCCGGCAGGTGCCGGCCGAGCCCGGCCGGCCCGAGATCATCCGGATTCAGCTCAAGTACGGCCCCCGCGGCGAGAACGTGATCTCCGGGATCGAGCGGGTGAGCCGCCCAGGCCGCCGCGCCTACGTCGGGCGCGACGAGGTCCCGAAGGTGCTTGGCGGGCTCGGCACGACGATCCTGACGACCTCGCGGGGCGTGATGACGGGCCGCGATGCGGTCAAGGCCGGCGTCGGCGGCGAAGTGCTCTGCAACGTCTGGTGAGGAATTCGACATGTCCCGTATCGGCAAGAAACCCATTCCGGTGCCCGCAGGCGTGACGGTGAGCGTCCACCCCGGGGCCGTCGAAGTGAAGGGGCCCAAGGGGACGCTGCGGCAGCGGGTGCCGCCGGGCATCGTCTTCGAGGTGAAGGACGGCAATATCGTCGCCTCGCCCGAGCGGCCCGATCCGGCGCTGGGCAAGTTCCACGGCCTGGCGCGGACGCTCGTGGCCAACGCGGTCGAGGGCGTCACGAACGGCTTCAAGCGCGAGCTCGACATCGTCGGCACCGGCTACCGGGCCGAGGTGAAGGGCAAGCAGGTGATTTTCGCGCTGGGCTACTCGCACCCGGTCGTCTACGACATTCCGCCGGGCGTCGAGATCGCCGTCGACAAGCAGACCCACGTGACGGTGACCGGCATCGACCGCCAGCTGGTCGGCCAGGTCGCGGCCAACATCCGCGCCATGCGCAAGCCGGATCCGTACAAGCAGAAGGGCGTGCGCTACACGGGCGAAGTGCTGAAGAAGAAGGTCGGGAAGACGGGAGCCTAGCATGCAGATTCGAACGAAGAAGGATCGCCGCGAACGGATCCGCCTGCGGCAGCGGAAGCGGATCTCGGGCACGCCCGAGCGGCCCCGGCTGGCTGTCTTCCGATCGGCGTCGCATATCTACGCGCAGGTGATCGACGACTACGCCGGACGGACGCTCGTGTCGGCCTCGAGCCTGGAGCCGGCGCTCAAGGCGCAGTTCACCGGTGAGGTGCGCGGCGGCAACATCAGGGGTGCCGAGCTGCTCGGGCGCGTGATTGCGGAGCGGCTGATCGAGCGGGGCATCCGGCGGGTGGTCTTCGACCGGGGCGGCTTCCTGTATCACGGCCGGGTGAAGGCGGTCGCCGACGCGGCCCGGAAGGCGGGGCTCGAGTTCTAGTCCGGCCGGCGGCATCCGGCCAGCAGAGGAAACATGGCGTATTCTCGCGAAAAGATCGATCCGTCCGAGCTCGAGCTGAAGGACACCGTGGTGAACATCAACCGTGTCACCAAGGTCGTCAAGGGCGGCAAGAACCTCAGTTTCAGCGCGCTGGTCGTCGTCGGCGACGGGCAGGGCGTCGTGGGCTTCGGCATCGGGAAGGCGAAGGAGGTGCCGTCGGCGATCCGGAAGGCGATCGAGGCGGCGAAGAAGAGCCTGATCCGGATCCCGATGAAGGGCTCGACGATTCCACATGCGGTGCTGGGGCGGTTCGGTGCCGGCGCGGTGCTGCTCAAGCCGGCGCCCGAGGGCACCGGTGTCATCGCGGGCGGTGCCGTCCGGGCGGTGGTCGAGGCGGCCGGGATCGGCAACGTGCTCGGCAAGTCGCTCGGGTCGTCGAATCACCACAACGTGGTGCGGGCCACCTTTACGGCGCTCGAGCAGCTGCGCGAGGCGACCGACGTGGCGCGGCTGCGGGGCAAGGATGTCGAGGAGCTCGTCGGCGCCGAGGCGGCGCGCGCCTGAGGCGTCCGGCTGAGAGGGGACGATGAAGTCGTTGAAGGTCACGCAGGTGCGGAGCCCGATCGGGTTCCCGAAGGATCAGGCGAAGGCGCTTCGCGGCCTGGGGCTGCGCCGCATCCGCCACACGGTGGAGGTGCCCGACACGCCGGCGATCCGCGGACAGATTCACAAGGTGCGGCACCTCGTCCGCGTCGAAGAGTAGCGCCGGCGCGGACGGCAGGAAGGATCAGGAAGAGATGGCTCTGAACAATTTGCGTCCGCCGCGCGGAGCGAAGAAGCCGAAGAAGCGTGTGGGCCGGGGCCCCGGGTCGGGGCACGGCAAGACGGCGACGCGCGGCCACAAGGGCGCGCAGTCGCGGTCGGGCTACCGGACGAAGCGCGGCTTCGAGGGCGGCCAGAACCCGCTGCACCGGCGGCTGCCGAAGCGCGGGTTCCGCAACCCGTTCCGCGTCGAGTACGCGGTGGTGAACCTCGATCGGCTGGCCGAGGTGTTCGACGCCGGCTCGTCGGTCACGCCCGAGGTGCTGCGTGAGCGCGGCATCGTCCGCAACGGTGCGCCGGTGAAGATCCTGGCCCGCGGCGAGATCAGCAAGCCGCTGACGGTGCGCGCGCACAAGTTCAGCGGGCGGGCGGCCGAGAAGATCGCGGCGGCCGGTGGTTCAGCGGAAGTCCTGGCGTAGCTGCAGGCGATGAAGCGCCGGCGCCGTGGCGCCGGCGCGTCCGCCCGGCGAGGGGCGGGCGGACCCGGATAATCCTATGGACAGTCTCAGGAACATCTTCGCCATCAGGGAGCTGCGCGACAGGCTGCTGTTCACCTTCGCCATCCTCGCGGTCTACCGGGTCGGCGGCCACATCACCATCCCCGGCATCAACGTCGGAGCCCTGGCGGAGCTGGCCAATCAGGTGGCCAGCAGCAACCTGTTCGGGCTCTACGACATGTTCTCGGGCTACAACCTCTCGCAGATGACCGTCTTCGCGCTGGGCGTCATGCCGTACATCAGCGCGTCGATCATCCTGCAGCTGCTGACGGTCGTCTGGCCGTACCTGGAGCGGCTGTCGAAGGAGGGCGAGCTCGGGCGCCGGAAGATCACCCAGTACACGCGCTACGGCACGATCATCCTCAGCGTCATTCAGGCGATGGCCATCGCCGTGTTTCTCGAGAATGCCGGCCAGGCTGGCGGCTACGCCATTGTCGAGAACCCCGGCTGGGGCTTCCGCCTCATGACCGTCCTGACGCTGACGACCGGGTCGGTGCTGGTGATGTGGCTGGGCGAGCAGATCACCGAGCGCGGGATCGGCAACGGGATGTCGCTGCTGATCTACGCGGGCATCGTCTCGGGGCTGCCGCGCGCCGTGTTCGCGACGCTCACGCAGATGCAGACGGGCGAGATCGGCCCGCTCGCACTCGTGGCGCTCGTGGCGCTGATGATCGCCGTCGTCGGCGCGGTGGTGTTCGTCGAGCGCGGGCAGCGGCGGGTGACGGTGCAGTACGCCCGGCGGATGGTGGGCCGGCGCATGTACGGCGGGGCGAGCACGCACATCCCGCTGAAGGTCAATACGGGCGGCGTCATGCCCGTGATCTTCGCGTCGTCGATTCTCGCGTTCCCGCAGACGATGAAGCCCATGTTCGATCCGGGCGGCATGCTCGAGAACTCGTGGGTGAGCGGGGCGATCGAGCAGCTCAGCATGGGCTACCCGCTCTACAACCTGCTGTACGTCGCCCTGATCATCTTCTTCGCGTACTTCTACACGGCGATCATCTTCAAGCCGGACGACGTCGCGGAGAACATGCGGAAGTACGGCGGGTTCGTGCCGGGCATCCGCCCCGGCAAGCGGACGGCGGAGTACATCGACGGCATCCTGGCGCGCATCACGGCGGCCGGCGCCGTCTACCTGGCGATCATCGCGCTGCTGCCCGAGGTCCTCATGACGGGCTTCAGGGTCGAGCCGATTCCGTTCATCGGCCCGCAGCTCGATGCGGTCCTGCCGCAGTTCATCACGCAGGGGCTGAACGTGCAGTTCTACTTCGGCGGCACGTCGCTGCTGATCATCGTGGGCGTGGCCATGGACACCGTGCAGCAGATCGAGTCGCAGATGATCATGCGGCACTACGACGGGTTCATGAAGAAGACCCGCATCCGCGGGCGGCGCGGTTGAGGCCGGTCGTGATCAGGCTGGTGATGCTCGGCCCCCCGGGGGCGGGAAAGGGAACGCAGGCGGCGCGCTTTGCCCGGTCGCGTCAGGTGCCGCATATCTCGACCGGCGAGGTGCTGCGGCGGGAACGGGAGAAGGACCCGGAGCTCGACCGCCAGGCGCGCGCGACGATGGACGCCGGGCGCCTGGTCGACGATGATGTAGTGATCGGCATCGTGCGGCGGCGGCTCGCGCAGCCCGACACCCGCGACGGGTTCGTGCTCGACGGTTTCCCGCGGACGCTGATGCAGGCCGAGGCGCTCGATCACCTGCTCGACGACGGTGTGCCGCTGGTGGTGGTCGACATCGAGGTGCCGGAAGAGACGCTGATCGAGCGGCTGCGCGCGCGGCGCGTCTGTGCGCGCTGCGGGGCGCCGGCCACGGCGGCGCTCACGACGTGCGGGGCCTGCGGCGGTCCGCTCATTCCGCGCAGCGACGACGACGACCGCGTGGTGCAGGAGCGGCTGCGGGTCTACGCGGAGCAGACGCAGCCGATCGTGGAGTTCTACCGGCGGCGCCCGACGTTCCGGTCGGTCGACGGCGACCAGCCGCAGGATGCGGTGGCCGCCGACATCT
Organism: Acidobacteriota bacterium; assembly: GCA_003242705.1. Lineage (GTDB taxonomy): Bacteria > Acidobacteriota > Vicinamibacteria > Vicinamibacterales > SCN-69-37 > SCN-69-37. The sequence goes on from QGVF01000046.1 coordinate 22,028, forward strand.
CGTCGGCGGTGGCGGCCGTCCTGGGGGTGCAGTGATCATCTGCCGGTCGGAAGCCGAGCTCGAGCGGATGCGCCCGGCGAATCAGCTCGTGGCCGACGTGCTGGCCGCGGTGGAAGCGGCGGTGGCCGAAGGGGTCTCGACCTGGGACCTCGACGTGATGGCCGAGCGGCTCATCCGCGACGGCGGCGGCGAGCCGGCGTTCAAGGGCTACCGGGGCTTCCCGGCGACGCTCTGCACGTCGGTGAACGAGGAAGTGGTGCACGGCATCCCGTCGAAGGGGCGCGTGCTGAAGTCGGGCGACGTGATCTCGATCGACATGGGCGTCCGGCTCGGCGGCTACTACGGGGATGCGGCGGTGACGGTTCCGGTCGGCCGGGTGCCCGAGCGCACGCTGGAACTGCTGCGCGTCACGCGGGAATCGCTCGAGCGGGCGATCGCCGAGGTGAAGGTCGGGGCGCGGCTGTCGAACATCGGCCACGCCGTGCAGCAGTGGGTCGAGCGCCACGGGTTCTCGGTGGTGCGCGAGTTCGTCGGTCACGGCATCGGCGAGCGGCTGCACGAGGAGCCGCAGATTCCGAACTACGGGCCGCCGGGGCGCGGGCCGAAGCTGGCGGCCGGGATGGTCCTGGCCAGCGAGCCGATGGTCGCGATGGGCCGGGCCGAAACGAAGATTCTGGCGGACGGCTGGACGGCCGTGACG
>QGVF01000047.1 GCA_003242705.1 Acidobacteriota bacterium
GGGATGGCGTGCGGGGTGCGTGGGTTTGTGTTTGTGAATGGGGGCTCGAACGACGCGGCCGAGCTGCTCGGTATCAGTCCGCGCGTGATGAACTACAAGATCAAGATTCTGGGCATCGAGATCCCGCGCGGCCGCCGCGCCCCGATGGCCGAGGCCGCCACGCACGGCTGAGCTCCGTTCGAACCCGCGCTGCCGGGGCGAACGGTTCGTCCCGCTCGTTCTCCTCTACTCGACGACGGGGTCTTTGGACCCCGTCGTCGTGCGTACGGCCGCCGGGCGTCCCGGGGACTGACGTTCGGCGCGCGGATGAGCGTCGCGATAGACATCCATCAGGCGCTGGACGTCGAGGTGGGTGTACCGCTGTGTCGTACTGAGCCGCGCGTGGCCGAGCAGCTCCTGAATCGCCCGCAGGTCAGCGCCGGCCTGCAGCAGGTGCGTCGCGAACGTGTGCCGGAGCGCGTGAGGGCTGATGCCGCCGCCGATTCCCGCCTTGCGCACGTACTGGCGCACGATCCGGTCGACGCTGCGCGTCGTCAGCCGGCCGCCGCGCAGGTTGCGGAAGAGCGGATGGCGCGTCCGGTGCCGGCGCGCGCCACTCGACTGCGCGTCGGGCAGCGAGGCGTGATCGGCCAGCATCGCGCGCAGGGCGCGTGCCGTCGCCTGATTGAACGGCACGAGCCGCTCCCTGCCCCCCTTCCCCATCACCCGCACGACCCGCCCGGCCAGGTTCACGTCATCCAGGTCGAGGGCGACGAGCTCGCTGAGGCGCAGTCCCGACGCGTAGAAGAGCTCGAGGATGGCGGCATCGCGGCGGCCCGCGACCGTCGATGTATCGGGCGCCGCCAGCAGCCGATCCATGTCGCTCCCGCTCAGGTGCGACGGCAGCGTCTTCTCCTTGCGGGGCGCACCGATGACCGCTGTGGGGTCGGTCTCGATCTGCTCCTCGCGCAGCAGGAAGCGGGCGAAGCCGCGGAGGGCGGCGAGCCGGCGGGCAGTCGACGCGCGGCTGTTGCCACGGTCGTACAGCGCACCGAGAAAGCCCCGGACCGCGTCGCTGTCGAACGCCGGGAGACGAAGCTGGCTCGGGCGGACGCCGCGATCACCGGCCAGCCAGACGAGCCAGAGCTCCAGGTCGGTCCGGTAGGCGCGCAGCGTGTGCGCCGAGACGTTCCGGTTCAGCGCGAGAAACGCGAGGTAGTCGCGAACCAGCTCCCGGAGTGGCGGGGCGTCGGCGCGCGCCATGACATCAGCCCGGCGAAGCGACGACAGCCGTGCGCCGCTTCCAGTCGTCGAGCGCGGCGAGTGCGCGCCGGCTGATCAGCAGCTGCCGATCGCGGCGGCCGCGCGGCGCGTCGGTCAGCGGCGCCATGATGCCGAACGTGATGTTCGTCGGGTCGTAGTGCTTCGGATCGGCGTGCGACACGTAGTAGCCGAGCGCACCGATCGCCGTCGTGCGCGGGAGCAGCAGGGGCTCGAGGCCGGCGGCCAGCCGGGCCGCGTTCATGCCGGCCACGAGCCCCGAGGCCGCCGATTCGACGTACCCCTCGACACCCGAGACCTGGCCGGCAAACAGGAGCGTCGGTCGCGTGCGTGTCTGCCAGGTCGGCTTCAGCACCGTCGGCGCGTTGATGTACGTGTTGCGATGGATCATCCCGTAGCGGACGAACTCCGCCTGCTCGAGACCCGGGATAAGCCTGAGGACGCGCGCCTGTTCCCCCCACTTCAGCTGGGTCTGGAATCCCACGAGGCTGTAGTGGTCGCCCGCCAGGTTGTCCTGCCGCAGCTGCACGACGGCATACGGCCAGCGGCCGGTGCGCGGGTCGACGAGACCGGTGGGCTTCATCGGGCCGAACCGGAGCGTGTCGCGCCCGCGCTTCGCCATCACCTCGATGGGCAGGCAGCCCTCGAAGAACTTCACCTGGTCGAAGTCGTGCAGCGTGGCGCGCTCGGCCGTCATCAGCGCGTCGTAGAAGGCGTCGTATTGCTCGCGGGTGAGCGGGCAGTTGAGGTAGTCGCCCGTGTCGGCGCTGCCCTCGCCTGTCGAAGCCGGCGAGTGCCGGTTCCAGCGCGATGCGCGGAAGACGCGCGACATATCGATGGATTCGGCCAGGACAATCGGGCTGATCGCATCGAAGAACGCCAGGTGCTCACGCCCGACGAACCGGGCAATCGCCTCCGACAGCCGGTCCGACGTCAGCGGTCCGGTCGCCACGATCACGATCCCGTCGTCGGGAATGTCGGTGACCTCGCCGCGAACGATCGTGACGAGTGGATGGGCCTCGAGCCGACGGGTGATTTCAGCCGAGAAGAGATCGCGGTCGACGGCGAGCGCGGCACCGGCCGGCACGCGGACCGTGTCGGCGACGGCCATGACCAGCGAGCCGAGCCGGCGCATTTCCTCCTTGAGCAGGCCGACGGCGTTGTCGAGCTTGTCGCCGCGGAACGAGTTGCTGCAGACGAGCTCGGCCAGCCGGTCGGTGCGGTGCACGGCCGTCGGCTGCACGGGACGCATCTCGTGCAGGATGACCGGCACGCCGGCCGAGGCGATCTGCCAGGCCGCCTCGCTGCCGGCCAGGCCGCCGCCGATCACCCGGACTGGCGACATGTTCGAGCCTGGAGTCTTCGTCACGATCGATCAGGCGTTGGCGGTCGTCGCTTCCAGCTCGGCGCTGCGGACGTAATCGCACTCTTCATTGGCGCAGATGAGCTGCCGCCCCCAGCGCTTGGTGATCTTCTCGGTCAGGAACGCCCAGCCGCACTTCGGGCACGGCTCGGGGACCGGCCGGTTCCAGAGCGTGAAGTCGCACTTCGGATAGTTCACGCAGCCGTAGAACGCCTTGCCGCGGCGCGACTTGCGCTCGACGATCTCGCCGCCGTCCTTCGGGCAGCGCACACCGGTCGTCTTGTGCTTGACGTACTTGCAGGCCGGATAGCCGCTGCACGCGGTGAACTCGCCGAACCGTCCCTGCTTGACGACCAGGTTCTTCCCGCACTCCGGGCAGGTTTCCTCGAGCAGCTGATCGGGCCTGGCCGCCGCGACGCCCTGCTTCGTGGCGATGATCTTGCGGGTCGTCCTGCACTCCGGGTAGCCGGTGCAGGCGAGGAACATGCCGAACCGCCCGCGGCGCGCAACCATGGGACGTCCGCAGTTCTCGCACGTTTCCTCGAGCTCGTCGGTCGCCGCCTCCGCCTGATCGAGCTCGCGCGTGTTGTCGCACTCGGGGTAGCGGCTGCAGGCGAGGAAGATGCCGAAGCGGCCGGCCTTCTCGACCATCTCGCCCTGGCCGCACTTGTCGCACGTCTCGCCGGTCGGCAGCCCTTCCTTGTAGCTGGGCATCTGGTCTTCGGCACGCGCGAGATCCTTCTCGAACTTGTCGTAGAAGGCCTGGAGTGTCTCGCGATAGTCGGCGCGGCCCTTCTCGATCTGGTCGAGCTGATCCTCCATGCGCGCCGTGTACTCGACGTCGAGCAGATCGTCGAACACCGGATACAGCAGCCGTTCGACCAGCCGGCGGCCGAGGACCGTCGGCCGGAAGCGGCCGTCGACCTTCGTGACGTACTCGCGCGCCTGCAGCACGCCGATGATCTGCGCGTAGGTGCTCGGCCGGCCGATGCCGTTCTCCTCGAGCGCCTTGACCAGCGACCCCTCGTTGTAGCGCGGCGGCGGCTGCGTGAACTTCTGCTCCGGTTTGATCTCGCGCACCGCGAGCGTCTGCCCGGCCTCGAGCGGCGGCAGCACGCCCGTGGCCGGTTCCTCTTCCTGCTCGGCGGCGGCAGGACCCGTGCGCTCGACCCGCTCGGCCTCGTCGGCCTCCGTCGTCTGGCCGTAGACGGCGAGCCAGCCGGGGAACTTCGGCACCGAGCCCTTCGCGCGGAAGGTGTACTCGCCCGCCGTGATGTCGACCGTCGTGTCGTCGAACGTCGCGGGCGTCATCTGCGACGCGACGAAGCGATTCCAGATGAGCCGGTACAGGTAGTACTGGTCCGGCGTCAGGTACGGCTTGATCCGATCCGGGTGGTACTTCATCGACGTCGGCCGGATCGCCTCGTGCGCATCCTGCGCGCTCGCCTTGATGCGATAGCGATTCGGCCGCTCGGGCACGTAGGCCTCGCCGTACTGCTCGCGGATGTGCGCCCGCACCTCGTCGAGTGCCTGGTCGGACACGCGGACCGAGTCGGTACGCATATAGGTGATGAGCCCGACCGGTGCGTCTTCGTCGGGCAGCTGGATGCCTTCGTAGAGCTGCTGGGCGACCATCATCGTGCGCTTCACGGGGAAGCGCGAGGCCTGCTGCAGCTTGCTCGTGATGAAGGGCGGCACGGCGTGGCGCCGCCGTTCCTTCGTCTGGACCGACGAGACGACGAAGTCGGCCGACGCGATCTCCTCGAGGACGGCCTTCGCCTCGGCCTCGTTGCCGATACGGGCGGCCGCATCGCCCTTCCTGACCAGGCGGGCATCGAACTCCGGCGGTTCCGGACCGGCGAGCCTGGCGGTGATGTGCCAGTACTCCTCGGGGACGAACGCTTCGATTTCGTTCTCGCGGTCGCAGATGAGCTTGAGCGCAACCGACTGCACCCGTCCCGCGCTGAGGCCGCGCCGCACCTTGTTCCAGAGGATCGGGCTGATCTTGTAGCCGACGAGCCGGTCGAGCACGCGCCGGGCCTGCTGGGCGTCGACCATGCGCCGGTCGATCTCGCCCGGATGCTCGACGGCCTCGAGGATCGCCTTGCGGGTGATCTCGTTGAACATCAGCCGGCGCACCTTCTTGCGCTGGGCCGGGCTGAGCTCTTCGACCAGGTGCCAGCCAATCGCTTCGCCCTCGCGATCGGGGTCGGTCGCCACATAGACGTGCTCGGCGGTCTTCGCGGCGTCCTTGAGCTCCTTGATGACCTTCTGTCGGTCGGGCAGCACGACGTACTCGGGCTGGAATCCCCCCTCGATGTCGACGCCGAGCTTGCTCTTCGGCAGGTCGCGCACGTGTCCCATCGAGGCGATGACCTTGTAGTCGCGCCCCAGGTACTTGTTGATGGTCTTCGCCTTGGCGGGCGATTCGACGACCACGAGAGCCTTAGCCATGAACGTTCTGCCTCGACGAGTAGCTTCTTCTAAGAGGTAACAGGTCCGTCAACCCTGACGAACAGTCCGGCACCGGTCCGGATGACCGCGCCCTAGATTTTGAGCCCTCCCAAGCCGGGCAGCAACGCCGGCGCCTGGTGTTCGGTCCGCGCCACCATTTCGTCCACCGTCACGGGCACGCCGCTCTTCATGGCGGCCAGCACCCCTGTCGCCGGCCGGTCCTCATTCCGGGACGGAACGGCGGACCAGCCGAGGGCGGCCAGCACATCGGCGGCGTTTTCGACCAGTCCGGCTCCGTCCTTTATGAGCGCATGGCAGCCCCGATGGCAACCTGAAAGGACGCCGCCGGGCACCGCCAGCACGTCGCGTCCCTGCTCGAGCGCCAGACGTGCGGTAATCAGCGACCCGCTCCTCTCCGCCGCCTCCACAACGACGACGGCGAGCGACAGCCCACTGATGATGCGGTTGCGCAGCGGAAAGTGCCGCGGCAGGGGCGGGGTGCCGGGGGGCAGTTCCGAGACCACGCAGCCTGACCGAACGATCCGGTGCACCAGTCCGCCGTTCTTCCGAGGATACACAACGTCCACCCCGGCTCCCAGGACAGCCACCGTCCGTCCGCCCCCTTCGAGGGCCCCTTCGTGGGCGGCCGTATCGACCCCCATGGCCAGACCGCTGACGACAACGAGACCTGCGGCCGCGAGGTCGCGCGCGAGCGTTCGTGCCAGCAGCAGGCTCGTGGTGGCCGCCCGGCGTGAGCCGACGATGGCGACCGCGGGCGCCTCGAGGACGGTCTGGTCGCCACGGGTCCAGAGGACGATGGGCGGATCAGGCAGGGTCGAGAGGCGCCGGGGGTACGAGGGATTGCCCCGGCAGAGCGGCACCGCACCGACGAGCCCGGCGCGCGCGAGCGCGCCGATCGCCTCGATTCCCGCCCGCTCCACGATCCGGGGCCGTCGGTCGTCGTCCGGCTCGACGGCCGACACGAGGCGGTCGAGGGGGGGACACAGGGCACCCGATCCCGTCAGCTCGGTGGCCAGCCGGGCCAGGCGTGTGTCGCCGCGCGGCGGCACGAGTAGCGAAACCGGCACGCACGCGCAGTCACGTGAACCGGCAGATGTCGTCGTGGTCACGCGGCCAGAGTTGCACCGGCCGTACCACGCGGGCGACACCGCGGGCCGCCGCGTGGGCGCCCGGCCGTTCGTAACGGATGGCAGCGGGCTGCCCTGAACGTTGCAGAATCCGCGTACCGAAACAGAGTGCGATAAGCGCCGGTCGGGTTTATATTGGCAATCGTACCGACCATGTCCCGCTTCCTCTGGCTCGTGCCCGCCCTGCTTCTCGGCGTGAGCAGTCCGGCCTTCGCCGATCGCCGGAGCGACGCGAAGGCCCAGGTGGAGTTCGGCATCCTCGTGGCGCAGCGGGGCCTCTGGAAGGAGGCGACGTACCGGTGGGAGCGCGCGACGGAAATCGACCCCACCTACGGTGCGGCCTGGAACAATCTCGGCGTCGGGTACGAACAGCTCGGCCGCTTCGACGACGCCCGGCGCGCCTACGAGCGGGCGCTCGAGGTGGAGCCCGGCAATACCTACATCCGCAACAACTACGACCTGTTCCGGGAAATCTATGATCGGCAGAACCGTCGCCGCGATCGTTAGCCTGGCCGCGGCCCTGCCGCTTGCCGGCTGCACCTCGTTCTACGAGGTTGCGGTCGAAACGCCGATTCAGGCGCGCATCGACGTCGGCGCGTTCCAGCGTGTGCTCGTTGCCGGGTTCCTCACGGCCGGGACGCAGAGCATCGACGCCAACACGGAAACGGCGCGGCTTCTCCGCAGCCAGCTGCGCAACCGACAGGAACTTCGCGTCATCGAAACCGACGCGCTCGCCCTGGTCGAAGAAATGGACGAGCGGCTCGGCATTGCCCCTCCGTCGCTCGACGACGACGCGCCGCGCTTTCCGGACGCGGCGGCCCTGAAGGAATACGAGGCTATCTTCGCCGACAAAGAGTTCTGGATGGCCCTCGGCGAAGAGTTCCAGCACCCGCTCATCGTGACCGGCACGGTGGTGTTCAACGAGGTGACGCGGAGCGGCGTCGTGTCGCGGCCGCAGTCAGTGGTCAACGCCCAGGGCATCGAGGAATACCGGACGGTGCGCGAGTACCGCGACATGCGCGGCTATGCCCTGTCGCCGCGCTTCATCTTCATCGATGGCCGGACGGGCGAGCAGCTCCATACCGAGTCCTATCACGAGGAAGCGCTCTATCCCGCCACGCAGAACACCCCGGCACTGTCGTCCTACTTCGAGCTGATGGACAAGGTCCTGCCGAGCTTCCTCAACACGCTGAGCACGCAGAAGATCCGGGGCTCGCGCGTCCTGCTGAAGTAGCCGCCCGGACCGCTCGTGCGGCTCCGGCCGTACACCTGGATTGTTGCCAGGGGCCCGGCCGGGATGGTAGCCTTAGGGGTTCAGTTCGGTCGGGCCGAACTGTCTGTGCCGGCCCGTCCCACTCTTGGAGCAACTCGACATGTTCGCCATTGTCCAGGCTGGTGGTCGGCAGGAGAAGGTCGCCCCCGGTGCCGTCATCACGGTCGACCGGCTCGACGCCGAGCCGGGTGCCGAGGTCACCTTCGACAAAGTGCTGCTCGTTGCCGCCAACGGCGGCGAGGTCAAGGCTGGTGCGCCGTATCTCGACGGGGCTTCGGTGACCGCCGTTGTCGAAGCGCAGACGCTCGGCCCGAAGGTCCGCGTCTTCAAGATGAAGCGGCGCAAGCAGTACCGGCGCACGCGCGGACACCGCACGCGGCTCACGCAGGTGCGGGTCACGAGCATCAACGTTTAGCTTTTTCACGGGTTCACGTCATGGCTTCGAAGAAGGGACAGGGCAGCTCACGCAACGGCCGCGACAGCCGGTCGCAGCGCCTCGGCGTCAAGCGGTTCGACGGCAACGTCGTGACCGGCGGGTCGATCCTCGTGCGGCAGCGCGGCCGGCGGTTCCTGCCTGGCCTGAACGTCGGCCTCGGTAAGGACGACACGCTGTTCGCGAAGATCACCGGCGTCGTGAAGTTCAGCAATCACGGCGAGCACGGCCGCCGGGTCAGCGTGCTCCCGCTTTCGACCGAGGCCAAGGCCGACGCCTGAGCGGCCGGCCCCGGTTCTCGGGCGCTGATCCGCAGGCGCCCGACGCCGCTCCTTCCAGTCCATGTTCGTCGACGAGGTCGACATTCAGGTCGAGGCGGGGGCCGGCGGCAATGGCTGCCTGGCCTTCCGCCGCGAGGCCGGCGTCCCTCGCGGCGGCCCCAGCGGCGGCGACGGCGGCCGGGGCGGTTCCATCTACCTGGTCGCCAGTCCCCACCGGAACACGCTTCTCAACTACCGGTACAACCCGCTCTATCGTGCACAGCGTGGTCAGCACGGACAGGGATCGAATCGCACCGGACGCGATGGTGCGGATCTCGAGCTCGAAGTGCCTCCCGGCACCGTCGTCTACGAGCATGGCGACGATGGGTTGATCCGGATGGCGGACCTGACGGAGGTGGGGCAACGGGTGCTCGTGGCCCGGGGCGGCCGTGGGGGCCGGGGAAACGCCGCGTTCGCAACTCCGACCAATCGGGCTCCGCGACAGACCGAGCCCGGTCAGCCCGGCGAGAGCCGCAAGCTGCGTCTCCGGCTGAAGCTTCTGGCCGACGTGGGCCTGGTCGGCTACCCCAACGTGGGGAAGAGCACCCTCATTGCACGTGTCTCGGCCGCGCGGCCGAAGATCGCCGACTACCCCTTCACGACGCTGTCGCCGAACCTGGGTGTCGTCCAGCTCGGCGACGAACGGTCGTTCGTGATCGCCGACGTCCCGGGCCTGATTGAAGGCGCGCACGAAGGCCTGGGCCTCGGCACGCGGTTCCTGGCGCACCTGGAGCGCACGCGGGTGCTCGTGCACCTGATTGACGTTTCGTCGGCCACCGGCCGTGATCCCGTCGATGACTACGAGGTCATCACCCGTGAGCTGGCGAAGTTCACCGGCACCGACAGCGACCTGCCGCCGCTGGCCGAGAAGCCGACGATCGTCGCAGCCAACAAGGTCGATGCGCTCGACGAGCCCGACCGGCTCCAGCGCCTCCAGGCGCACCTGACCGAACGCGGGGTGCCGCTCTATCCGATTTCGGCGGTGACGGGCGAAGGGGTGTCCGCCCTGCTCGAAGCCGTCTGGCGGCAGCTGACCTCTGCCGACGAGGACTCGTCCCCCGCATGAGGATCGGGCTGTTCGGCGGCACGTTCGATCCGGTCCACCGTGGACATCTCGACGTGGCCGCAGCGTCGCTGCGCGCGCTGCCGCTCGACGAAGTCTGGTTCATTCCGGCCGGTCGCCCGCCGCACCGGTCGGCACCGGGCGCGTCAGCAGCCCACCGCTTCGCGATGGTGGCGCTCGCGCTGGCCGGGCAGCGGCGACTGCGCGTCAGCGACATCGAGATGACGCACGACGGCCCGACCTACACGATCGAGACGCTCGCACGCCTCGAAGCGCGATATCCGGCACTGGCCGGATCGTTCTGCTTCATCGCCGGCGCCGACGCGTTTGCCGAGATTCGGACGTGGCGCGAGTGGCAGGCGCTCGTCGATCGCTGTCCGTTCGCGGTGGTTTCGCGTCCCGGGTTGCCGGTCGACGCGCTGCCGGCGCAGCTGCCCGAACTGGCGGCGCGCATGAAGCGGCCGCCCCTGGACGGCTGGGACGGCATCTACCTGATCGACGCGCCGACCACCGATGTGTCGGCGAGCGCCCTGCGTGAGGCGTTCCGCACCGGACGCGACCTGTCGAACCTTCTGCCCGGCGCCGTTGCGGAGTACGCTGTCCGGGAGCACTTGTACGACGACCAGGCCCCGGAGGCTGCGAGAGGATGAGCAAGACCACGCCCAGGACCAAGCGCGCGCGCCAGCGGCAGCCGGCCGCGGCTCTTCCCGATGATCTGCTGGCGGGAATCGCCGCCGCGCTCGACAAGAAGGCCGCCGATCTCGTGGTGCTGGATCTCCGGCAGAGCCAGGCGTTCACCGACTTCTTCGTCATCTGCACCGGCGCCAGCACGCGGCAGGTGCAGGCCATTGCCGACGGCATCCAGATGGCGCTCGCCCGGCGGGGTACGAAGCCGGCGCTCGTCGAGGGCGAGACTCGGGCCGAGTGGATCCTGATCGACTACTTCGACTTCATCTTTCACATCTTCACGCCGGCCACGCGTGAGTTTTACGACCTCGAACGACTCTGGGGCGACGCCGAACGGATCGAAATTCCCGCCTGATCGCCCGCCGGGCAGATTGCAGAATCTGCAACATCGCCGAGGGCCGTTTCGTCCGTCGGCAACGGTCGGTCCGGCAGCAGGTTTGCTGCAGGTGGGGCAGCCACATGCTGGGCCCCCTTGCCAACGCCGTCGTGCGGCTCGTGCTGGCGCCTTCGTGCGCTGCCTGCGGCCGGCTGCTCGATGCCCCGCTCCGCGGCGCCGTCTGTCACGGCTGCTGGCAGGGGGTCCGGCGGCTCACGTCCCCGCTCTGCGATCTCTGCGGCGACGCCCTGCCCTCGTCCGCGCGGTATCTCATGTGCGGGCGCTGCCTGGCGGACCCGCCCCCCTGGGAAGCCGCGCGCAGTGCGGGCATCTACGAGGGTTCGCTGCGCGCGATCGTGCACGCCTTCAAGTACGACGGTCGCCGGACGCTCGCCGCGCCGCTGGCCGGCCTCCTGCGCGAAGCCGGCGCCTCGCTGCTCGCCGACGCAGACGCCGTCGTGCCGGTCCCGCTGCACCCGTGGCGGGCGCTGCGGCGCGGCTTCAATCAGGCCGAGGAACTGGCACGGCACCTGGGACTGCCGGTCTGGCGCCCGCTGCGGCGCATCCGTCACGGGCCACCGCAGGCGAACCTCCGGCGGTCGGCACGGCTCTCCAATGCGCGTCAGGCGTATGGCCCGGCGCGCCTCGGTATTGCGCTGGAGCGGCTGCGCGCCGATCGCCTGCGTCACCGCGTCTGCGTCCTGGTCGACGACGTCCTGACGACCGGTGCGACGATGGCGGCGTGTACGGAGGTGCTGCTCGAGGCGGGAGTCTCGAGCGTCAGGGTGTTGACCGTCGCTCGAGCACCGACGCCACCGCGGCCCTCACCGCAGCCCGGACTTCTTCGCGCGAACGCTCGGCATCGATGAGCGCCCAGCCCGGCGCGGCCGCCTGCCGCCGGTAGCTTTCGCGGACGCGGCCCAGCAGCGACAGGTCGCGCTCGAACCGATCACGACCGGCACGCTTCCGCTCGAGCGCCGTCGTCGGTGCGATGTCGAGCAGGAGTGTCAGCGTCGGCACCGGAAGCGGCTTCTGAATCGTGTCGAGCCACTCCGGATCCAGGCTCATCGCCTCGCCGTACGCGACGCTCGACGCGCGGTACCGGTCGCACACCACGATGGTCCCGTCCGCAAGCCATCGATCGATCCGGGGCTTGTATTCGAACCGGTTGGCGACGTACAGCAGCTGCATGACCTCCGGGGTGAAGTCGCGCTGCCCGTCGAGCGCCAGGCGGATCTCGCGACCGATTGGCGTGGTGTAGTCGGGAAACGACACACCCTCGGCGGCGTGTCCCTCGGCAACCAGCCAGTCCCGCAGGTACCGTGCCTGCGTTTCCTTGCCGCTCTGGTCGAGTCCTTCGAAGGCGATGAGCATCACGATTCCAGCTGCAGCATGTCGTCGATCGTCTGGCGTCGTCGGATGATGCGCCACTCCCCGGGCCCGTCGACGAGGACCTCGGGCGCGAGCGGACGTCGGTTGTAATTTGACGCCATCACCGATCCGTAGGCGCCGGCGTCCCTGATCGCGAGCAGGTCACCGACGTCGACCGGCGCCAGCGGTCTGGCCGTGGCAAACGTGTCGGTTGTCTCGCACACCGGCCCGACGACGTCGACCGGCCGGGCCGGGGCCGGGACGGTGTCGAGCACGACCGGCTCAATCTCGTGCCAGGCCTCGTAGAGCGCCGGGCGGATCAGGTCGGTCATTCCGGCATCGACGATGACGAACGTACCGCCGCCGGGCCGATCCTTCACGTCGACGACCTCGGTCACCAGCACCCCGCACGGTCCGACGAGCCATCGCCCCGGCTCGAACAGGATCAGCGGCGTGGTGTCGCGGACGACCGGCGCGAGCGCCTCCGCGTACTCTTCGGGCGACAGCACCGGCTCGTCCTTCCGGTACGGAATTCCCAGGCCGCCGCCGAGGTCGATGTGCTCGAGCGGGACGCCCTCGGCCATCAGCTCGCGGGCGAGCTCGGCCACGATCGTGGCGGCGCGCACCAGCGGCTCGACGCTGCGCGTAATCTGCGAGCCCACGTGCACGTGCAGCCCGACGATGCGCAGCGCCGGGTCGCGGGCGGCTTCGTGGATCATGGCGCGTGCGTCCTGGAGGGAAACGCCGAACTTCGTGGCCTGCGAACCGGTGGAAATGTGCCGGTGCGTGCCGGCGTCGACGTCAGGATTGATTCGCACGGCGATGCGGGCCGGCCGACCAGCGGCGCGGGCGGCCGCAGCGATGCGGTCGATCTCGCCGAACGACTCCGCGTTGATGGCGGCCACACCGAGCGAAACGGCTCGCGCGATTTCGGTCCGGGTCTTGCCGACGCCGGTCACGACGATCTGCTCGGGAGTGAAGCCGGCGCGCAGCGCCACCTCGAGCTCGCCGACCGAATTGACGTCGGCCGCCGCGCCCAGATCGCGCAGCAGGCGCACGATGGCCAGCGTCGAATTCGCCTTCAGCGCGTAGTGCAGGCGGAACGGCATCGCGGCCAGCGCACGCTCCAGGCGGGCGTAGCGCTCCCGGATGAGCGGGGCGCTGTAGATGTAGCAGGGCGTGCCGACCGACGCGGCGATGTCGGCAAGCGGCACGTGGTCGCACACGAGCGCGCGATCGAGGCGGAGGAATCCGGTCACAGAACAGCTGATTGTATCCCGGCCGGCCCGGGGGCCGCGCCGGGGCTTTGCTATGATGCCGGCTGGTCACGGCGGCGCGCATGACGGCAGACGACTCCCGGGATCCCGATCGCGACGTTCCGCTCGACGAGCTGATCGAGCGCTGTCTGGCCGGCGATCAGGAAGCGTGGGCCGCCATCGTCCGCCAGCACTGGCGGAAGGTGTTCAACCTCGCCTACCGGTTCGTCGGGCAGCACGACGAGGCCGAAGATCTGACGCAGGACATCTTCCTGAAGATCTTCCGGGCGCTCCACACCTTCGATCGGCGCGCGAACTTCCAGACGTGGCTGATCAGCATCAGCCGCAACCTGTGCATCGACCACTACCGGAGCCGCCGCAAGGAGCGCGAGCTGCTCGCGCGCGAGATCGACGCCTCGCTGCTCTCGCCGACCTCGCGCGAGCGGAGCCCTGACGGCCGCCTCGAGGAGGTCGATGCCCGCGAGCTCGTCCGGACGGCGCTCAGGGCGCTGCCGCCCACGCTGCGCGAGGCGGTCGTACTGCGCGACTTGCAGGAGTTCTCGTACCTCGAAATTGCGAACCGGCTCGGCGTCCCCGAGGGCACCGTCAAGTCGCGCATCAACCGCGGGCGTCTGGAACTCGCCCGGCAGGTCCGTCGTCTTCAGGCTGAGGCCCCGGGCGTGCACCCGGAGGCCGCAGGAGGCATGGAATGAACGTCACCACCGCCCGCCACGGCGACATCGCCGTGGTCATCGTCAATGAGCCGAGGCTGACCTATCCGGTCCTCGCCGAGTTCGCCACCGTGACGACGGGGCTGATCGAGCAGGGTGAACAGCGGATTGTGATCGACCTCGGCACCGTCGGCTACGTCGACAGCGCGACGATCGGCTGCCTGATGGACCTGTACCGTCAGGCGACGGCCGCGGGCGGCCAGCTCAAGCTGGCAGGGGTCCAGAAGCGGGTCGAAACGATGCTGACGATGACCGGTGCGCACCACTTCCTCGAGGTGTACGCCGACCAGCCGTCGGCCGTGGCGAGCTTCGGAGAGTAGCCATGCGGAGGATTACGACGACCGCCGGCACACCCATCGACCTCGACGGGGACGTCCTTGCCATCCTCGAAGCGGTCTCGCGCGATCTCACACGGCGGCACGCCCTCGATTACGGGTTCGAGGAAGTGGCGCGCGAGATTCAGCACCTGATCGATCAGCTCACCGAGGAAGACCTGCGGATCTACCTCAAGGAAAGCCTGTTCATGAGCTTCAACCGGTTCGAGAACGAGCGCATGACCGCGCTCGTCCGTCGCGTGATGCGCGACGTCGAACCGGAGCCGTAAGGAGAGATTCGGAACCGATCAGCCGGCGGCCACGCGCACGCCCGCCGGCACGGCCACTGTCGAGGTTGCCGGCGTCTCGGCGAACTGCCAGGCGTCGCGCTGACGCAGCAGTTCGACGGCCAGCGCCGTGTGCAGTGCGTGCCCGCCACGATGCACGACGAGGTGGCCCCGCAGCTCGTGGCCGACGAGCGCCAGGTCGCCGATTACGTCGAGCATCTTGTGCCGGACGAACTCGTCCTCGAACCGCAGCGGATTGAGGACGCCGGTCTCACCGAGCACGATGGCGTTCTCGAGCGACCCGCCGAGCGCCATCCCCCGCTGCCGCAGCATTTCCACTTCCTTCAGGAAGCCGAACGTGCGGGCCGGGGCAATCTCGTTGATGAAGACCTGCTCGTCGAGCTCGAGCGTCTTCTGCTGGTGGCGCAGCAGCGGATGGTCGAAGCTGATCGTGTAGGTGATCTTGAAGCGATCCGACGGATAGAGCGCGATGCGCTTGTCGCCCTGCTGCACCTGGATGGCGCGGCGCACCTGAATGGTGCGGCGCGGCACCCCCTGATCGCGGATGCCGGCGTCCTGGATCAGGTAGACCCAGGGCGCGGCGCTGCCGTCCATGATCGGCACTTCCGGGTGATTGAGCTCGATGTACGCGTTGTCGACACCGAGCGCGCGCAGCGCCGCCAGCAGATGCTCGACCGTATCGACCGACGCGTCTCTGGCGACGAGTCCGGTCTGGAGCTGCTGCCGGCCGCTGAGATGCGAGACGTGGGCCGGAATCTCGAGACCGTTGAGATCCGAGCGCTGGAACCGGATACCGGTATCGACCGGGGCCGGCTTGAGTGTGAGCGTGACCTTGTGGCCGGAATGAAGACCGATTCCGGCGCACGTTACTGTTCGGCGAACCGTTCGTTGTGACGCCATCAACGACATCCGTCCCAGTCTCTACCCCCTAGCAATCGGCCTGCCAGTCGCCTCGTACAAGGAAGCATAGTGCCGTAAGCCATTCAATTCCGTCAACTTAGAAAATTGACATCCGAAGTGGACAGGGCGGACAGGACACCAGATCGTGTCAGCCTTGCCACATCGACGGACAGAATGACCGTGTCAGTCCGGCCACAGGTGTCAGGATGCTGACGCCCCGGATGCCTCTCCGAGCAGGTCGACGAGGAACTGTCCCGTCGGAGAATCGGCGATGGCGGCGATCGCTTCTGGCGGCCCCTCGCCGATCAGCTGCCCGCCCTGCTCGCCGCCGTCGGGACCGAGCTCGATGATCCAGTCGGCGGCCTTGATCACATCGAGGTTGTGCTCGATCACGATCACGGTATTGCCCTGGTCGACGAGCTTGCCGAGCACGTCGAGCAGCTTGTGCACATCTGCGAAGTGCAGGCCGGTCGTCGGTTCGTCGAGGATGTAGAGGGTGCGGCCGGTACTGCGCCGCGCGAGCTCGCGGGCCAGCTTCACGCGCTGCGCCTCGCCGCCCGACAGGGTCGTCGCCGACTGTCCCAGCGTGATGTACCCGAGACCGACATCCTGCATCGTCCGGAGGCGACTGGCCATCGCGGGGAAGCTCTCGAGCAGGGGCAGGGCCTGATCGACGGTCAGGTCGAGCATGTCGGCAATCGACCGGCCGCGGTACCGGATTTCGAGCGTCTCGCGGTTGTAGCGGCGCCCCTTGCACTCCTCGCACGTGACGTACACGTCGGGCAGGAAGTGCATCTCGATGGCCGTCACGCCGTCGCCCTGGCAGGCTTCGCAGCGGCCGCCCTTGACGTTGAACGAGAAACGCCCGGGCTTGTAGCCGCGGGCCCGCGACTCCGGGAGCATCGCGAACAGCTCGCGCAGCTGCGTGAACAGACCCGTGTAGGTCGATGGGTTCGATCGCGGCGTCCGGCCGATTGGCGACTGATCGATCTGAATGACCTTGTCGATGAGCTCGACGCCTTCGATGCCGCCGTGCGCCCCCGGTTCGTCGGCGGCGCGATAAAGCCGGCGCGCCAGCGCGCGGTACAGGATCTCGTTGACGAGCGTCGACTTGCCCGAGCCGCTGACGCCGGCCACCGCAATCAGCAGGCCGAGCGGGAAGGCCACGTCGATACCCTTGAGGTTGTTCGCCCGCGCATCTCGGACGACGAGCTTCGCTGCGCCGGGCCGGCGGCGGACCGCCGGCGGCTCGATGCGCAGCTCGCCGCGGAGGTACCGACCGGTGAGCGACTCACCCGGCGCGGCCATCAGCTGCTGCGGCGGTCCCTGGAACATGACCCGGCCGCCGTGCTCACCGGCGCCGGGCCCGAGATCGACCACGTAGTCGGCCGTGCGGATCGTTTCTTCGTCGTGCTCGACGACCAGCACCGTGTTGCCGAGATTGCGGAGCCGGCCGAGCGTCGCGAGCAGCCGACGGTTGTCGCGCTGATGCAGACCGATCGACGGCTCGTCGAGCACGTACAGGACGCCGGTCAGCTGCGACCCGATCTGCGTCGCGAGCCGGATGCGCTGCCCTTCGCCGCCCGACAGCGTCGCTGCGCTGCGCGCGAGCGTCAGGTAGCCGACGCCGACGTCGACGAGAAACTTCAGTCGATCGCGGATCTCCTTGAGGACGCGGCCCGCGATCAGCTCTTCGCGCGCGGTGAGCTCGATCGACTCGAACAGCGGCAGCGCACGTGAAATCGGGATGGTCGTGTATTCGGCCAGCCGCCGCCCCTTGACGCGCACGGCACGGCTCTCGGGCCTGAGGCGCTCGCCGTCGCACGCCGCGCAGACCTGCAGCGAGCGGAACGGCTCGAGTCCTTCCTGCTCCGCCCAGCTTCCCTCTTCGAACCGGCGCCGCAGGTTCGGCAGCAGGCCTTCGAAGTCGGCGCCGAACGGATCGCCCGCCGCCCTGCGGGCGGCCGTGGATCGGCGGCCCGGTGCGCCGTGCAGGATCAGGTCGCGATGCTTCTTCGGCAGCCGTCCGAACGGCACGTTCGGATCGATGCCGAACGTCGCCGACAGCCCCGCGAGCATCTCGGCCAGCAGCTCCTCGTCGCCATCGGCCCACGGCCGCACGGCGCCGTCGGCCAGCGACAGCGAGTCGTCGGGCACGACCCGCGCCGGGTCGAAATCGTACACGGCGCCGAGCCCCTGGCAGGCGGGGCAGGCGCCGTGGGGCGAGTTGAACGAGAAGGCGCGCGGCGTCATCTCGGGCACGCTGATGCCGCAGTCGGGACAGGCCAGCCGCCGCGAGAAGAGGCGGTCTCCCCCGTTCAGCGTATTGATGACGACGATGTCGTCGGCCAGGCTGAGGGCGAGCTGGAGGGAATCGGCCAGCCGCCGTTCGACGCCTTCGCGGATCACGAGGCGATCGACCAGTACCTCGATCGTGTGATTGCGGCGGCGATCGAGCTTGATCTCCTCCTCGAGCGCGACGAACTGCCCGTCGATTCGCGCCCGCGTGAAGCCCTTCGCGCGGATGGCGGCGAGCTCCTTCCGGAACTCACCCTTGCGGCCGCGGACGATGGGCGCCAGCACGTTGATGCGCTCGTCGGGCGGATAAAGCAGCACCATGTCCATGATCTGCTCGAGCGACTGCGAACTGATCTCGCGATCGCAGTTCGGGCAGTGCGGCACGCCGATGTTCGCGAACAGCAGGCGCAGGTAGTCGGCAATCTCGGTCACCGTGCCGACGGTCGAGCGCGGGTTGGCCGCGGTGGTCTTCTGCTCGATGGAGATGGCGGGCGACAGCCCGTCGATCGAATCGACGTCTGGCTTTTCCATCTGCTCGAGGAACTGGCGGGCGTAGGCCGACAGCGACTCGACGTAGCGCCGCTGGCCTTCGGCATAAATGGCGTCGAAGGCCAGCGACGATTTCCCCGACCCCGAAAGTCCCGTGATCACGACCAGCCGGTCGCGCGGGATGTCGACATCGATGTTGCGCAGATTGTGAACACGTGCGCCGCGTACGGCGATCCACTCGTGCACCATGGACAGTCAGCCGGATCGTTGGGCGGGAAAGGCGCCAGTCTTCAATTGTAGTCCCCGCTGCACGCGGCAGAGGGGCGGCCCCCCTACCGTCCCGGCCCGGCCGCAGCCGGCGCCGCCAGCGGCACGTCGAGCCCCCAGGCGGTGTCGCTGGTGACGGCGACGAGGCCGCCTGTCGCCGCGAACGTGAGCCCGACGACGACCGGTGATGCCGCGACGCGCTCGGGAACCGGCGTCGGCGCGGCGATGTCGATCCGCCA
Organism: Acidobacteriota bacterium; assembly: GCA_003242705.1. Lineage (GTDB taxonomy): Bacteria > Acidobacteriota > Vicinamibacteria > Vicinamibacterales > SCN-69-37 > SCN-69-37. The sequence goes on from QGVF01000047.1 coordinate 18,551, forward strand.
GATCCCGGCCGACCCTGCCAGCGCTTCGGCCACATACAACATCCCGTCGTCGGCAAAGCCCAGTCCCTGCGGGCGGCCGAATCCGCCGCACAGCACGTCGACGAGCCGATCGGGCGTAATCCGGTAGACGACGTCGTGCGCCGACAGCGTCGGCGCCGTGACGTAAAGGCAGTCGTCGGGTCCAAAGGCCAGGTGATAAGCCGCCACGCTCGGCGGCAGCGACGCGAAGATCTCGACGGTCCGTCCTGGAGACACCTGCAGGATCGACCCGCTGCGATCGCCGACGTACAGCGTGCCGTCGCGCGAAAAGGCCAGGCCGGTCGGTACTCCGAGGTCCGAGGCGTAGATCTCGAGCCGATCGTCCACGTCGAGCCGGTAGACGAGCCCCTCGAAACGGCTTGAGACGTACATCGCGCCGTCGGGTCCGAGCGCGAGCGATGTCGGGTTCGGCAGGTCGAGGGCCAGCGGCTCACGGATGCCGTCGGGACCGAGCCGGTAAAGGGGCACGGCGACCTTCGTCCCGCGGGCGCCGCTGTGTGTCAGGTACAGGCGCCCGAGGCCGTCGTAGGCGGGACTGTCGACCTGATGAAGACCGGTCGCCAGTGAACGGGCCACGATGAGCGTCCCCGCATCGATGCCGCCCGGCTCAATCCGGATCGGCTGCTCGCCGGCCGGTGCCGCTGCCGGAACGGCGAACCGTAAGTGCGACGAGGAAGCAGCCAGGACGCGAGCCTGAACGTCGCCGATGTAGACGACGGGCAGACTCCCGGGCGCAACCGGCAGGTCGTGCCCCTTGAGCTGGACCACCCCTCCAGGCAGGGCCCAGCCGGGCACCGGCGTCGCCGACGCGCCGCTCACGGGCGCCTCCTATTCGTCGAGCTCGACGTTCCAGTAGACGTAGTCGCGCCAGCTCTCGGGCGCGTTGCGCAGGCCGAAGGTAATGCGGATCGCCGGCGCACGGTCAGGCTTCTTCGGCTGACGCATGAGGCGCATGCCGGCCTGTTCAGGGGTACGGCCACCCTTCTTCCGGTTGCAGGTGATACAGCAGGTGACAATGTTCTCCCAGTCCTTGCGTCCCCCCTGGGCGACCGGCACGACGTGATCGAACGTCAGCTCGGCCGTCGGGAACTTCTCTCCGCAATACTGACACTGATGGTCGTCGCGGGCGTAGATATTGGCTCGGGAGAAAGGCACGTGCTCGACTGCCCGACGGATGCGGATCCGCCGCAGCAGCCGGATGACCGAGGGCAGCTTCATGCTGAACGAGACGGACCGAATCTCCCGGTCGTACACCGAGACAATCTCGACCTTCCCCTGCACCCAGAGCGTGATGGCCTTCTGCCAGTGCACTACCTGGAGCGGTTCGTAGGTCGCGTTCAGCAGCAGCGTCTGCTCCATGGGCCCGCAGAGATTTTTCCGCAGCCATCGGTGGTTGTCAAGAAACCGGGGTCGATAACACTCACGTTATCAACCGGTTACACGGACACCACGGGCACCCGCCGATCCCCCTGCAGGAGCCGGGCGCGCCGGTCGATACCTCGGGCATGCCGCCACGGGTCCAGCCCCTCAGGCTCGTTCCGCTTTTCGTCCTCGCCTGGCTGCTGGCGGCCGGCTGCGGCTCGGTCCCGCGACAGCCCTCCGCGCCGCTCCCGTTTCCCAATGCGCCGGTGCCGCCGTCAGGGGGCGTCCATGGCGCTCCCGGCGTGGCCGCCGCGGCGCTGGTCGACCTGGCCATGTCGCTGCGCGGCGTGCGGTATCGGTTCGGCGGCACCGATCCGGCGGCCGGATTCGACTGCAGCGGCCTGGTGCGCTACGTCTTCGCGCACTTCAGCGTCGATGTGCCTCGAACCGTCGCCGAACAGTACGGCGTTGGCCGCAAGGTGCCGTACCGCCAGCTGGCTGCGGGCGACCTCGTGTTCTTCGCCACGACGGCCCGCGGGCCGACCCACGTCGGCATCGTTGTCGATCCGGAGCAGCGGACGTTCGTGCATGCGCCCGGCACCGGTTCGGTCGTGCGCGTCGATCGGTACGACGCGGAGTACTGGCGTCGGCGGATGCTCGGTGCCCGCAGGCTGCCGATCAGTGCCGCCGTCGAAGCGCGCCGCTAGGCGCGCGTGTCACGGATCGGGTGGCGGCGGCAGCTGGATGAGCGGGACAGCCGGCCGAATGCCGGGGCCGGTGGCCGGCCCCGGGCGATTGCCGTCTTCGGCGACCGTTGGCTCTGCCGGCGAAGTCGGCCGGGCGGCGCTCGTCGGTTCGCTCGCCCGACCGGCGCCCATGCGGCCGAGAATGATGCGCTGCCGGGCGCGGAGCCGGGCATTCGGGTGTGCGGGTGAGTACACGCGGGGATTGATGAGCGCACCAGCCATCAGCGCGGCCTGCGACGCCGTGAGCGAGCCCGCCGACCGACCGAAGTAGGCCCGGGCAGCCGCCTCGGCCCCCCAGATGTCGTCGCCCCACTCGACGACGTTCAGGTAGAGCTCGAAAATGCGGGTCTTGCCGAGCTCCGCTTCGAGGCGACGGGTGATCATCAGCTCGATGAGCTTGCGATAGGGATTGCGCGACGGCGACAGGTACAGGTTTTTCGCCAGCTGCTGCGTGAGCGTCGATGCGCCGCGCGGCAGGCGGCCTGTCTCGAGCGCGGCGCGAATCGCGTTTCGCACTTCGTCGTAGTCGACGCCGTCGTGGTTCCAGAACGCTGCATCTTCGGCCACGAGCACCGCACGCCGCAGGTTCGGTGAGATCTCGCGATACGGCACCCAGTGCCAGGTCACGGTCGTCTGCCGACCGGCGCGGGCCGCTTCGGCCGCGCGGAGCGCCATGAACGCCGTCCGGTCGGGCGGATTCGTCCGCAGGGGCCTGACGTCGGGCAGCGTCAGCCACGAGTAACTCAGGCATGCAAAGAGCACGGCCGGCGGCGCGACGAGACTCCGCCCGACCCAGGCCCATCGTCGCCGGCGTCGTGCCACTTCAGCCGGCGACGACGATCCGCAGCCGTTCGCCGGGCTTCGGCTGCGAGGAGGGATCGCGACCGTTCATGATGGCCAGCGTCGCGGCCGACACGACGCCCTGCTCCCTGGCCAGCGACTCCCACGTGTCGCCGGCCCGCGCGATGCGGAAGTCGATCCGGTTCGGCTGGATGCGGTCCGCCTCGGCGGCACTGAGCGACCGGAACGTGCGGATGGCGGCGGTGAAGGTCGGCTCGGCACTGGCGAACTCGCCGACGGGCGCCAGTCCGGCGACGACATAGGTCTGGTTCCCGGCGCGCACGTGCGCCGCCCGAAGCCGGACGTCGACGTTGTTCACGCGTCCCTGATACGTCCCGACGTACGCGTCCAGGCCGTTGATCGACGCCTGCTGTCCGTTGAGCTGCTGCCAGCCGGCATTGGCCATCTGCGCCGGTGCCACCTGCTGCAGCGGTCCACTGCCCTGCGCGAGCTGCAGCAGCATGATGTGATTGCTGTTCTCGTCGCGCCGCGCCGCCACCTGCTCGTCGGTGTTCATCACCTGCCAGCCCTCGGGGAAGCGGATCGCGAAGCGCAGGACCGGATGCAGGAACTCGTTGCCGCGAACGATGCCCTTTTCGCGACTGTCGCCGAAAACGAGGCCGTCGAGGTAGCGGTCGAGCGCGTTTTCGTTGACGATGCCCTTCGCGGTCGACGCCTGGGCCACGACTTCCTGGACGCGCTCGACCCGGTCGGCAGCAGGCGGGTGCGTCAGCGCCCAGTTGGGGATGCCTCGGGTCGAGCCACTCGCTTCGTCGAGCCGGGCAAGTGTCGTCAGCATGCCCGGCACTCCGCGGGGATCCCAGCCGGCACGCGAGGCGTACTGGACGCCGAGGCGATCGGATTCGAGCTCCGCTTCGCGTCCGTACTTCAGGAACAGTACGCTGAGGCCGGCGCCGGCGAGCCCCTGCAGCGGCTGGGTTTCGGGCACAAGGATGCCGGCGAGCACGAGACCAAGCCCGGCACCGAGCTGCCGTGAATACGCCTCGGCGGAGTGGCGGGCGTCGACGTGGCCGATCTCGTGGCCCAGTACGCCGGCCAGCTCCGCCTCGCTGCGGAGAAATGGCAGGATGCCGCGTGTCAGATAGATGAACCCGCCGGGGACGGCAAACGCGTTGACGGCCGGCTCGT